>JBDRIL010000045.1:0-11597 GCA_043815885.1 archaeon | reverse complement strand
AATTTTTTTACTTCATTCTCTTTCTCAAGAGAATACGCTTCCAATAACTTCTTTTTTTTCATTTAAATTCCCTTTCTTTTTTGAAACTTCTTTCTTTGGGGTCCTAGCACTTTCTTTTTTAAAGAAAGGGCTAGTGGGCCGGGAGGATTTGAACCCCCGACACTTGGTGTATAAGACCAATGCTCTAACCAGGCTGAGCTACAGGCCCGAAACCGCCACTGCCGGTTTACGTCAGTGTACTACTTCCCTTCGGTCAGTAGTACGTGCTTCGCACTAATACCTCACTTTCGTTCGGTAGTAGGATTTCCTTGCTTTCGCTAGGAAAACTTAATTTAAGTGTTGAAAGAATTATCACCCCAGAAAACGTTTTTATTATTATTTAATTCAATAATAGAATCCGAAAAATCAATTTTCCGCCAGTATTTGTCGATCCCTTCTCATGAGTCCATCACTCTAGTAATTGAAATGGAATCAGTTTTTAAGGTTTATGTAAATAGGCAGATAAATAAAAAACTTTTAAGAAACCCTGTTTGAATCTAAGGATTCAAAGGGACCCATTTGAGTTATACTCAAATTGGGAGTTTTATCAAAAAAACAATGCATGCCTTTGGTATGCAATAAAAAAAAGAATAAAAATAGAAGAAATCAATTCCGGTTTATTTCAGTTCTTCGTCTTCTTCTGTATCAGCTTCTGGTTCGTCTTCTGAGTCGTCATCGCTTTCTTCGTCTTCTTCTTTGTCTTCGTCGCTTGTTTCTTCAGCAGCTTCTTTTTTCTTGTTCTTTTTATCTTTTGCGCCACTGCTTTTTTCAGAAGCAGTGTCTTCTTCTGTATCAGCTTCTGGTTCGTCTTCTGAGTCGTCATCGCTTTCTTCGTCATCTTCTTTGTCTTCGTCGCTTGTGTCTTCTTCTTCTGTTTCCTCTCTTTTTGGTTTTTCTCTTTTCTCGAATCCTCTTCTGAAGCCACCGCCTCTTTCTCCTCCGAACCTTCCTCCTGTCTGAATTTCTTTTTCTGATACATTATTGTCAGAGTTTACTTCTCCTATTTCTTCGCTTGAGTCCTCTATTGTACCGTATCTTCCGATATTCAGTCTAAGGGTGTTCTTGAAGAGAGAGGTGTAACCGTTTGTTACCTTATACACTTTATCTTGCTCTATTTTGTCTATGAGGTCATCCCACAGAGTGAGAAGTATTGTTCCTGTTTCGTCTCCCACTACTGCTTCTGATACCCTGTGAGTGGTATTGTCCAGTCTTGAGGTAACTTCTCTTTCTTCTGTTTTTTCCACTACTTTCACGAGCAATTCAACCCTTTTCTGAAAGGGCCTTAATTCTGCAACTTTATCCATAAGGTTTGTCCTCCGCAAGGTTTATATCAAAGGACAAATTTTGTTTCTATATTTTTGCCCTTTGATATTAGCCCTAAAGTAATTCTTTTAATCAAAGAATAAAATTAGGGTTTAATTATATTTTTATTTCTGCTATAAAACCTTTTTAAAGCTATTTAATTATATAAAAAGAAAAAAAAGTAGGGAGAAAAATTCCCTTTACTTTTTACTTTACCTGCTTCTTTATGTCGGTCGCGAACCCAAGTATGTCTTTCTTGAATGCTACTGCAAACGCTATTCCAATGATTAAGGCAAAGATTACAACGAATGCTGTCAATGCTATTCTGAATGCATCTAACAGTATTGTTACATCAAAGCCCATGTTCATTAAGGCAAGTACTACTGCAACGTACATAATGACTATCTCTATTACAAGTCCAAAGATTGCCTTGTGCGTGTGAGCCGTCTTTTCAACCATGTTTCTGACATATCTAGCCAACAGGAATCCCATTACAATGAAAGCAAATGCAGCCAACACCCTTGGAATGAATACCCACAGATAAGTCAGGAAGTTCTCCAGTACTTTTAACTGAATGAATGCTACTGCCTGAGCCAAGAACAAAACGATTACATACCATTTTACAATGGTTCCTGCAATAGCTGAAATTGGAACATGGCCAATCACAGCTGAAAGTTTATGTTCTTCGACCCATTCATCTATTTTTGCTATCCTGATGATTCTGACTACTACTTCCTTCAGTACTTTTCCGATGATCCATCCAATGATAATTAAGACTATAGCTGCAAGCAATCCTGGAATCGTTAGAACGAATGTATCCCATAGGCTATACAATGCTTGGATTAATGCGTTTCCGGTATCACTCAAAATGTTTTCCATAGCCATAAAGCTTATCACCAATAACAACTACGCGTTTCTGTTTATAAATGTTTTCTATTAAGAAACCAATTTTTTTATGCAATTCCATCTTTCCAGAATTATTTTTTATAATATAATCAGCTTTACTCAACACTTTTTCCATTCCTTTGTTCTTTTTATCAATTAAATCTCTCTTCCTGAATTCCTTCAGGGTGGAAGGATCAAGAGAACTCCTTCTGCTGAATCTCTCCTTCAAAGGCGTTTCAATTTTCACGATAAAGATTTTCTTCATTCTTTTCCTGAAGTAATTGACTTCCTCTATTGACCTTGCGCCAACAATCAAGACATCTTTTTTTGATTTGGATTTAATGATTTTTTTATACAGCTTTCTTGCAACTATGTCCATTCCATGCTTCTTCCTCAATTCGTCCCCTAACTCCACCATTCCCTTCTTTGAAACCTTCCTTCCCCTCTTCCTTAATTCTTCTGCCAATACATCTGAAAGAACAAATTTCTTCAATCCATAATCTCTTTCAATGAATTCAGCCACAGTATCCTTTCCAGATCTTGCAAGACCAACTACAATTATTGCATTCATTTTCTTTTCCTTCTCTTTATCCCAGCGCTCTTCCTGTACTGCCACAAAAGAAGATACCTCAAAATAAAGGAAATTCCAAGAATGAATATCGCTAACCCTATAGCGTCTCCCCAATTACCCAAAAGAAAATACAGGTTCCTGAAATCTCCCAAGTAATCATTCAATACAAGCATTGCATAAACCACCACTCCAAAAGCCGCAAAAAAAGCGAGCATCCTGAACATTACAGAAATCTTTGATTCCTTCATTATACCACTTCTTCTGTGCTTACATGTTTTTGGGATTCATACATTTTAATTATTTCTTTTTCCGTGGTAGCTTCCTCTGGTTTTTTGTCTGTTCTGATTGAAATCATTCTTGGAAACCTTAAAGCATAGCCTTCTCCCTTCTTTTTTCCTGCTGTATGTACAGGGCTCTTGGTTATTTCGTCTGCCCTTGCCTCAATTACATATTTTGGTTCAACCCAGTAATCAGGCTCGAGTTCAGAATTCACTCTAACAGGTTTTTTTAAGGACTTAATTTTACTCAATATTCCTTCCAGTTCCTTTATTTTTTCCTCGCTCATTCCAGTCCCAATCTTTGCAATGCTCCTGAATTCATCTTTTTTTTCATCGTAAACCGCTGTAAGCAGTGCCCCCAAGCCAAACTGGGTTCTCTTTCCCCTTCCCTTATAGTAACCAATTATTACTGCATCAACTGTATCACTCAATTCCCCTTTATAGGAACGCTTTAATTTAATCCAGGAGAACTTTCTTGCTCCAGCAATATACTTTGCATTCAAGTCCTTTGCAATAATCCCCTCCAATCCTCTTTCAATTGATTTCTCAAAAAAAGAATTAATTTTTTTTGGGTCAGCAGCAATAATGCTTTCAGTTAATTCAATTACTTTCCCCTTCTCTATTATTTTTTCCAGTAACTTTCTTCTTTTGGAGAAGGGTTCATTCATTAAATTCCTTCCATTAAACATCATTACATCAAATACAAATAATTTCAATGGAAATTCTTTGGCTTTTTCTCCAATTCCATACTTTCTCTTTCTCTGAATCGTAACCTGAAAAGGAAAGAATTCTCCGGTATTTTCATTTACTGCAAGGGCTTCGCCTTCAATTATTGCACTCTTTGCCTTTAACTGCTTCTTTACTCCTTCCACTATCTCCGGAAACATATGAGTAATATTTTCCTGTTGCCTTGAAAAAATCGTTACATTATCTCCATCCTTATTTACCTGCAACCTAAATCCATCATATTTACTTTCTACAGCGCACTTTCCAATCTTTTTTACGATTTCTTCTGCTGTACTCAATCTTTCTGCGAGAGTCGGTCTTATTGGAATTCCTGCCTGAATACTTATTTTTTCCAGTCCCCTCAATCCTTTTTCCTTTAATCTTCTTCCAATCTCCCCCAGATCAGAATGAATATTATACTTCTCTTCAATCCTTTCCCTCAAAACAGCCTTTACTTTTCTATTCAATTCTTCCTTCCAATCTTTTTCTTTAATTTTCTTTTCCTTCATTTCCTTTTCAATTTTTTTCACTAATTGCTTGTCCTTTTTTCCTTCTTCAATTAAATTCAATGCAAATGCATCCATTATTGTAGGATCTCCAATTCCTAATCTTAAATTTTCTAACGGAATCCTTACAATATACTTTGCCTCTACTCCGGAAGAACTGTTGAGCAATTCTGCCATGAGCTTTAACTTCATTTCCTGGCTTCCAGAACCTTCCACTTTAGCAATCTTTATTAAATTCTTGTACACTTTCTCTACAGTTAATTCCTGAGTGAATAATGCTGACTGCTTTTTTTTCTTGATTATTTCCTCTGCAACTAAACCTAAATCGCCTTTTTCCTTGAATCCCTTTTCAATTTCATTTCTAGTGAAACCGCTTGCCTTTGCTATGGAATCCATTAACAGCTTTTCCCCCATTCCTGCTTCAATGCTCTCATAATTCGGTGCAAGCTTTCCCTGGGAAAGATAAACAACTTCCTTCATGTTTTCAGCTGTAACGTGATTGAATAATTCCGCCAATAAATCAGTCATTTCAAGTCTGGAGGAAACCTTCTCAATCCTGTCAAAGTATTCAGCCACTAATCTGAATTGCATAATAAGAATACAGTTCTTTAATTTAAATTCATTATGGAAGAATTCAGCCTTTTTTTGTTGGAAGCTATCTTTTTTTCTTTTCCTTTCCTGTTGGGTTATTCGCTTCCTGATGTTTTCGTAATTCTTCTGCAAGTAGCCGTTTACGTATTTTTCCTGGTTGCTCTCGTAATGGTGGCAGTGGTTTTTTAGGCATTTTTTTCAACTCCTTTCGATGTAACTAAAGTAATATCCTTTCTCTCCATACAGCAATCAACATATTTTAAAACTCAATTCCATTAAAAATGTTATTGATTTAAAATGCAAAGTGATTTACTTCTACTCCAATAAATTCTTATTCTTTAATCTACTTAATTATATGAATTGTTTTCCTAGCGAAAAGCGAGGAACTCCTATTACCGAGTAAAGCGAGGTAATAGCAAGAAGGAAAAGGTATCGGACAACCTTTTTGGAAAAAAGGTTGATCAAAAAGGAAAAGGTATCAGAACCATAGATTCTGATTAAGGAAAAGGTATCGGACAGCCTTTTTGGAAAAAAGGTTGATCAAAAAGGAAAAGGCATCCTTCCGTAAGGGAGGTATCGGAACCGTAGGTTCTGATTGGGGCTGTAGTGTAGTCTGGTCTATCACTTTGGCTTTGGGAGCCAATAACCCCGGTTCGAATCCGGGCAGTCCCACTCTGCCCTTTCTTTCTTTTAGAAAAAGAAAGAAAGTGTAAGTTGCCCAAAGAAAGAAAAACAAGCAAAGGTCTAGGACCTCAAAGAAACTATTTTCAGAAAAGAAAACGATTGTAATTGCCCAAAGAAAGAAAAAAGGGAAAGAATTCTGAGGACGTACTACCAAAGGTAGTACACGCACATAAACCGGGCGTGACGGTTTGTGTCAACTGACAGTGGGGTTTTGCCGAAGGCAAGTCCTACTACCGACTAAAAGGAGGTAGTAGTGAAAAGCGTAAACCGATTTGCGGTTTTGGGGCCGTGGTGTAGTCTGGTCTAGCATTGTAGCTCGGGGAGCTACCGACTCGAGTTCAAATCTCGGCGGCCCCACTAGCCCTTTTTTTCAAAAAGAAAGTGCTAGGACCCCAAAGAAACCAGTTTCAAAAAATAAAAAAGCTGAAAAAGTAAATTATTTAATAGTAGTTCGCACTAAAAGGTTTTAATCATGCAGAATAAGAACGAAAAAGAGAAGATTACTTTCAATATTGATAAGGAAGGGAATTTTTCTGATTGGTTTACTGAGATAGTGAAGAAGGCAGAGTTAGCTGACATCAGGTATAACATAAAGGGTTTTGTTGTGTTTCAGCCTTGGAGTGTTATTCCAATGGAATTAATGTACAGGGATTTAGAGAAAGAATTGCAGAAGACAGGGCATAAGCCTTATTGGTTTCCTACAGTTATTCCTGAAAAGAATTTTTATTTAGAGAAAGAGCACGTGGAGGGATTTTCTCCGGAGGTGTTCTGGGTTACAGAGACAGGGGCAGGAGAGAAATTAGAGGAAAAGCTTGCTTTAAGGCCTACTTCAGAAACCGCTTTCTATCAGATGTTTTCTTTATGGATTAGAAGTTATAATGACCTTCCATTCAAGAGCTATCAGAGAGCCCAAGTGTTTAGATATGAGACAAAGGCAACAAGGCCTTTCTTGAGGAGCAGGGAATTTTACTGGATTGAATCACATAATGCTTTTTCTTCAAGAGAGGAAGCATTAAAACAAATAAAGGAAGACATGGAAATCACAAAAAAATTGATTACTGAAAAGTATGCGGTTCCATTGATTTACTTTGAGAGGCCCCAATGGGATAAGTTTGCCGGAGCAGAAGCCTCTTTTGCTGCAGACACCTTAATGCCTGATGGAAGAGTGATACAGCTTCCTGCAACGCATTTACTCTCTCAGCAATTCCCGAGAGCATTCAATATTAAATTCGTTGACAAGAAAGGAGAAGAAAAATTTGTTTGGACTACTTGCTATGGCCCTTGCGTGAGCAGGAATTTTGCAGCAATTATTTCAGTGCATGGAGACAATAATGGATTAGTGTTCCCTTTTTCTCTTGCTCCTATTCAGGTAATAATTATTCCGATATTCAGGGAAGGAAAAAAGGAATTAAACAAAAAAATTGGAAAGGAAGCTGAAGCAATAAAGAATAAATTAATTGAATTGAATTTAAGGGCTGAAATTGATTATTCAGAGGAAAGGATTGGAAACAAGTTTTATTTCTGGGAAATGAAAGGCATTCCCCTAAGAATTGAATTGGGGGAAAAGGAATTAAAGCAAAAGAAGGCATTGCTTTTCAGGAGGGATGAAAAAAAGAAAGAATTTATTGCAATTAATTCAATCCCGAAAAAAATTGCTTTGCTTGGAAAGGAAATTGATAAAAATTTGTTGGAGAAAGCTGAAAAGAAATTTAATTCCTCTATTGTTAATGCTTATTCTATGGGGGAAGTAAAGAAAGGAATTGAAGGAAAGAAAATTGTTAGAGCTAATTTTTGTTCCCTTGGAATGGAGGCAGGAAAGTGTGCTGAATTAATTGAAAAGGAATTGAGTGCAAGCATCAGGGGGGAGAGAGTGGGCAAGAAAGAAGTCCCAAAAGGAAAATGTGTTGTTTGCGGAAAGAAGGCTGAAGTAGTAGTGTATATTGCTAAGAGTTACTGATTCTGCAATTAAATTTATATAACCAAAAGCTGTTTTTATTTAGGGAAAGAGTGAGAGGGAATGCCTGAATTAAATGACGAAGAACATGAAAAGTATGCTGATTTAAGGGCAAAGAGAATGAATGAACTGAACAGGGTGAGGAACAGATTACAAAAGCTAAAGGGAAAACTGGATGAAGATTTTGGTAAATGGAAGAGCGATAAAAGCACTGAGGAAAACATAAAGGAAGATTTTAAGAAGCCTGAAGAAAAAAAGGAAGAAGTTCCTTTTGTAGTAAAAGAAGAAGAAATTCATCCAAAACAGGGATGGGAGAAGCTGGATAGAAAGCCTTTAACTGAAGCGGGAAAGGAATTAAAAAAAGAAATCCAGGAAAGCCTGAGGGAAGAAGTATTAAAGAAAAAAATTTCAAAAGAAAAACCAATCACAAAAGAAGAAAATATGCTCAAAGGATTTGAGGCAAAAAAACCAGAGGTAAAGGAAAAATGGGAGAAGCCCTTTGAACCAAAAAAGGATGGAACAGAAGAAAAACTGAAAGGGCTTATTGGAAAGAAAGTAGGAGGAGAAAAAAAACCAGGGGACAAATTTAGCTTTCTGGAGGAAAGAATGGTTCAGCCCTCAAAAGGAGTCGTGTTCGGTTCGCTTATGGTTGGAAGTTCAAAAAATAAAATGAAACCCCCCACTGAAGAAGAGGAAATGCTTGAAGGATTAGTGGTTGAGTCTCCGAGAAGAAAAGAGAGGGCAGTAAAAGCAAAGAAGATTCCTGCAAAGGAAGCAAAAAAAGAACGTCTTGTGATTGAAAGCAAGAATATTGCAAAAAAAGAAGAAAAGAAACCAAGAAAGGATATAAGTGAGTTAGTTGGATTGATTCCAAAGAAAGAAAAAACCCCTCTTTCAGTAACTTCTAAACCAGAATATGAAGTTCAGGCACAGGAAGTTCCTTCAATCGGAAAACAGGTTGGAAGCATTACTGGATTCTTTTCAAGGGGATTGGTTAAGGGCATGGGAAAAACCCCGATAAGCGGGGAAGACCTGCAGGGATTAACCAAAGAAGAAGTAAAGGAAGTTAGAAAATTGGTTGATTCACTGGATATTGCAATAAAGAAGTTCTCAAAAGAAGAAATCTATGAAGCCATGATACTGGAAAAACACCCAAAAAAGATTTCGAACAGGGCAATAAAGATTCTCTACGGAGAAGCTTAATTACATTAACTCCATTTCCTCGATTACTGAATCATCTATTCTTTTTTCCAGTTCTCTTTTCACTCTGAAGCCGTTTCTTTCATATAATTTTTTTGCATCAAGGTTTTCTTTTTTCACTAAAAGAGTTATTCTTTCCGCGTTTCTTTCCTTTAAAAAATCCACTGCAAATTTTAATAGTTCACTTCCATAACCTTTTCTCCTGAAATCTTTTTTTACTGTAACTGCGTTAATCCTTCCGATTCCTTTCCTTAACTGGAAGTCAATGAATCCAATCAATTCCTTTTCTTCCACTAACTTGAATACAAAAACCTTTTTCTCATTGATTCTTTGCCCGAGTTTTTCCTTGAATGGTTCCACGTAAGGAAACTCTTCAAGAATCAATTCACTTATTTCTTTCAAGTCCTTTTCTTCTATGGAGGAAATCATTGGTTATCCTTCCTTAAGATAACTGTTTATTTCAGAAAAAGAAATCGCACAGCCATTGAATTTCAATGCAAACAGTACTGCTTCAAGTGTCTTGGAGTCTTCCTTTAATTCATCTTTAAACAATCCGTGCTCGAATGCTTCAGCCATTAATTCACTGCTTCTCACAATCCTGATTTTTCCCAGAAGGTTATTTAGTTCACTGAATTTTTTTGAATCAAATGAAACCTTTTTCCCGTAATTCCTTTCAAGCCTTTTACGGAATCTCTCTGGCTTTTCAAGCAGGTCTCTGGTGGTTCTTTCATCTATTACGAGAACAGATGCACTAAGCAATTTATATAAGGCAAGAGAGCAGGCTTCTCCTGCATGAATCAAGTGAATGGGTTTTCCTTCCTTAAAGAAAATATTATTGGTTATTGATTCAATTCTTTCACTCATTCTTTTCAGTTCTTCCGTATCCCTGTAAACCTCCAGCCATCCCTCCTCTATTGCCTTCTTTACCCTCAATGCATTCAATTCAAATCTCTTAATGGAGAGAGGCCTCTCCACTACTTCAACTTCAACCATTTCAGGAATAATAAAAGAGCTTTTTGCCTTGAAGGAAAGTTTTTTCAGTACCTTCATTAAACAGTTCTCTGAAACAGAAATTATTGAACTTGCATCAAAAACCAATTCATTCATAACTGAACAATTCCTCCAAAAACTTCTTTCTGTCCTTTATTGAAATAAATGGTTTTTCTTTTTCATGGATTTTAGTTGAACCAACATAACTCAGTAAATCACCAGTGGAAGAATCGGTTAAAGAGGCTGCCTGGCTTAAACTCAGTCCCAAGGCATAAGCCCTTGAAGCCTGTTTAACCCTGGCTTTATCGTAAACGTTCTGCATAAAGTTTCCAAGAGAAGAATCAACTGACCTCAGTCTCTGGGATAATTTCTCCAATTCCTTTTCAAATTCATTGAATTTATTTCTCTCCAGAAAATCAATTGATCGATCCAGAGAAAAAAGGATTTTCTGCCTTGCTTCCTTCCACTTCCTTGATTTAATGAAGTGAGGTTTGGAGATAAGCTTATGCAATGCATAGGCAATCAAGGAAATTTTTGCTAAATTCCTGTTGGAGGTAAGGGCAGCCTTTTCAATGCATTCATTGCTTGCACCTCTAAGCACTACTAAGTCATTCCTTGAAAAAGAGCTCTTTATTAACTTCATTTTATTAATTAGTTCTTTATTCATTGCTAATTAATAGAATTAGCCAAATATTTAAATAATTGTTTGGAATTAATCTTACTTTAGAGAAGAAATGAAGGAAAAATTTGTCTTGAATAAATTATTACTGGCATTGATAGTGCTAATTATAGTAATCGGAATAATCTTTTTTCTTTTGCCGCAGGAAAGCAAAGAGAAGCCGGAAGACTATATTCCCCAGGAAGGAGAGCCATTACTCACCCCAGAGGAAGAAGAGGGATTAGTCATTGAACCAGAACTCCCCACAGCAACCTCCACAACCAAATACACTGACCTTACAACAGACTTCTCTGTAACGGATTGCCTGGGGGAAATAGACTCTAAAAACAATTTTGTTCCTAATTCAAACACTCCAAATGAAACAGAAATGAATAAAGTGGATTTAAGGATTGAAGGAAACACGATAAGGTTCTCCAATTACTACAAGGTATTCTGTAAAGCCACTGCAATTGAAGTAAAAGCAGAAATCCAGAACCAGACAATATTTATTAATGAATTCGAAACAAATGACTGGACCAAGGCATTGCTGAAAGAAGACTCCTTTTACTGCAGGTGCCCTGTAAAAATTAATTTCAGCGTAAACATTCCAGAAAAAGGAACTTACCGCTTGGCTGTAGGCAGTCCAGACGACGAAACCTTATACGATAAACTAATTGAAATAAAATGAATGGGGTCACCGGGAGTCGAACCCGGATTGCTAAGTGCCTCCCTCAAAAAATTTATGTCATCCAAAAACAATTCCTTGTTTTTGTCATCGCTCCAATTCCTTTTTGACTGGAGCCTAGCGGGATAGCCATTACCCTATGACCCCAAAAACTGAATATTATCAGTTTACACTACGTACTACTACTTCCCTTCGGTCAGTAGTAGGACTTGCCTTCGGCAAAACCGCAAATCGGTTTACGCTTTAGGGTACCTCTTCACTTTCGTTCAGAGGTACGCTTTCCTCGCTTATGCTCGGAAACTGTCACGCCCAGTTTACATGCGTGTACTACTACCTCCTTTCAGTCGGTAATAGGATTTCGACTTCGTCGAAACAAACTGCCAATAATAATGAATTGGGTTGTTGCTTTTATATTTTTATTGGAGAAAGTGTTTTTTTAGCGAAATATTTTTATATTACAACAGCGTTATTCTTCTTCATGCTGAAGCAGTTTTGTGAGCTTAGAAGCCATCATCAATTGATTTTTGC
>JBDRIL010000044.1:0-5556 GCA_043815885.1 archaeon | reverse complement strand
CCTTTTCTTTATTGCCCCCATTGCATTGAATAACTTCCGTGGATTTGAGTTTGGGATTGGTTTTGTGATAGTTGAATTCATCTTGATATTTCTGGCAGTTTACCTCATAAAAGAAAAACACAGAAGACTAAAGGAAAAATTCATTCTGAAAATCTAACTGGTTTTTAGTATTAATTCAAGACGGGTTTTAAACAAATGGACCAGAAAAAATGGAGTTCTTATTTTCTGAATCAGTCTCGAGCTCTTTCAGAGAATGAAGAAACAGCAAGAATTTATTCCAAGCCACTGAATTCATGCAAAAAGGTTTTGGATATAGGGTGCGGGGAAGGAATAACACTTCAGATTTTAAAAGAAAAAGGGGTCTTTTCTGTCGGAATAACTATAAACAGGGATGACTCAAAAAAAGTTAATTCAAAAGGACTCAATGTAATTCTTGCTGACATGCATGAACTTCCATTCAAGGATGAATCTTTTGACGGCGTTTACTTAAAGGATTCTTTTGAACATTCTTTTGCGCCCTTTATTGCATCAAGAGAGTTTTCAAGGGTTTTAAAGGAAAAAGGCAAATGCGTTATTGTTCTTCCTGAAGAGAGATGGCTGCTGGAAGAATACCACTTTCATTACTTCACGCCATTCCAGTTAAAAGTGCTTTTAGCTAAAAACAATCTTTTTCTGAAAGATTCTTCTTTCACTTTCCGTTATGACTTTTATGTTTTTGAAAAAAACAGGAATGAAAAACTCTCAGTAAACAGAGTGACTGACTTCAAGTTCTTTATATGGTCGTTCCTGAGAAAAAGACCCATGAGAATGGCAGTGCAAGCCTATTATATTTCAAGGGATTTCCTTTGGAGGAAGCTTGGAGGCTTATTTAACAGGATTTAAGACAATGAATCCTTCTTTTTCATACACTTTATTCAGGAAATCACATTCCATTTTTTCTTCATACACTGACTCAAAGAAAAGATAATCTGGTTTAAGTTCACTCAGCATTTCTTTTTTTTCTCTGCAGTTACTTAAAATAAAGATCATTGACTTTTCGCCATATCCTTCCCCTCCTCTTGTCTGTGGGGTTCCGAAAACCTTTCTCTCAATTAATCCTCTGATTGCAAGCGAATGCCAAGGGACAGCAAGAATTGAATCTTCATTATTTGAGTTTTCATTCAGCCACTGGACGGAAGGAACTCCTTCCAGAGAAATGTTTTGGTAGAGCTCTTTTTTCTGGATGAAAGAGGCAGAAATTATTTCCGTAAATAAAAAGAAAAAGATGCACAGAATCAATATACTCAATACAATTTTTCTTACTCCTGTTCCCAAATCCAGGTAAAAAATAATTCTCTTAATGAATTCCACTATGAAATAAAAGCCGATTCCTGCAGTTAAAAGAAATACTAGCGCAAGAGCGAGAAACATTCTCTCGTATGGCGCCAAAAAAATCTTTCCGGTTAAATGGAATTGAAGGTAGAGCAGCAATAAAACAACAAGGGCAATTGCAATAATGGATTGTCTTTTATCAAATGAGTAGTCCTTTAGTATGCAAAATTCTTTTTTAAAGAATTTCCAGAAATAGATGAAGAAGATTGCTGCAACAATCACTCCAAATCCAATCACAGACATATAGAAGAGGGGCTCTCCTAAAAATTCGTTTAAATAGAATAATTGTTTTGCATTAGTTGCCCAATCAAAAGTCAGTTTTCCTGCCATCGTAGAGTAAAGAAGCTTCATTGTGGGAAGGGAGTAAGAGAATTCATTTATTCCGAGTTGGAATGAAAAGAACGGAAGAAGCAGGATAAGCGCTATTACCCCAATCCCGATTTTTAACTGGTTTCTCTTTATAAGGAACGGATTAATAAGCAGGTAGACTGCAAAGATTGGGAGAAGGAGTATTGCGTATACCGGATGGGTTAAAGTTGACTGGGAAAATATTGCTAGAAGGGGCCAAACCATTTTCTTTACTTCAAGAAACCTTAAAAAGAAATAAAGCAATATTGGAATCATTGCTAACCCAAAAGCAAGGGGAACCAAGAACCATGTGCCCATTAATGTTGCATTGCTTTTCAGAAGCAATACAAATATTGCTGAAAAAAATGCCATTAAATTGTTATTGAATAAGTATCTCACCAAAACAAAGCTCCCTAGGCTTAAAATGAATCCAAGAATCATTGGAATAAATATTGCAATATTGATCAGATTATTGAATGTCAATAGATCGATTATTCTCAACCAGACAGTGTAGCCTATCTCCCAGTTGAATCCAGTCACTATCTTTCCTTTCTCTTCCCCTAAACTTCTTGCAATCTTTACATGGTCCCATGCATCAGAATGATAGAGAAAAGGATAGGCAAAGTGAATAGAGAATACAGTAAGCAATGAAAGCAAAAACAGAGCCAAAACAATTAGCTCTTTTTCATTCCTTCTAAAGTTTTCAAATCCATTCATTTAAATAATAGAAATAAGAACTAATATAAATAAGTTTTTCCTATTATTATCAAACTCAGTGACTGGAAATGGTTGAATTTAATAATTTGCTTTGGCCTCTTAAATCTTTTTTTGCCCGTGTTCAGGAGTCATCATTCCTTTTTTGGTCGGTTTTAATAGTGGTTCTTTCAGTAATCTCGGTTGCAGTGAGGTTTCCTTTTGATGTGGTTCCTTCAATGATTCTTTCTCTCTTTCTCCCAGGATACTTGATTGCAAGAACAGTTATTGGGAAAATGAATTGGATGGAAACAATTACAGTTCCGGTTCTTGTCTCTATAGTGATAACTGTTTTTGCTACATTCTTCCTTCAGACAATGTTTAATTTTCCTTTTACCAGAGAAACAATAATTGAAGCTTCCTTGCTTTCTTGTGTCATACTCATTGGATTCCATTACCTTAGGGGGCTTTTAGGTGAATAAATTAATTCTTTCTTTTTTATTGTGCATTTTTATTTTTTCCTCAGTTAAAGCTTTTGTTTCAATTGAACCTTTTGCCGTTTATCCAAACGAAGAGGTAAAAATAGTGGTTGAAGATCCAGAAATTGAAAGCATTTCAATAACTGCTTTCTATAATTTAAAAGAGTTAAGGACCTGTACTAAAGAATCCTGTCCGTTATTCGAAAATAATGAACTGGAAATTGAGGGAAAAGGAGAGCATTCAATAAAAATCAATAATTCCAAACCCGGAAATTACTTAATAAAAATAACCTTGAGTGATTCAAGCTCTTACTATTCTTCCTTTGTGGTTAAACCTGATTACAGATGGATTTCCTTAGCATTAGTGATTTTATTAATTGCATTATTGGTGTTGGTGGAAACAAATGTTTTTAGCAGAAAGAATAAAAAAGCTTAGAGAGAAAATGGATTCTCTTTTAGGAGAAAGGTTCTACATTCCATTATTCTTAATTGTCTTAGTGTATATGTTTGCCTTTCCTTATTACAGGTTAGGTTTGACAAATGCCTTTATTTTTCCCATAGTTACTTTCCTGCTTTCACTCTTCTTTTTTTTCATTCAATCCAAAATACGGTTCTACAGCCCGTTCATAGGGATAGCGGCTTTCTTAATGCTTTTTTCTTTCTTCTTTCAGACGTTTAGTGGTGGCGTGGATTTTTCTCCGTTATACTATTTATCTTTCTCCATGTTTATTGGTTCACTGATTTACGCAGCATATAATGAGGACTACAAGGTTTTTTGGGTTGGCTTAATTATTTTCTTTGCTTCTTCCATGATCCCTCTTACCTTGCCTATTCCTATTGGGGACGAGCCAGTCCATATAAACCTTCTTGCAAGGCTTGAGACAGGATTGTTTAAACCAGAAGATTTTGGGGCGTATAATTACGTCAACCTTAGCTTTGTCTATTTTTATTACATGGTGGTTATTTCTAAGTTGTCGGGAGCTTCTGTTGTTGATATATTCTTTGTTTCTAAATTATTCTTTACATTTATTTGCTTTCTTTCATTTGTCCTGCTTGCAACCCAGTTCTCAAATAAAAGGATCGGGGTTATTGCAGCATTTGTTGCTTTTTTTCCAATAATAAACCTTCATCTGGCCCCTCAAATGCTTGGAAAATTTGCAGTGTTAATAATTTTTTTATATCTTTATTTGAAGTACTTTAAATTATATAGAATCAGGCTATTGCTTATCCTGCTTATCCTGCTTCTGGTTTACGTTAATATAACTACTCTTTACATTTCATTCTTTGTATTTGCAGTGTTTGTATGGGCATTCTTTTTGTTTAGAGTGATAAGAAAGAACCTCTATTTGCTTGATTTGGTCACGCTGGCAATGTTTGTGGTTCTTGTTTTGACTTATTTTTATTCCATTAACTTTGTTCCAATGATTTCTTCTACCCTGCCTGAAGGATTGCCTTTTATTTCAGGGCAGAAGGAACTGCCTATGGCACCAATAGAAGAACCATTCAAACAGAGAGTGGAAGAAAAAATTCCATTGCCTGCGGAAAGAGACATTCCGGCTGCATTGGAGGAAGAAAAACCGAGAAGGCATCTTTTATCCCCGCTCATTGAAGTGATTCCTTCAGAGAGGGTGAGAAACTTTCTTGAGGATTACACTGAAAGCTATGGATGGCAAAAATTATATTTAAAGATTTACACGTATTTGATGGCAACAATACTTTTATTAGTATTATTTTTTAAGAAGGGTTTAAAGTATAGGGACTTGCTGGTTTACTCTTTAGGGGTATACTTGATTGCTGTAGCATTAATTGTGGCCAGGTTTTCTGAAGGAGTGCATGCAACACTTGAAATGCTAGGCATAGCAATTTCTTTATGCCTCGTAATACTCTTCTTCAGAAAACCATTCTTGCTCATTGCAATTATTTTTGGGTTGCTTGCCTTTAATGCCGGGGCAGACATTTACCAGAGAAATATGTTTCAAGAATCTGGATTTGAATTCACTCAATATGTTCACACTAAACCGATAATTGGTTTTGGACTGGAAATAATCCCTCAAACCCAGGAATACATTGAATTAGGGAGTGGAGCAAATTACCTGCTTACCTGTGAAAAAGGGAAGACAAGAGAAGTACACTTTAGCGGTAAAATGGTTAGGTGTGATGAATTAGGCAGGGTGGGAGCAATTGGAAAAAAGGTTTATGAGAATCATCAAATCAGTGCTTATTTAATAGAAAGCGATAATTTAATTAATTTAAAATAAAATGCCTCTTTTTTTATTCTTTTTACTCATAATTTTTCTTTATGAAGCATTTAGGCAAAATCTGCATGATTGGGACTAGGTATATAGGAGTCCCAACCCAGAAGGGAGGGGCAATAGAATTCCTTTCATTCGAGCTGGCAAAAGCCCTTGCGTCAACTGGCTTCAATATTACCTACTACTCTATTTTAAGCGAGAAAAAAGAAGAGCCCAGAATAAAGAATTTGTCTGTCATACGGTTTCCGAGGAAAAAAACCAATGGCTTGGCTTTTAATTTATTTGTTTTTTTTAATGCATTAAAAAAGGATTTTGATTTGGTTTATTTGAGTGCTTCTTCAATGCTTCCAGCAGCTCTTCTCTTGTCAAAAATTAAAAGAATTCCTTTGGTTTACCATGAATTCAACCACAAT
>JBDRIL010000043.1:0-43472 GCA_043815885.1 archaeon | reverse complement strand
GTCTTCGGAATATCCATTTCCTTTTTTATGAATTCTCCAGTGCAGTCATCCATTCTCCTTGCAGTAAGTTCAGCTACATCAACTGAATCAATACTAGTTAATTGCTTGTACTTTACTTCCTTATTGCCTCCTTTTGTCTTAACAACGCTAACCTCATATGTCTCATACTTCTTGAATGTGATGTCCCTGTCTTCTGTTCCTGAATGATCTACTTCCAGTTCTGTAGGCAATTTCTGCAAATCCCAGTAAACACCCCATCCGACTAGACCCATTGCCTGTGCAACCACTCCCACTCCAAGGTGTTTAAAAAGTGTCTTTACCCATGGCTTTGTCTCCAGATTTTTTGCTGCCTGTTCTATACTGATGTCTCCCTTTGAAACTGATTCAAATGCCTTTTTCACTTCAGCATTCTTGGCTAATTGCTCTGAAACCCTAATTGTATCATCTAATTTTCCTCCTTTTTTCGCAACTCCTCCGATTTCTTCACTCAGTTCCTTTGCCTTTGAAAACAACTGTTTTCCTTCATCAGTTTCCCCCGAGAGTGCTTTAGCCTGATTCAAAACTGATTCAGCTTTTGATTGCAGTCCTCCCTCCAATTTAACTAATTGTCCTTTAATGTCATCAATTCCTTGACTAGTCGTAAAAAATTCTTCCGGCTTATCCATCCCCAATGACTTTAATTTGTTAATAACTCGGTCACCGGTTGCTTTGCTGATTGGCTCGTCACCAGTATATTTGAAACCTTTTGTAAGGTCATCATACTCAATTGATTTTACCTTGGTTTTTGAAAAAAGATCATCCAAGTCCGTAAACTCCTTGTTCATTTTTGTAATATCGTCCTGCAAAGAAGCAATATTCTTTTGAAGCTGCTCTGGTGAAACTGTTTCCCCTCCGACATTAGCTATTCTGTTTCTTAATTCTGTTGAATCCAGTCTACTCTTTAATTCTTCCGCTGAAATCCCTATTTCCTTAGCGGTTTTTTCAAGGGTTTCAGGCGTAATCTCTTTTGAGCCGGCAAGCAGTTTCTTTGCTTCCTCTTCATTTATTCCAAGATTCTTTGCAACACTCTTTATTTTACTCAAGGTGCTTGCCGCCAATTCAGGCTTTATTTTAGCTGCACTGTAAATTGATTTTGAGAGAACTGCTCCTGCTCCAGTCCATCCAATAACCCTCACATCGCTTCTATCGTATTCACCAAACGCGCTTCCCTTCATTTGAGGCGTCTGCTCTCCTCTGGCTATTATTTCTTTTGTTTCCTGCGGAGCGTAAGGGTCTCCTCCTGGCAAAATTGAGTTAAAATGCCCCCATGCATTTTTCACAGTATTAGCAATGACTTTCCATGCTCCCACAGTGTCCAGTAATCCGGCACCAACTGGAATACCGCAATTCCAAAGCATTTCTGGCACTGTTGCAACACCTTTTATTGGGATAGCAATCAATGACCCAAGTGCGCACCCAGCAGCATAAGCTCCAACCCCGCCCAACTTCTTTGTCTTTATTGCGTTGTTCCATTGTATGTCCGGATCATATTTTTCCGGGTCTTCTTCTTTCAGTTTATTCATTATATCTGGCAGTGTGATTTCGTTGTCTCCTCCCTTCCATCCAACAGTGGCATAATAGGGTTTGTCTCCTATCTTTAGTTTTTCATTTTCTGCCTCTGCCCACTCATTTGCTCTCTTCACTAAATCAAGTGGATGAATCCCGCAGAGATTAATCTTTATTTCTTTTTTTGTTTCAGTGTTCTCAATATACATTTCTATTGGTGCGCCTTGTGCCTTGCTTAAATCATCTGCATGTCCTGTAACGCAGAGCAGGAAGCTTCTCTTGTATCTTGTATCGTATTTCTTGAATTCGTTTTCATTCAGTACAAGTTCCTGCTTTAATTCCTTGTCGTCTCTTTCATTCTTGAATCCAACAAAAGTGACTCCTCTTGTTTCTTCAAAGGAATACTTTAAAGTCATCTTTGCTTTCAGTTTGCTTGAAACATTGAAGTCAATGCAGTTCTCTTTCCCTATATATAATTTAATTGTATTTACTTCCAGAGGTTCAAATTTCAGGTCGGCCTCTTCAACCAAATCACTTGTAGAACTAATCAGCAGATAATCTTCTTCCGGGCTGATGCATCCTTTCTCTATTACTCCGTTCTTTAGGCTCCTGATTATTTTTCCTGCATCTGATGCAATGTTTTTCTTTAGTTCTTCTTCCCCTGTTTCCTTGTAGTTTGGATTAATGAATACATTCACTGTTTTTGGTTCTCCTGCTGCACCGCTCTTGTCTATTGCTATCTTTACCTTCTCTGTTCCTGTTTCACCGAATGCAAACTTAATGTAATTGTTTGCCGGAGAGGAAACAACTCTTTCCTTTGTTCCAAACAATCCGTCAGAAAAGTCTTCTGTAATCGGTTTCATTTCGTTATTGGATTGAATCAACCCCAGCCATGTCTCTTCCCTTGTACCGTAATTCAGCCCGCCATCTATCGGAATAAAGTTCATTACATTCTGAATCCTGTTCTCGCATTCTGGGGTTGTCTCTCTTTCTTTTTCCAGTTCTACATGTATTGCCATGTTTTCCGGAACAAGCTCTGTTCCGTACACCTGTACTGCTCCATTAATCCTTACAGTATATCTTCCGCATCCCTCGAATTTAGTTGGAAGGATTACTGTCCTTCCGCTGAATCCGCCTCTCACTATTGGCCCTAATTCTGCTGCATCCATTTCCCTTACAAACGGATTCTGCAATTCATCATACTTTCCCTCTCTCACTATCCTCTCAAAAGCATGCTTTCCAAGCTTGTCGTTAACCATGAATACCTCAAAGCTTTTGCTCAGCACTCCTAATGCTCCAAAGGAACAATAGCCTTCATTAACCATGCACTTTCCCCCCAACTCCAGGGAAGAATGGCTTGCAGTTGCAATGCCTCTCTCTGCCTGCCTTATCTGTTCAACGATTTTTTCTGCAAGGAATTTCGATAACTGCACTGAATCACAGTATCCTTCACTGCAGTTATCATTGTCAGCCATTTTAGGGAAATAAACTTCCTTTGTTCCTTCTCCTGGTTCACATACATCTATTTCCTGTTTTCCCCTAACCAGACATGTTCCTTGGATTCCTCCACAGCTTACTGTTGTTTCTCCTAATTCAAGGTATGCAGTAATGTCCTGGCTCTTGATTTCCCTTAAAGACTGTAAAGCCAGTGCATTAAGCCTTAACTTTGTTTCCCCTTTCCAGGTTGAACCTTGTTTCTTATGAAGTGTTAAAGTCAGTTCCGCGCTTTGCCTTGGCATTAACTGCATTGAAGTAGGATTAATGCTGAACCTGTTGTCTCCAATCCTTTCTCCTTCTATTCCCCTTATCTCTACTGGCTCAAGGCAATGATTTGTTATCCTTAGCTTTCTTTCAATGAATCCTGTTTTCACGTCCCTTGAAATAAAGTCCAGACTCTCGTCAGCCCATACCTCTAAACAGCCAAATCCAGCAGATACATGAACATATACATCTATTTCTCTAAGCAGATACTGCCTTCCCTCAATGCTTCCATTCACAAGAAGCTTTCCGTTAACCAAGAAATTCTTTTCTGAATCTGATTCAAATACCACTCTGAATGGAGGAGTTAAAGCCATTCCTTTCTTAAGTACAGCCACGTCCTGTTTAGGCAAAATCTGCATGCCTAATTGCTGCCAGTCAGCCTTGCTGTCAATCCCTATATTCAGGTTCTCTATGTCTGCATAAGCAGTATTCCTTACATAGATGTCCCTGAATGCAGTTGCCTTCACTCCTCTCTGTGTTTGAGTCATGTAAATTACTATTTGAGGGGTTACTTCCAATGAAAACTTTTCATCCCATAAAATTATCTTTATTGGAATGCTTCTGCTCAATTGATTCGAATGCAGGAATAAATCGTATTCCACTTCCTTCTGTTCTGCAAACGCCCTCATTATCTTATTCATTACGCTTACTTTGACTGTCTTTTCTTCTCCCTCCATTAGCTTTATTTCCCCGAATGAAAACTCCAGTCCTTCATCTGCTTCTCCTCTTGAAACAAATTCAGGAATTAATGTAAGCGGAACCCCGCATTCATTCTTTATCTTTAATTCCATTTGCTTGCTGTTTCCCTCTACTCCAATCAAGTACTCCTTTAATTCCGGCCTGTCAAACTTCAAGCACTTTGGATCAAGTTTCCTGTTGTAATTCACTATTATTCTTGTCTTTGCCCTTATTGGATAGCTTCCCTCTGCATAGCCAGTAATGATTGCCTCTGCCTCTCCATGGGATATTTCATCCTTTACTCCGGTATAGGTTGCACTTAATTCTATCTGTGTTCCTTCATTCTTTGGAATGAATTCAGGAATGACTGCGGTAAGGCTTAATTCCTTAGGGAAATTAATCGGATACTTTAATTCAATGCTTACATTCGTTAAGTCAGCAGTTGTCTCATTCCTTACCGGAGAAAAAATGATTCTGCTTTCTTCTCCGTGAAGAATGTCCACCATTATTTCTTCATCCAGCTTTATTCCGTCTTCCCTTCCAATAAATATCTCTGTATTGACAGGCGTGTACCTTGGAGAAGTAATTTCCACAAAATACTTTCCTGCATCAAAGTTATTCTTTACCTCATATCTTCCATTCCTTCCCTTTCCAGCTTCATCCTTTCCTATAATCTTCTCAACCATTATTCCTCTTGAATCAAAGAACTTTATATCCGCATTTGTAATCGCTTCTCCGCTCCTGCTCTTTAAAGTAATCAAAAAATCCTTTCCAATCGAAATAACTGATGGTTCAATAGTGAAAAGCATTTCCTCTTCTTCGTAAACCCTGAAATAAAAGCTTTCCTCCAGCACGCTATTTCCTGCAATAACCTGTGTCTTTACTAATGCCTGCCCTAATTCATTTGCCTTAAAATAAATTCTTGCCTTTTTTGGGCTGTCTCTTGGAATGCTTTGATTGAATTGAATTGCTGTCTCACTGCTCTCATTATCAATAAAAGTATCCGAAAATACCTCCAGCTCTTTTCCAGTGAATGCAATCTTCGGGTTTTCCTTTGAAGTAGAGGCATTTACTGTTGCAGTGGCTGACTTTTCACTGCTCAACTCAAACTGCAATGCATAAACCTTGTCCTTTACTGCAAAGAATTCAGTTCTCTCATAGGCTTTCATTGTGTCATCAAGGAATAAATAAGAAGAACACACTTCTTCACTGCAAGTTGGTTCTGAATCAAACACCCTTATATCCTTAGTGAAGGTTTCTGCATACAATCCAGACTTTAATTCATTGAATTCCTCTTCTCCCAATTCCGCATCCTCTGGAGCCCTGTAATAGCTTCCACTCATATTGCTCCATGCACGGAAATGCACCTGGAATGTTTCTCCATTGAATGTTTCTCTTACTTTTACTTTTACTTTAATTATTTTATTTCCGGAAGGATTGTCCAGATACAGTTCAAGGAATTTATTGTATTCCCCGCTCTTTCCTTTATTGCTGTAATCAATTCCCTCGTTTTTCCCTGAATACGTTCTCCCGTAAAAATAATTCTTGGTTAATGAATCAAATCCAACTATTCCCACATGCTGTGAATCCACATACTTGATGTTGTCCGGGCCGACCCTTACATGAACTCCTCCATTGTATCTTCCCTCAATCCATTTGGTTTCAAATACCAGTACATATTCTTTTCCTTTGGTTAACCCTTCAACCGTCTCTCCATCTAAATCCCTTACTTCAATGAAACTAATTTCCGGAGCCAGTTCACTGAATGAAACAGGCCTTACATTAATCTCTATTTCATCCTCGTCCCCAACAGTAACCTGTTCAGTGTACTTCCTTCCATCAGGGGTTGTTACCTCTATCTCCAGATACTTGTTTCCAAAAGTATCAAATAATATTTCTCCTTCCTCTATATTTCCATCAAATAAGGTTAAACCGTCACTGCTCCTTATCACCACTCTTCCTTCCTGCAGATAATTTCCATTTTCATCCTTGAACCTCAATAACTTCACTGTCTTGCTCAATTCCAATTCAATGAGCAGATCATTTGTTCCTGTTTCAATTAATTTATTTCCGTCTCCTTTCTCCAGTCCCTTGATTGCTTCAACGTAAACATTCTTTCCTAACGCTACCTTCAATGAATAACTTCCATCAATACTCGTTTCCTGTGGTTTAATTCCTAAAGGAATAATTCCTTCCTCTGCAAATTCAAAGAATTTAAGTGTTGCATTGTTTGCTTCCTGCCTTCTTGAATCAATTACATGAACTATAAGCATTCCTGAATTGCTTGAAGTCATTCTATCCAATTTAAAATCAATTGATTTTCTTGCCTTTGGAATGAATTCCATTGTTGTTGGAAGATATCCTTCAGCTTGCCCTCCAATAAAGTAAGTTGAATTAGCATTCAAGTCCCTGAATTCAACAAATCCCCCGAATTCAGTTATCCCTGAATCAATTACCTCTCCCCCGGAATTAAACAGTGTTATCTCTGCCCCAATTAAAGGCATCTCTGATTCACTGTCAATTACATTAACCTGCAGAAGCTCCCCTCCTTTTGATAATTCAACCTTCCCCCAATCCTCATGCTCTGCTCTTATTGTAATAACTTTTTCTTCATCCAGTGAATCATACTTCACATAGCCTTCTTTCTCTGCAACAATCCTTACAACTGTTCCCTTTGGAACTAATTCTGAAAAAACCCCTGCCTCAATTATTTTATCTATAAGCAATGCAGATGTTTCATTATCGTAAACCTGCACCCTTGCTCCATCAATGAATTCCCTGGTTTCCTTATCAATCACAGTAATAGTCAGCAAAGACTCTCCTTCGAGTGCAATGCTCTCTGGAGTCATGAAAACAGATTTAGTGTAAGTGGATTCAAATGAAATTCCTTCCTCGTAATCTTCATAGCCGTCAGCAAATGCCCTCAATAAAAGTTCTTTTCCTTTTGGAATTGCTCCCAAAGAAATTTCTCCGTTATTGTCGCTTACTCTTTCAATTGATTCATCATCAAACAATACTATTGCTTCAACATAAGGAATTGGCGTTCCTGAAATCTCGTCATAAAACCTAATGCTTCCTGTAACCATTCCCCCAATCTTTTCCAGTATCAATGGAATCTGCAGGTTTTCTTCAGTTAACTTTGGTATTACATACTCTCCTTCCTGGTATCCGTCCTTTCTCCCCACAATCCTTATCTTCTCTCCTGCAGGAATCTTTTCCCCCATTTTATAGCTTACCTTGTCTCCTGCAGTAATTGAATCAGCTATCTTTTCTCCTTTCCCGTTATAAATTGAAACAATTACTCCACTCAATGAATTTCCCTGTTCATCCACAATAGAGAACTGGAATGTCGGGGCAATCCCTGTTCCTACAACAGAAAAAGCAAACAAAGCAGAAATAAGTATTACCAGCAATGCAATAAACAACGGAAAAGCAGGAATCCCTCTCTCTTCAATAGGGTCAATCACTGAATAAACAGGAACTCCCTTTGAATCAATGAAATCCAGTATTGAATAAAAGCCATTCTCTAACTTACTGTACACTGCCGCAAGCTTTTCTCCAATCACTCTTTCACCACTTTCTTTTATTACATTTATATATACTTTAATTCAATTAATAATTAAACGTAAAGAAGTATAAAAATGTTTCATTAAAGGGGGCTTTGCATAAAAGTATGTTCTGCACAAAACGGATCTTAAAAGAAATTGAATCTAATTTTTCTTTTCTTTTAATTTTTTTATTCCTTTTAAAAGTGCGCTTCTGACAGTTTCGTAACCGGGATAAGGAGACTTGTTTCTTTCAGGGTATTGTCTTAGTAGGACTTCAAGATATTTTATGTGGCTTTTGTTTCCTCTTTCAGCTATCGTTGAAATATGCGTCACTAATATTGAAGGTTCAAGTCCCTTTCGGATGTGACTCATTAGAACATCAATTGGCGTTTGTTTTTGGTAAACTATTTTTTCAGTTACTTCCCGATTAGTAACTAATCTATTCATATAAGCCTTTTGCATTTCTCCTGCTTTTTGATCTCTAAACTTTTTCCAGGAACTTTTTCCACCCATCACTAAAAAAAGGTCTTTTAGAATATAAAAATAATGCGGTTAATTTGAAGCTTTTTCATTTTGTGCTGAAGTAATACCATACGAAATAATACCCCACGATTACCACAAACAAGGAAATCCTGAAAAGCAAATCATGCGTTAATTCAGCGGTTTCCAGACTGAAGGAACTCAGAATAAGAATAGTGACAGTGATCCTGAATAAATTAAATGCAAATGCAGTGATTCCTGCCCCAATCACTCCAATCAATTTCTTTTTCCATTCAATTCCTGTTGTAGCGACAACCGCAGCAACCAAAATAAATAATTCCATTAACCCTGTACACAAATAACTTATCTGTACAGTTGAAGCAGAAAGAATTATTTTTATCGGCTCTCCCAAAATTATTTCACTCCGTATCCCCATGACTCCAAGCAATAAACTTACTCCCTTTGCAACAATTAATTCAATGAATTCAAGCGGAACAATTAAATTAACTCCAAATGAAAGCAATGCATAAACCACTATAAGAATTACCAGGAACTTTCCTCCCTTCGCCATGTCTTCCCTGGAAATTTCCCTAAATAACTTTTTTTTCTTCACAGAAAGAAAAATAAGAGAAGCTATTTATATACCTTTATTCATTTTTATTTCAGGAGAGGAAAAAAATGGGTTACTTTCTCGATTCAACGATTGAGTTATTGAAGAAGAGCGTTAACCTGACGCTGTGGGGATACTATTTATTGATTGGATTAATTATTGCTGTCCTTGCAATTATTTCTTTAATAGTTATTGCAATCCCTGCAATAATTACTATTATTTACCTTCCATTCGATTTAACCGCTATAATAATTTATGCAGTCCTTGGAGTTATTGCAGTCCTTGTCCTTGTATTTCTTGGGGCATTAGGCGGAGGGATTTACATTAACTTTGCAAGGGAATACCTTGAAAAAGGAAGCACTGATTTAGGCCTTGCATGGAACAGAACCATTCCAAGGGCGTTTACTGCATTCAAGGTTCAATTGATTTTATCCATTGTAGTATTGACTGCAATGATCCTTTGGATGATTCCTTTAATCCTGAGTTTCATGTCTTTTATTGAACAGAACCAGAACGCAATTATTTTTTCTGCTGCAAATGAATTATTTGGGGATTTCTTCTCAACCTCCTCCTTCACCCAGATATTCCTTCCCTTCTTAATCACTTCCCTTTTATGGGTTCTTCTTGGCTTCTTAATCTATTTTTTAATTTCCCTTGCCTTACGGCCAATGTTGGTACTTCTGGAAACAATTCCCTATTTCGAAAAAATCGGAGCAATAGACTGCTTCAAAAGAGCTTATTTTCTTGGAAGAAAGAATTACTCCAATAATTATTTCTTCATTATCTGGTGGGTGCTGCTGACTTTTGCAGTGAGCATTCCATACATCATCATTATCTCTGTTTTAAGTGCCTTTGAAACACTTGGCACCCAAACCACTGTACTGATTGGTTTCTTTATAATTGCAATAATTCTCAGGGTAATAATTCAAGTAATTTACGGTTTATGGAGCACTGCCTTCTCCAGCTTTGTTTCAGTCACAATCTACAAATTTGATGCAGTAACTCCAACTCCTTCCCCGCAAAAAAGAAAAACTTCTTCTCCAGCAAAACCAAAAACCTCTTCCTCTCCAGAAAACCCCTGGGCAACAATGAAAAAGAAAAAAAGAATTAATAATTACTGACACTAAATGATAAAGATTATTAATTAGTTTCACCTATTTTTTACTGGTTTTTGAATGAAGATTGGTAACTTTGAAGTAGGGGACTATGTAATAAAGGAATCAGCAGGAAAAAGGCACTTGATTACTGATTGCAGGGACTGTCCTTATGGTTCAAGTCTTGCTGATGACTTTCGTTGCAGAATCCATATACTTACTCTTTTAGGAGAGCTTGAAGCAAAACTCGTTGTATTGGGAGACGTGTATGAAAGAGTTTATTCTGAAAAACAGACGGCATATCTCACTGAAATCGCTGCTTTAATTCCAAAATTTTCTTTGGAGAATATCTGGAGTTACTCGCATTTAGGAAAAGCTGCTGCTCCAGATGAAAAGGAATTCGGGGAAAGGCATGACACAATAATTAAAATCACTCACGACCTGCTTTTAAGCGATCCAATCCTTTCATACATTACCTGCCTTAGTGAAATAAAAAGAATCCATGAAAAAATTTCTTCTCTTGAAGGAGCCGAAGCAGAATCCCACCAAATTTATCTCAAAACACTTTCCTATATAAAGACTGCATTAGAGGAAACAGATTTTATTCAGAAAGTCAGGAAGGTAATACTGAAATTAGAAAAAGTTCCAGACACAATTCAAATCTATCACACCTTCTTTGAAGCACAGGTAAAGCCTGCATTCATTTCCTCCAGATTAATGTTTGAGAAAGCAGAAACACTGGAGTTATTGGATGAATACACTGTGAAAAAAGCGTCAGTTCAAATCTACAAGCACCCAAATAAAACAGAGAAGCTTTACTTCATTAATCCCCCTGAATACACGCTTCCCCCGGAAAAATATTTTATTCTCTCCAAGACAAAGGAGGTTGTGGCTTCCTACAAGCCAGGAAAAACCTCTCTTTCTGCTATCGCTAAATCAAGACGCTATTTTGAAAGAGTATATGAATCAACCATAATGGATATCTCCAACCAAAACAACATTAAATTAGAGAAAGAGGAAATAAAGGAATTAGCCGAAATTGTTGCAAGATATACCGTTGGTTATGGAATACTTGAAATTCTGTTAAACGACAGAAACCTTACAGACATTTACTTGGATTCGCCTGTAGGGCAAAAACCTCTTTATGTAGTGCATTCTGATTACGGCCAGTGCGAAACCAATGTCCTTTATTCAGAAGAGGAAGCAAATTCATTGGTTTCAAAACTAAGGGCAATGTCAGGCAGACCATTCGATGAAGCTCACCCCGCCTTAGACTTTGATTTAGAGGATTTAGAAACAAGAGTAGCGGTAATTGGAAAGCCTCTTGCTCCGGATGGAATTGCTTTTGCTTTCAGGCTGCATAAAGTCACTCCATGGACCTTGCCTCAATTCATTGACGTGAAGTTTCTCACTCCATTGGCTGCTGGCTTACTGAGTTTTTTTGTTGACACGCAGTCAACAATGCTGGTTACTGGAAGCAGAGGTTCAGGAAAGACTTCATTGCTTGCAGCAATGGCTTTGGAGATACTGCAGAACACCAGAATAATTGTTCAGGAGGACACTCTTGAACTTCCTGTTCCTTACATGAAGGATATAGGCTTTAATATTCAGAGACTGAAAACCCGTTCTCCAATCTCTATAAGCAAGACTGAATCAGAGGTTGCCCCGGAAGAAGCATTAAGGACTGCTTTAAGGTTAGGGGATTCAGCTCTGATAATAGGGGAAGTCAGAAGCCTGGAAGCAAAAGTGCTTTATGAGGCAATGCGTATTGGTGCAGCAGGGAATATTGTAATCGGAACAATTCACGGGGATTCCGCTTACTCTGTATGGGACAGGGTAGTGAATGACTTGCAAGTACCTAATACTTCCTTTAAGGCAACAGATGTAGTTGTTGTTGCCCGCCCAATAAGGTTTGGCGGTTCAATTGAAAGGCACAGAAGAGTCTACCAGATAACTGAAGTAAAGAAGGACTGGATTACTGACCCACAACAGGAAGGAGGCTTGCTTGATTTAATGCTTTTTGATGCAAGAAAGGACAAGATTGAATTACTGGAAGATAATTTAAAGGATTCACAGTTATTCAATAAAATCCAGAAGACAACAGGCCTTTCAATGGATAAAATCTGGCAGAACATTAAATTGAATGCAAACTCTAAAGCATTTCTTGTTGAATTAAAGAACAAGCATGACTTTCCTGACCTGCTTGAGGCAGAGAATTCAGTTGCAGCAAACAATAAACTGCATATCTTGAAGGAGGAACAGATTGAATTGCATGGAAGCATTGACTACAATGCATTGCTTGGGGAATGGAAGCACTGGGTGAAGGATGAATTCCTGAAGAGACTTCTTGCAAGAAGGAAACCAAAAAAATAATTCAAAAAAACTTTTTTTTTAGGAGAAAAAAATGCCGAGGGAAAGAAGAAGGGTTCAGCAAAAAAATATTGAACCAGAAGAGATAACTCCAGGAGAAATCTACAGAAGCATTGCCTACACCAAGAAAGAATTCCCTGAAGCAGAAACAAAGCTGGTGAAGAAAAAGGAGACAGGCTTTGTGAGGTTCTGCAAATGGTGTTATTCCACAATGCCTTCCCTTGGAAAGGGAGCAAAATTCAAGCAGAAATACAAGGAAGCAATTGATTTTCTTGGATGGCGGCTTTCAGCAGAGGAATTGACTGCAGCAATAAAATTCACTTTACTTCTCTCCATAATGCTTGGTTTTATTTTGGTTCTTATTGCATTTTATTTCCCTCTTGGTTCAGGAGAAGAGGGAACCTTCACCTTAATGGATGTAATAAATGAATTCACTGGAGTAGGGCCTTTAAGTTATTTTTATGTCTTTGTTCCGGTAATCCTTCTTGTCTATTTACTGGTTAACTTTGTCCAGAAGTATCCGCTCAATGAAGCAAAAATAGAACAGGTTAGGGCCTTGACCTATGTCCCGGAAATAATGGGTTACATGATAATGTCAATGAAGCTTGTTCCGAATCTGGAAAAAGCAGTGGAGTTTGCTGCTTCTCATGGAAAGGGAAAGATTGCTGAAGACTTCAAAAGAATTCTCTGGAATGTCCAGCTTGGAGTCTATAATACCTTGAGTGAAGCACTGGATGACATGGCTTACAGGTGGGGAAAGTTTTCAGATGAATTCAAGACCTCTCTAATGATGGTTAGAGCCTCAGTCCTGGAGGACACTGAATCAAAGAGATTCCAGTTACTGGATAAAACAATGGAAAACGTTCTTGAATCAATAAGGAATAAAATGGAGCAATACGCTCGAGACCTTTCACAGCCGACAGTGGTTTTATTTTATCTTGGGGTACTGCTTCCCTTAACCTTAATCATTATTCTTCCTGTTGGTTCTGCTTTCACTGGGCAGGCAATGGCCCGCCCAGAACTATTAATCCTGATTTACAATATCGTTATTCCTGTCACTGCATTTGTTTTTGCCAGGAATGTCATAAGAAACCGCCCTCCCACTTACGAACCTCCAAAGATTCCTGATAATTCTCCTTTGATTCCCCCTAAATGGAAGATGAAGGCAGGAAAGACTCTTATTGATTTAAGGATTGCAATGATTCTGGTTTTAATTGTAGGAGGGATAACTTCACTTCACCTGCACCAGAACGGAATAATGCTTGAAGTAGACTCCGTCCAGGATGTCTCAATTCCAAAACCATTGCTTGCATATGACTGCAAGAATCCCCCAAGAGGGGCAGTTCAATTAATTAAATTGATTCCTCCGGACAAGACCTATGAATGCGCGTTATTTGATGCAGACCATCCAATTGATTACTTTGATAAACGCGGAATGCTTTACCAGCAATTAATCAGCAGAGGCCACAGCTCCAATGATGCAATGGAATTAGTTGAAGCAGAAAGAATCAAGTTCTATATGGACCCAAAGAACGACATCACTCAATACAACTTAATTTTTGGAATACTGATTACCTTCAGTCTACTGATATTCATTTACTTTTATTACTCCAGCATTTATAAGAGAAAGGTCCAGCTTGACGCAATGCAGATGGAATCAGAATTCAAGGACTCACTGTATGTATTGGCTTCACGCCTTGGAGAAAACAAGCCAGTGGAAGAAGCCTTAAGGCATACAAGAGAATTCCTTCCAACTTATAAGGTTTCAAAACAATTATTCGGCAAGATAATGGATAACATTATTCTGCTTGGAATGCCTTTAGAGTCAGCTGTATTTGACCCAACCTATGGTGCAATGAAGCACAATCCTTCAGCAATAATCCGTACCTCAATGCGCTTGCTCATTGACTCAGTTCAGATGGGTTCAGAGGTTTCAGCCCGAACCTTAATTTCTCTCTCACTCCAACTGAATAACTCTGAAAAAATAAATAAGATGCTGAGCATTCTGGTAAAGGACATTACTTCCACTATGAAGATAATGTGCATTTTTGTTGCCCCGGTTGTATTGGGGATTACTACTGCACTGCATAAAATTGTAATGAAGACTCTTGCGCAGATTATTTCGGAAGGCACTTTCCAGAATCTTGCCAGCATAAGGGTTCCTGATGTTGCAACAGGAATTGGCCCGGACATTACTTCCTTTACTGAAACAATGTCCCGCATTCAAATGGATGAAGCAGTCTTTTCCCAGATCGCCAATCCAGCCCAGTTCACTATCATTGTTGCAATTTACATAATTCAATTAGTGATTATCCTGATGTACTTTACTACAAAGATTGAGGAAGACAATAACCTTCTGGCAAAAATAAATATTGCCAAGGCCCTGCCTATTGCAGTGATTGTTTTTGTTGCAAGCATTCTTGTAGCAAATGGGGTCATCGGAACATTTGCATAAAGTGATTTTTTTTATGAATTCAAAAGGACAGGAATTTGCTCCATTCAAGTTATTGATTTCAGTAATAATTGCTTTGGCAATCCTGTTCATTATACTTGGGATAATTGATCATTTTGAAAAAATAAACAATGAATTAAGCATTAAAAGAATTGTTGACGGGGTTGGCTCTGCAGTAAAGACTCCGGATGGTTCAGTAATAACTGTAAAGGATGTCACTCTCTCCAAAAACCAGTCCTTTAATTCAATGTTTCTTGCAAGCCAAATTAATTTCAAGGAAGAATGCATTTCCTTTGATGCCTATCAAAGTAATTCAATCGAAATAAGTAATAGCAATAAAAAAATTACTTTCAATTCCACAATACGCACAACTGTTTTCGCAATGTGTAATTCTGCTGGATTATCTTTATTTGATTGTGATTCCTCCTGCGATTACTGCTGTGTTGTTTCTTTTGGAAGAAATCCCTCTCCTTAACGTTAATTTTAAATACTCGAATAATGTTTTATTATTGGGTGATTTTTTTATGAAGGGATTTAATGAGAGAGGCCAGGAATTCAGTGTATTCAAATTACTGATTTCTGCAGTAGTGGCAGTAGTCATTCTCACAATGCTGTTACAGATAATGGGAATCATTCCCTCTTTAGGCCAGGCTGATCCTACAAAAGAATCTGTTTCAATTCTGAAAGACGCTTACAACAACAGATACAATGACTTCAAGTCCAAGGCAGTAACCTTTACCACCGACCAAAAAATCAACAGAAAAGCAATTGCAGAAGGAACCGGATTAATTGGAGAAGGCGACCTCTGTCTTTTCTTAGATCCAGTATATGAAGTAGGGGCAGGGTCCTGGGAGATAACAAAAAGTTACATTCAATATACAGGCGGAGGACAAAAGCAAGCCTTTTTAGCAGCTTACTGCGATAAAGGTTCTGATCTCGAGGGAAATCTAGGCGAAGGAGGATACACTTCTTTTATTCCAGAGGAGACACGGCCTTATGATTGCGATTGTACAGCGTCATCCGGAACCTGCTGCATTGTAGGAGTAATTGCAGGTTAACTCCTTTTCTTCCTTATTTTTTTATTTTTAGCTGATTTTAGTAAATATTTATATACTTCTTTTGCTGTTTTATTTAATTGAATAGAAAAAATAGGGAGGTATCGGAACCGTAGGTTCTGATATTTACTTGTATGGTGAAAAGTTTTTTGTTTGATGAAAGAGAGCAGAGTGAATGGAATTCTGTTTACATGCTCATAATCCTGATTATTGCTGCACTTCTTTTGATTACTGTAATCAAGCCAATGTTTCAGCAGGCAGGGGAAATCTCCAAGAAGACTCTTGGAGGGAAATAATGAAGTTATTCAATGAAAAAGCACAGGAAGAAGCTCCTTTTGAGGTTCTGATTGCAGTCATCCTAATGATGTTTGTAATAGTTACTGGATTAATTGTAATGACTGAAGTATCGCAACAGAAATGCGTTAAGGTAACAGAAAAAAAAATGGAGGACCTGAAAGCATCAATAGAGGCAGTCTCAAGAGGAGGGGCAAGCAGTGTGGATTTTCAAATGGATTCCTGCGGGAAAAACGAAAAATTCTTTCTCTCAAGAGTTGATGATCCTATTTCATGCAGCCAGTGCATTGGCTCTCCGGAAAAATGCACTCTCTTAATGTACAGAAGCGATAATGCGAGGATTCCCCCTAAATGCGTTGCAATTCCATTTGATTTAACCTTTGATGGAGACGGCGATTACGGATGCAATAAAGTCATCGGAAATGAGCAATATGAATTAGTTGACATAAATCCTACCTCTCCAAAGAACCCGACAAGTTTAATTGAAAAAGGCCATTATCAATTCTATTACCGTATAACCAATCAAGTGTTTACCATAATCTGTGCTTATAGAAAAAATTAGATAAAGGTTTTCTGCAATGCTTGGTTTTACTTTAAGCAAAATGAATCTCTTGATTCTGGTTATTGCAGTCTTTGCAATAACTTCTTACTTTCTTTTTGGTTTAAGCCAGATAATGCTTGAGAAAGCAGGCACGGATTACATTATCAGCACAAAAAACATTGTTTACGGAATGATTGTTACAAGTGAATCCCTCTGCGACCAAAAACCATTTTATCTTCCTTCCTCTCTTGAAGTCAATCCAACTAATACATTCGGGAGAGGGCTCTACTACAAGTTAACCATTAAATCAATCGATACCTCAGAGGATGATATAAAAAAAATAATTTTTCAGATTACCCCCAGAACAAAACCAGAGCAATTAATTGCAGCTGATTCATTCGATGTAAACGCAGTAGTTAAATTCTTTGAGCATGACCCGTCGGATAATGACCCGGAATTCAATAATGAAAATCTAGTTGAACTTGATCCGCAAGGATATCCCCCAACAAATACAATTATTATTGTAATGCAGGTCGTGAATGGAAAAAAGAATGTCTTTTTTGTTCCCTGTACTACTACCTCTAGTGTTAGGGATGATTGTTCTGTGAGATATGATAAAGCAGGGGAAAAAGCCTTTTCTGGCCAAGGCTTTTTGTGTGAATTCAATCCAGGAGGAACTGGTTCATGAAACAGAAAGCATTTCTCGGGCCAATTGGAGACGACCTTCCCAGCTTGATTCCATTAATGTTTGCATTGATTATTTTTTTCTCCGGCTTTTATATGGCAATGTCTACTTACAATGAAAGAGGTGAGGACTTTGACAATGATTTGGCAGTAACTCAAATCTCTAATGCATTGAGGGGAACTGGATTCATTTCAGGAGTGGATGACTTCGATAATTTATGCAGTTCACTGAACATCCAGAACCCGAAATACTTTGCTGCCTTAACTAAATTAAGCCTCAATCCAGCAATAATCACTGACGTGGATATATTTGCTCTGAATATTTATCCAGAAAACGAAGAGGAGAAGTTTATCTGCACTAACTTTGAAGAAAATTTCGAGGAAGAATTCACGAAAGAAAAAGTGCTTGAAAATAATTACAAGATAGTCTACAGAATTTATCCGGTTGTATTGGATGTGGATTTCGTTGTAACTCCAATGCAGTTGGTGGTGATTGCATGGAGATGAACAAGGGACAGGCAGCAATAACTGATGCACTATACTTTCTCTTAATTGTAATGGGTTTGGTTGTTTTTCTTTTCTTTTTCACTAACCAGTATGGCTCTTCAATGAAAGACTATATGGCTTCCACTTATGTCTCTGATTACGCTAATTCCGCTTTAAAGACAATACTTTATTCCAGTGCCCCCCGCCTCCCAAATGAAACAATTGATGAGGCAAAGGAAATCGAATTTTTGATGACTATGGTGAAGGAAGACTATGCAATTGACAATGAAGATGAAGGCGAGGAACTTGATTTGGATTTTTCCAAGCCCCTTTTAACGAATAACGTTATCCAGATAATGAAGCCTTTAAGCAAGTCATTTAATTACATTTTTTACATGATTAATGTGGGCTCAGCACAAAAAGTAATCTATGTATTGGCGCATGTAACAGAATATGACTACGAAATTGAAAACAGAGTGATAACAGGCATTTCTTCCATTGATAAGAATTATTTATGCGAACTTACCGATGGAAAGCAAGACATTGATGTCTTTGCATTGAGTGTTGGCGCTTCAGGCCAAGCCACTCACAGAATCAGGATGCTTGAAATCTATAAGCCCCCTGGATCTAACTTTTACGAGTTAAGAAAACTTGATGCAGACACGATTGTTGGATTGATTCTCTGGACTCCAAAGGATTTCGACAGGGAAGCAGATGAATGGGGAAACCTTGAATGCACTGATATTTCTGAAATTTAGACTCCAATCTTTACTTCTTTCTTGCAGCTGGGGCACCTGTATTTCTTTGCCTTTCCTGATGCCTTTGGTTTTCCTGCGCATTTCTCGCAAAAGCCTTCCCCACATTCAGGGCAAAAAATAATATCAGTAGTAACATTATTGCAGTGAGGGCATTTTTCCTTTTCTCCTTCCTCTGGAACTTCTTCCATTCCCTCTAATTCTCCTTCCTCTGTTTCTTCTTCTCCTTCTTCATTGAATTCTTTAATTAATTCCATTCCCTCTTCTTTTTTTTCTTCCTTTAACTCTTCCTTGAATAAATCCTTTACCTTGGTTGCTTCTTCTTTTCCAATTCCTACTGCTGGCTTTTCTTCTTTTACATCTTCTCTCCTTTCCCCCCTTCTCCTTAATGCTCTCTCCTTATAGCTTCCAATTTCCTCTTTCTCTCTTGGGGTTTCCTTTACTTCCTCGATTTCCTCTTCCTTTAGCTTTCCTTCCTTTATCTGCTGGAATAAATTTTCTGCCATTTCATCCATTTCTTTTTCTGTCGGAATCCTTCCCTTTTCCTCCTGGAATTTATCCAACTCTGTTTTTGCTTTGTTCATTGAAGGAATCCTTGTCTCTCCTTTTTCCCTCATTCTCTTGTATAACTTAAAGTGAGGAACCTCTTCCTTTTCTTTTGCTCCCCTCATTAATGCGGCGCTTACTCTTTCCCCTTCCTCTCCTTTTGGAATCTCTTTCTTTCTTGCAAATCTTTTCAGTCTTCTTGGAAGCCTGTCCTTAACCATAAAAACACCTTTTTTCCCTGCTTTCGTTATTAATGAAAGCCAATTCTTTTTTATTTTTTCCCTTCATTCCTTGAATTTAGTAATATATTTATATTACTTCTTTCAATAATTCTTTCATGGTGCTGAATCTTCTAGTAGACATTGTTTTTTCTTTGCTTGATTTGATTAAGGGGAGCTTCCTTTTATCAATAATTGTCTTTGCATTGGTTTTAATAGGGATATTCATTCAGAGAAAACTAATCAAGAAATTCAAGCTTTCTTGGATAAAGTCTTCTCTCATTTCAACTTTCATTATAGTATTCATTTTTGTTTTGGCAATGTATGTATTTCCTTTGGCTTTAGGCTTCTCTCAGAGTGATCCAGGAATCCTTCCCCAAGGATTTGAAATGACTGCAACAGAATACCTGTTCCTTATAGGAATGGCTTTATTCAAGGTAATCCTATTGAGTTTCATTCTGACAGTATTCCTTCTCCCGCTTCAATTCGTTGGATTATTTGCAATGGATTTTTTAAAGAAGAAGTATTCCCTTCCTTTTATTGCAAATGTATTCTTTGCAGTATTCTGTTCAACTTTGGTTGGATCATTCATTGTGATTTATTTGTTTCCATGGATTCCTACCGGAATCGTTTACCTTCTTTACTTTGCATAGTGAGATGAAAAAATGACTAAAAAAATGATTACAGTTTACCTGATTTTCCTAGTAATGAGTACTGTTTTCTCTCCAGTTGTTTATGCCCAGGAAGAGGAAGAAACGCCAGTTTACAAGACGCCCTTTACATGTACTGTTGATTCAATTTCTGCTGAGGAAGTGGAGAAATTCCAGGACATGATTTTAAAGGAAGGATTCAGGGGAGCAGAAATTTCTTCCGGAACTCCGGCCAATGAATTCAGGGAAGTACTCGAAAACAATACTGCAATCCTTTCCCCAGACCAGGACAAGAACACTGGATTAAAGGTTGACTTGCCTAACGAAAAAATGGATATAGACGAAGTAAATTATCTCCTGAATAACAGGTACACTGGAGCTTTTGCTTTGGGGATACTGATTAATGACACTCTTCGTGCGGGAAAATGCCTTGAATGGAATGAAGCTGAATGCGCTGCAATGGGAAAAAACCTTACTCTAAGAAACAGTGGAACAGGAATCGCAGGAGACTTCAAGAATATCTGGACTGACTTAAAGAAAACAATTGACGGAAACCAGGAACACGGTTTCTCTGAAAAGGATTTAAGCAGATTGAATGACATCCTTCAGGTAGAAGACCAAAACGAGATAATTGCTGAAGGATATTCCAGAATTCCAATGAATTACATGATTAATTCAATAATGACTGATTCACTTGATGCTTCAATGGCTACAAACTGCAATGACTCTTCCTGCAGGATTTCCATTTATTCCCTCTTCGATAAATACTATAACAGCTGGTACAGCGGAGAAATGGTTGTAAGCGTTTTTGCTCCGGTGCTTTGGGGGCAGGCAAAACACATTTTTGGGGTTTCCTACAGGAGAGGATTTTTTGGAAGAAAATGGCTTCCTGATATAGAGCATTCATCACTTGTAAAGAGTTACAGGAAAAAATTGTTTGGCCCTGATGCGTTCTGGTCAAAGACAAGGGCAGACAAGGCAAGAAACATCTTCAAGAAATATGACATGCATGCATTCTACAATGAATGGATTGAAGGAACTTACTTCAAGGAAGGAATGGCTGCAACAGATGCAGCAGAAAAACTAATGATAAAGTACTTTGGAAAGGACGGGCTGATTAAGGGAATGAAGAGCGTTGAAGCCCAGAAGGAATTCATGCAGGCAGTCCTTGAACTTCACAGATACAATACTGCATGCAAACAGATTTCAGAGGAAGCAAGTGATGCACTGGCAAGAAAATTAAATCTTGCAGAACAAATGCCAGAAGATGCTGCAAGATTAGTTAGAAGGCAAGGCTATGAAGAATATGGTGCAATAGAGGCTGATCTGGCTGCAGCATATGATTATTACTGGGACGCTGATTTTCCTGCAATGCTTGCAATACAGGAAAGAAACGGACTCTTCTATAATGCATTCAGGGACGCTAGGACAGGAGAATTCATGCACATTCCTTCCTCGCAGGACCAATTCAATGAAATAATGTACAATTATGTTGGAAGAGGCAGATACGAACCAGCAATGATGGAGCCAGGAAAAGTAAAGGGAATGTGGGGGCAGTTCGGTGCTGAAGAAGTAGAGAACGGGGCATTAAAGCTGTACAAATTTGATTCAAGGGCAGGAATAGAAGTCACAACTATCGGCAAACAGGACTTAAAAGAACATGTATTGAAAGGCCAGTACAGGGAACTATTTGCTAAACTGGATAACGGTGAAATGATGCCAGTAAAGAATGAAACAGTTGAACACATACTCCAGAGAGTTGAAGGAGACATACACTTATTTGAGGGCTACTGGAAATTTGACAGATTGCTTACTCCAGAGGATACTGGAAGAGTTATGAGAAGCTATATGCATAACAGGGTTTCAAAGTCCCAGGAAATGACTGAAAAACTATGGAATTACTTAAGGGAACAAGGATACGATCCAAGAGGAAGATACTGGAATGTACTGGACAAAATGTTTAAGGAGGAAACCTTTGTATTCAAGCAATACTTTACTACTATAAAGGGAGCAGCTGAATGGACTGTAAAGCCATATGTTTACTGGGGATTCAAGAAAGGATTCGGGTTTGATGAATTAAGTGCTTACATGCTGCCGGAAAACTGGAGGCAGGTTAACTTATTTACTGGAGAAGAAAAAATCTACAGTGATGCATATATTGATTTCTTTTCAAATGAAGGCAGTGATGAAGGAGACATGTTTATTAGAGTCATTAATAACCTTCCCTGGAAGTATTTATTGAATGTGGTTTCCGATCAATTCAATCCGGCAAAAGAAACCTATAATAAAATGACTACCCCTGAAGCAGGCTTTAGGGATGAAGTAGGAGATTTAGCCTTTTACTTTAAATCAGAGCAGGACTGCCCTGAATGCGGGATTGAAATGCTTTCCTCTAATATGCGTGAATGGAATGCAAGATTCAATACAATGGATAAGACTCAATCAGTATTTTTGGAGGACACACAAGGCCTGCCTGAAAAAGAGAGAAAGAAAGGCTCTGCATTAATAGTGTTTGCTCATCATCTCAACCTTATTGGAAAGGACAGTGAAGGAACCGGACAGGAAATAAATATGGCTAAAGCCATAAGGGAAAAGGAAACCTGCGGAGACAAGATTGAAACCCTGCCTGAAACAATTGGACTGTCATTTATTCATATCCCAAAAGAGATTGGTTCAACCCTTGGAGGAGCAATAGCTGTAAGTGAAAGCATTGCCTACTTTAGTTTGGGAATGTATACAATACTTGGTTCTGTTGCATTGCAGTTATTGATTGCTCCCCATCTCCAGGACTGTGTTGATGTGGATGAAGGATATTTCGTTAATTATACTACTGCCCCGAATGAAGAGAAAGAGGAAAAAAAGGCTGTTCCGGAAGCAGCAGCAGAAAAGGCAACTGAATTAGTGGATGAATTCAAGGACAAGGGCGCAGAATTGTTTTCAGGCATTGGAGGAGTAACAAAACAGCAGATGGAGAAGGTAAAGGAAGGAATAGAGGAACTCGCTAGAGAGGCAGAGGAAGACAATCTCGTTCAAGCAACCCTTAACACTCAAGGAAGTTCCCATGGAACAGTTAGCGGAAACAAGGTATTTTATTTCTGGACTTCTCCTGATTCTGAAGCCTTTCCAACCAAATACAATACTGAGGGAAAGACTGTTGTTACTGACACTGATACCAATATGCAGGTTGAATTAAACAGGGAGGAAGGAGTGCTGAAAGTCAATGGAGAGCCAATAATTACTGCTGCAGATCAAGTTAGAATGGCTTCCCAGAGCAATGCAATTCCAGGAATAGAGATTCCTAACACTATTACAAAGATTGTATTGCCTGATACAAATGACTTACTTTTTGAGATGAGTGTTCAGCCTCCGGAACTTAAAGGCCACTTAATTGTAATGGATGAAAGAGTATGGGATTGCATTAAGAAGGGCGTATTTGAACAGAGTGGTTTAGAGCTTAACTCCAAGAATGATTTGGAGAGCGCTTTCGGAAAGGTTGAATCAATCATTACTACCTCTCATTCCCTTTCAATACAGGACAATAAAATTCTTGCAAACGGGGTTCCAAGAAAGGCAGCGGAAACTGACCCAAGAGTGGAAATCCTGATGAACAGAAACGTTAAATTAATTAATTCAAATGACGGTTATCCAGAGGTTGGATTGCTTGAATCAGTTCAATTAGAGAACGGAGTAATCCTGTATAAACCTGAAACCAATGAATTAATTTTCTGGTTAAGGCACCATAAGGATGCAGTAGTAAACCAGGACGATGTAATTGGAATGAAGGTTTCCCCTACCTCTTACATTAATCCTTTGACTGACTGCGAGGAACTGGCTTTTGATGTAAACCTTCTGGCTGACCCTGACTCGCCTTTTGCACAGGCAAAGATAGACAAATTTAATACAGTCTTACAGAAGTACGGTCCCTACCAGATATTTGAGACTGATTCAAAGAGATTTGTTTTTTGGGCCGATCCAGAAGACGACTGCAAGCCTCACATGAAGATAATTGACAAGGAAACAGGAAAAGAAATATATGACGGAATAATTGAATCAGTTGAACCCACTGCTGACGGCTTCAAGCTGTATACTGCTGATGGACAGGAACACGACTTCAGTTTTGGTACAGAGGATGGAAGGCCTTACCTTGACTATAATGGAGTAAAGGAATTGCTTAGAAGTGCTGCCGGAAGGAATGGAACCCTTTACTATGATCCAGATAAAGGCTTATGGTATGCGGATAACGCTCAACTGCTTCCATTGATTGATGCATTCAAGCAACAAGGCTCTTCCACAATGGTTGGTCCAGGAGGAGAAGCCAAATCAGTTGCTTCAGGAAATACATTGAATTTAAATCTAGACAGCGGTTCAGACTTGCCCTGGAACCTGCCTTCACTTCCAGAACAACTCCTTCCCCTAACCCTATTCTTCCTAATGATAGTCAGTTCAATGTTATTAATCCAGTTCCTTCCATTCAAGAAAAAGAAGTATCCATAAAACTATTTAGGCGGCTCTTCTTAATTCGTTCTCTGCTGCCCTGATTTCTGCTTGCAGGTCTGTAATGAGCCTCCAATACATTCTCGGAACCATGTTATGCTTAAAGTATGCCTGCAGCCGATGCTTTCTAAAGTCAGGTATATCCATTAAGATTGGTATCTTTTCAGCAAATTTTAACAAGCCTTTCCCTGCCCCTTTTGGTTCTTCATATTTCATTAAGTTCATTTGTGTTTTCTTCGCTTTATCTAACATTGTCTCCAGTTGACGGTTATAATTAACCATAAATGATCTCACATTGTTCATTAAGTGCATTCTTCCCATGTGCTGTGCGCTGTCACTTGTAAAAAATGCATCAAATCCTTTTTGGAAGTCCTTGTTTTTCTCGTAAAGAAAACGAAATTTCACGAACTCTAAATTATTTTTTGCCAGGGCGATTTTTTCGTGCGGCGTTAACTGCCTCCCTGATTTAAGGATTTTTTCAGCCATCTTATAATTCATTTGTTCCGGCGGCACAGTAACAATCGGCGTTCTTTCAGCCCCAGGCCTTCTAGAAACAGTTTCATGCTCAGCAGCTTCTCCAGCACCCCGCACATTAATATTTATAGTAGGTCCATCTATAGTAACGTCGTCATTAGCTAAGGTTTTTTTTTTCCTTTTCTGACTATAATTCCTGACTTGTTCCTGACTTTTAGGATTGGTCTTCCTCTATGTACAATAAATTCGTCTCCTGGGCTATGAACTCTATATATTCTCCTAGGCAGAGTAGTTTCATTAGAATCAGGTTTTCTTCCGCTTCTCTTTTTGGGAGATCTTGGTAGTGGTCTTATTTTTATTGGCATAAAAAATTACCTCTATTAAATTAATTGATTAATTTAATTTAAATACTTTTTGTTTTTTTAGGTGTACATTGGGGTTCTTTCTTCGAATTTTTGGACTGATTCACTGGTTTTCTTCAGTTCCTCTAACTGCTTGATTAATTCTTTTTCTGTTTCCTTTGCTTCTTTAAGTAATGGCTCTATCTTGATGTCAAGCTTGAGGATTTCGTTTAATTTTTTTATTAGTGCTGCTGCCGCCTTGTAGTCTGCCTGCATGTTCACGCTTCCGAGAATGGAGAATGCATCCATCTCGCTTTCCTTTAATCCAAGAAGTATAATGGAAGTTATTCCTGTAGTGATGCCTTCATTGATTGTTTTTACCCCGTACTCTTCCACTAATTTCCTTGATTTATCGTTGGCTCCAATCCCGTAAACAGTTTTCTGTTCACTGTCTCCTGCATTGATTCCCTCCAATGAAATCAGTCTCTTGAATTTCTTTTCTCTCACCCATTCAACCACTGCCTTGGCCATTTTCTCAACAAAAAACTTTGGAATTATTTGTTCAGAGATAATGATGGCAAGCTTTCTCTCCTCATTTGCATAAATCCTTGAAGGATAAACAGGAACCCCGTTATGGATCCTGATGATTGGAACAAAAATGTTTGCATCAATGTAACCAACTTCCTTGAAGTCGAGTCTCTCAGAAATATATTTTGCTCCAATCGTTCCCACTAAACCCATTCCTGGAAATCCTTCAATTAACGTAAATCCCTCGTAATTGATTGGAGTTGTTTCAACGAACTTAATCGATTTTTCTTCACTCATTCCTTGCACCTCTACATCAAATACAATAAAAGAAGAGTCAACCCTATTTAAATATATTCCTTACCCGCAATTGTTTTAGTTGGATTAAAATGGCTGCATTAAGGCATTCAGACAGGCTGCTGATAATTCTTTTAGCTGTCCTCATAATAATAATCATTGGAATATTTCTCGCAGAACAGGTATTCGGAGTAAAAAAAGATGTCAGCGAAAGCAGAACCATTATGGGTGAAGCCTTCAAGCGACTCCAAGAAAAAGAAGAAACAAAAACCACTCCAGAACCTTCAGCGAATTCACTTAAATTAGTTCCCGATAAATTTTTTCCAGCCTTAACTCAATCTCTCTTTTATTTTTTGGATTGAGCGAGTAACGAAAACATTTTCTAATCCCTTTTTTCTTCCAAAGAATTCCTTCACTGAATAATTCATCACATGTTTTTTCTATTTCCCTTTTTGAGGCCTTTAATTTGAACCACGAAAAAAGGTCATCAAAGTTAATCAGTCTTCTCCCCCAATAGCTCCTTCTGTTCAATTTATCAATTATGGTGTCCTTAATGGTTTCTTCCAACTCTCTTTCCATACTAAATCAATTGTATAATTTTTATACTTTAAAAGTCTAAAAAAGATACATTTATATTTTTTTCTTATAAGAATTATTTTATTTGTTGAAGAGAAACCATTTTAACTTTGGTGCAACGGCGATGAACGAATCGGTTTTTGTTAGGTGTTTTGGAAAAAGTCCAACAATCAAGGTATTGGACTTTTTTTTGGACAACAAGCTGTTGGATTTTCCCAAGAGCGAGGTTGCAAGGCAGACAGAAGTATCCAGAATGACCTTGAATGAAATCTGGAAAAACCTTGAAAGGAATGGAATCATAAAGAAGAAGCGCGTAATCGGAAGGGCTTCTCTGTATCAATTGAATAATTCTTCCGCCCCTGTAAAAAAGCTCACAGAATTGGACTTTATTTTAACAAAAAAATTCAATGAGAGAATCCAAAGAAAAGAAAAAGTTCCTGCATTAATTCGCGGAAAATAAACTATCTTTCTTTGAATCAGATAACGATCTGTTTTATCTCGGATTTTATTGGCTTGATTTCTTTTCTTATTTTTTCTAATTTTAGCCTAATCCGTTCATACTCCTCTTCGTCCAGATATTCTTCACTGCATTTGGGGCATTTCTCTATATTTATCCCCTCTATTTTAAATTTCTTGAAATAATTTCTTGCAGTAATGGCTTTTTTGGTGGGGGCGTTGCATTTAATGCATTTCAGAGTCATTCCGATTTCACCTTATTGTAATATTTTATCTCTAAATTGTCAGAGTTATACCCAGTGACAATAAATATAACTTCTCCTACTTCCTCAAATACTATGCTGTAATATCTGTGGTCTGCATTCTTATAAATGCATATCTTTCTCTGGATATTTTTTGGGTCCGGAATAACTATTCCTCTAGCCAAAATTTCTCTAATGCTGTTCTTTGGAATCCCTCTTTGAAGGAATCTTTCTTCTGCATGATTAATGAAATAAATCTTCTTTTTATTGCTCATTTTTAGAAGCCCTTAGCAAGATTGTAGGTAAGCAGACTCAGTGGGAGAAGAATTAATGCATAGAGGAAGGCTTTCTTTATGTTTCCCTCCTGGTTTGCAATAAAGACAGAGGCAATAATAGAGTATTCTGCTATATACACCTGATTTGAGAGAAGTGCGGCATTCAATAATTCCTTTCTCTGCTCTAGACTCATTCCCATTCCTAATTCATTTATTCCACTGAAATTCATTCCAGTAATCATTCCAACAATTAACCCCAACACTAATGGAACAATAAATCCCCCGGCCAGAAGCAAAGTGTATTTTTCAATAATCATTGTTGAATTCCTGTCCCTGATTATTGACTGTGTTTCAAGGATATCCTCTGCCGTCTCCCTGAAAACTGAATTCATTTCTGCCCCGCTATTGTGTCCCTGGATAAGTAAATCCATTGCTCGCGCAATAATCCTGCTCCTGCACCGCTTCTTAAGGTTATTCAATGCCCTTTCAATCGAAGCTCCCTTCCTTATCTCTGAATGCGCTTTATTGAATTCCCTTGAAAGATTCCCATAATTTTCCTTAGCCAAATACTTGATTATCTGAATGGAATCAGTTCCCTCAGGAAACACAGAAGCCTGAAGCAATACATCAGGAATGAGTTTTTCTTTTTCCCTCTTTCTCTGCTCGAACCTGTAGAGCTGGAAGAAGTAATTGAATAAAAAGGGGGATAAAAATGCAGCCAAGGAAAACCCAGTTATGTATAAGACATTAATCTCTGTTAATGTTGAAACCACCAGAAATAAAAGAAGCAGTATTATTCCCTCTATGAATGAATCCCTTAGAATTTTTTCCATTCCTCCGCTGTAATCGTTTTCCCTTAATTTTTCTTTGAATTCATTAATGCTTTCCCCTGAAAAAAAACACCTGATGATTGGATTATCATTCATTCAAAAACACCGGTGTCTTTAATTTAATAAATAAAAGTATGCCTGCATCTATCAAAGGAAAAAAAACAGTGACAATAATTATTACCTGCAATGCAGTGAACTCAAGTTCCAAGAACATGCTTCCAATTGAAACAAATGACTGGAATAACGCTGGGAGTATTGCGGAAAGAGCAATAAACACTAGAGAAAATACCACTAGTTTTCCTGAAAATTCCTTGGACTCTGCCTTCTGTTTTGAAAGCAATTCCTCCGCCAATCTTTTGATTGGAGTTCCTCTTTCAGTCTTGCTTCCATGCTCATATATGCTTACTAATTGGGCCATACTTCTCTTCAGCATTAATGAATCATTTCTTTCGCTTAAATGAAATAATGCTTCCTGTAATGAACTTCCGTAGTGTTTTATCTCTCTCACTACCTTACTGAATTCAACTGAAATAATTCCATACTGCCTTCCCGCGGTATTCTCTATTGTTTTTTCAAAAGGGATATTCAGGTTCAGCTCTACTGCCATTGCCATTAAAGCAAAAGGCAAATCCCTCTCAATCAATGCCTTGATTCTGTTCTTCCTTGCCTTTGGGTAAAGCAAAAAAAATGAAAACCCCAAAACAAACACAATCCCTCCAACAATAATTCCTTCAATTAGATTGCTCACAATTAAAGAATAGAGAAAGAAGGCAGTAAGTGCAAGAATCACTGAATAAAAGCCCCTTTTCTTCAAGTACTCTTCAACCGATTCATTGATTCTTCCCTTTATTAATTCCCTTTCCAGTTCCGAAAAAAATTTTTCAATCATCACCCTCACCATTCATTCTTTCAAATAATTCCTTTAATTCAAGTTTTTCTCTCCCAAACTTTTTTAACTGCTTTTTCCTTTTACCCAATTCTTTTCTCACTTCCTTTTCATTCATCCTGAAACAGTTCTTTATTTTTCCCAGAACCTTTTCGCTTTCATTTTTTTGCTGGAGTTTATTCCTCTTGTGATTGAATGAATAAAGCTCTCTGAGTTTAATTCCTTCTTCCCCGCCATTAACTTCACTTACCTCGACAATCCTTCTCACTTCCTTGCTTGCTCCTTTACCTTTATTTATTTGATTCCATCGTTTCTGCACCAATACTAAATCAATTGAACCCAAATCAATCTCCATTACCCCCAGCTTTTCAAGCCTTACAATTGCTTCTTTCGCGCTTTGAGCGTGAAATGTTGCATAACTTCCCTTTCCCTGCCCTGCAAGAAGCGTATCAATAAATGCTCCCACTTCTTCTCTTGAACGAATCTCTCCCACTATCACCCTGTCCGGACGCATTCTGAGCGTGTCAGTTATTAGTTCCTGCATTCCTATTCCCAGATTTTCTGCAATACTCAGTTTTATTAGATGTTTTTGAGGCAGGATTATTTCCGGTGTTTCCTCCACTACAACAATCCTTTCTTCCTTTGGGATAAAGCAGAATAATGCATTTAGGGAAGAAGTCTTTCCTGAACCAGTATTTCCCACAACCAATACACTTGTATCAGTCTGGAGAGCCATCCAGATAAACGCCATTAACTCCAGAGAAAAAGTCTTGTTTTCAATTAACTCGATTGGAGTAAAGGGTTTCTTCTTGAATTTCCTTATAGTAAGTGTTGGCCCGGAAAAAGAAACAGGGGGAATCATTGCATTAATCCTTGAGCCGTCAGGCAGCACTGCATTCAGTTTTGGTGTCTGCAGAGTCAATCTTCTTCCAATCCCTCGAGCCATTTTATTGACTAAATCCTTTACCGTTGTTTCACTGCAGTAGTAAAGGTTTGTCTTCATCCATCCAAAGCTCCTGTCAAATATTCTTACCGGCTTCATTTCCCCCAAACCAATAACGCTTATTTCCTCTATTTCGTCATTCCTCAGAATACTCGTTAGAGGCCCAAAAGAATAAATCATTGATTCAAGCAATCCAAGCAGGTACTCTTCCTGTTCTTCCTCTAATTCAATTAAATTCCTTTCACAGTAATCCATGAGAGTAAAATAAATCTCTTTCTTTATTCCTTTTTCAAATTCATTCTGCTGGAATTCCTCCATTACTTCCCTAAGCAGTTTTGCCTCCTGTTTTGTTAATTCCGGGAAATCCTTCAATACATAAATCCTTTCATTGCCCCTGTTTTCAATGACCTCAAATTCTTCCCTTTTCTTCAGAATTTTTTTTATTTCTCCTTCCTTTAAATTCTTTATCCTGAATCCAAGCATTCCCTCGATTTCCTTTACTTCCTTCACTGTCTTAATCAATGAAATAGCTTCTTTCTCGCACTCCCTTAAACAGGCAATCATGAAACTATTCTTTGCGCAAAGGTCACACTTTGCTGCCTTTCCATTCACTAACTGGATTGCTTTCTCCTTGCATGCCTTAATGCATTCCCCGCAGCCATTGCATGCTTCTTCATCCACTCCAATTATTCCTTCTGCTATCTCATAGAATGCTCCCTGCCTGCATGCATTAACACAATTCGCTTCCTCAAAAGAACATTGCCTGCACTTCAATACACTTAATTCAGTCAACCTGTTCGGGCAATTAGCCAAACAGTCCCTGCATTCACTGCATTTCCTTTCATTCAGTCTCAGAATCAATTGCTTTACACCAACTCTCCAGCAAATCAGAAAAATACATTAAAAAACTTTTAGAAAAGTTTTATCAAAAAACATTGTATACCTTCGGTATACAATAAAAAATAACAGAAATAGAATTAAAAACTTTTTTCAACGTCAATCGTTGAACTTTATAATTGAATTAAAAAATAAAAAGAAAAAAGAAGAAGGAAAAAAATCATTTAGTCTTCTTAGCGGCTTTTGCAGATTCTTTTGCTGGTTTTCCTATTCCCTTGCCTTTCTTGTAATAGTACTCGTAGTAATAGTATCCTGCTCCTGCAATAATTACGATTACTATTATTCCTATTATCCATCCCCATATAGGAGCTTCTTCTGGCATTACTACTCCTCCGGTTGCCACTGACTTTGCTTTACACACTCCGCTAATACATTGCTTTCCTGCTCCACATGCAGTTCCATCAGGCAGTGTAGTGTGAGTACATTCTGCTGTAGTTACATCACATGAATCCTTTGTACAAGGATCTGAGTCATCACAGTTCTTTTCTGCACAGACTTCTTCTCCTGTTAATTCAATGAAGTCAGCCAGAATTGGCAAAGCAAGTTCCTGCAATGACTTTTCATCTGCTAGAATAATGTTCTTTGGAACTGAATACATTATTTCTTTGGTTTCGCCTGGCTTTAATTCAGGGATATTGAATTGAATTATTGGGTCTTCGACCAATACACTGAAATCAAATTCACTGTTTATCTCTGATGCCTTCGCTGCAATTCCTTTCGGGATTTTTTCTATTACCTTTACTTCCCTCAACCAGGTCTTTCCTGGATTCTTTACAGTAATACTTAATTCCGTTCTATAGCTTACTGTTCCATTCGCTGCAGTTGTCTTATAGACTGTATAAGTTTTAGTTAATTCGGTTTTTCCTACTGCTGCAATAGCTTTTTCTATTGCTGTTTCTGATGCTCCTGCCTCAGTTAAAATAGCCGTTAATTCTTCTGAAGTCATTCCCTTTGTGATTGTCACTTCAGCAAGCACTTCTTCTTTTGCTTCTGGCGTTCCACCGCCTCCCCCTCCGTCGCCGCCACCGCCGCCGGTGCCGTCACCATCTCCTGTAGCTGGGGGGTCTCCTCCACTTATACTAGTATCAGTTCCCATTGCATATTCAGAGAAGCTAGTAATTGTAACCCTTATTCTGTCTATGCTTGTGTCTGTACTTCTTCCGCTAGTAATCTTTGTCCAGCTTCCGCTTGAAAACCTCCATATATTGAAGTTTGAATTTTCAGCTTGTGAATCAGTAATAAGTCCAGTATAAAACAAATCAAGTGTTGTTGCTCCATTCCCGTCAATAGTAAAACTACTTACATTTGAACCAAATTCGAATCTAGGAGCACTTAATAGTGTTGCATTACTTGGATTAGTTGCGGAAGCAATATTTACATCAATTGTAATGTAGTCGCTTCCTGCAGTTCCATTGGTTCCTCCTTGAGGAATGCTGAAGTAGGCCTTCTCAGTTCCTGAAGCATTAACAAAGTTAACGTCAGTAACTCCACTTGCAGCAATTGTCTTTATTGCAAAGATTGTATTTACATCTACATTTGTTCCAGCCTGCCCTGAATCATAACCAGTAGTGTTCACAGGCAAACCATTAATGAATGGCAGTGCTGAAACAAACACTCCATCATTCAGTCCAGTGAAGTAAAAAGTGCAGGTAAATGTTCCTGCATAATTATATCCGTAACCATAATAAGTTGTTACTGCCCCTGTAAGGCTTAAATCATCACTCCAGTCCCTGAATTTATATGCTGAATTCTCATCCACTCCCGGGGTGAGAGTTGCATCATTATCAACGTATCCATAAGCCAATACATTCAAGTCATTCGGCTGAAGCACATACAGATACTGGCTTTGCCCATAATCATAATAATCAGTATTTGCCCAGCAGTTAACATCGTAACTTGTGGCAGGAGAAAGTGTTCCACTCCCACTACCATCAGTCTCCAAATAAATCAGTCTTGCAGTAATTGTCCCGATTGCTTCATATCTTTCCTTGTAAAAGGTTACAGTTACATTTGCATCCTTTGTTCCTGGCGTGTGAGTTAAAGTAGGGGTAGCAGTAATATAAAATGCAGTTGCCGGCCCGCTTAAGAATACAACTCCGATTATAAGTAAAATAAGTCCTAAAACAATTATTTTTTTTAATGAAGCATTCTTTCTATTCATTCAATCCCTCTTCCAAATATATCTCCTTATGTATGATTTTGATATATAAATGGAGTTTCTTTTTTTAAATGTTTCGCTTTCCTTTTTTGAACTAGCCATGGATCCATTGTTTCATTTTATTTTCTCGGTAGTAGTAGCATTTGCTTTAGGCCTGCACAGAAAACACAAGGCATTTTTTGTAATAGGGGTTGCAGTTGCAGCTTCTCTAATCGATTTAGACCATTTAATTGCTCTTTCTTACAATCCAGTTAACAGCATTTACTTTGCTCCATTCCACAATCTCTTCTTTGTAATTCTCTTCCCTTTGATTTTGTTCCTGATTTCTTTTTATAAGGAAAAAGGAACTTCCTCCATTAAATGGCAGTCCTTCTCATTAATTCTTTTCGTATTGCTTTTCGGTCACTTGCTTGCTGATTCATTCGACCATCCAGTCTTCCTTTTATTCCCTCTCTCCTCAGAATCCTTTTTCTTTCCAAATACTGCTTTAGTCTTCTCTCACATTTATCCCTTAATAACTTCTTTCGGATTAATGTCCTTGATTTATTTCATTGTAATTTCTCTTGTCCTGTTTGTAGAGGACTTCATTTATTTCTTTGAGAAAAAGCATGAAAGATTTTCCAATGCAGTAAAAGACGTTTTCAAGGACTTATCCTAATCATTCAGTGCATTCATAGCTTCCCACTTTAATCATTACCCATTGCATGTAATCCATTGTAGTACTTGATGGGCGAAACGTTCTTTTCTCTATTTCTCCTATTACTTTCACTTTCTTTCCTTCGCAATTAATTTCTTCTTTCAGGATTAATGGAATGCCTTCAATTCTTTCCTCGCTCTTCCACAGATAACCAACAAGTTCATCTTTCTCAATTATTTCTTTTGGAAATGTCCCAATTCCATTAATGTATCCCTCCAATTCCACTTCCTGTCCACTCTCTTTCTGGAATGCCTGTCTCCATGGATCAAAATAATCAGTTAATTCAACGCATCCAATTAACAAAAAAAGAATCAGAATAAATAAACTAATTGAAATAAATTTAATTATTTTTTCTTTCATTTAATCCCCTTTTAGAAATTTCAGGTTCTGCTTATGAGGAAAACCCCGATTATTATTACGATTATTCCCATCCACCTAACCATTGAAATGTTTTCTTTCAGGAAAATGAATGCAAGTATTGCCACAAGAACGTAACTGAGACTGATGAATGGATATGCATAGCTTACATCTAATGATGACAATGCCCCCAGCCAGAGTACTGCAGAAAACGCGTAAAGCATTACCCCAAACACCACAAACTTGTTTGTTGCCATTCTTCCAAAGTTTTCCATTGAAAGAAGCCCCCTTAAATCCGTAATCTTTCCCACTTCATTCATTCCTGTCTTTAGAATCATTTGCCCTGTAGCAGCAACGACTATGCATGAAAAAACCAAAATCAATGAAAACAATGTAAAGCCCTCCTTCTTCATTTTGAATCAATTCAAAAAAATTAATCAATAAATGGTTATTTGAAAGGTAATTTAAATAATTGGGTTAAAACAATTGCAATGGCTTTATAATAATTTTATGGTATTTTTTTGTAGGTGGGAATTTGAAACCAGCAATTTTAGGAGGAACCTCTGCTTTCTCAGAAAAAATCCTTGTAGCCAAGCCAAGCATTCCTGAATTTGAAGAAGTTCATCCTTTATTCAAAGAAATCTTTGAATCAAAGTGGCTGACAAACCACGGCAAATTCGTTCAAGAACTGGAAAAAAGAATTGCTGGTTACATTGGAGCAGAACACTGTGCATTGGTTTCCAATGGAACAAAAGCCTTGGAGTTGCTGATTAAATCCCTTGATTTAAATGGAGAAGTTATTTCAACTCCCTTTACATTTTCTGCCACGATTCACGCAATTCAGGCAAACAACCTTAAACCAGTCTTCTGCGACATCAATCCTGAAACATATAATCTAGATGAAAGTAAGTTAGAAAAGTTAATCACCGATAAAACTACTGCAATCCTTGCAGTAAATATCTTTGGAAATCCAGTTGAAATAAAGAAACTTACTGATATCGCTGAAAGCAATAACCTGAAATTATTGTTTGATTCCGCACATGCTTTTGGTTCAACTTACCTGGATAAAAAGATTGGTTCTTTTGGGGAGGGAGAAGCATTCAGTTTCCATGCAACCAAGGTTTTCACTACAGGGGAAGGAGGGGCAGTCACAACAAACAATAAAGAATTATCAGAAAAGATTTCTTTAATGAGGAACTTTGGCATTGCAGGCGAAGAAGAAGTGGTTTCATGGGGAACTAATGCAAAAATGAATGAATTCTCTGCTGCATTAGGCTTGAAAGCCCTTGAACAGATAGAAAAAGATATTGAAAAACTAGGGAGATTAAACCAGATTTACAAAACAAACCTGGAAAAAATTCCCGGCCTGAAATTCCAGAAAATCAATCCAGATGGAAAAATAAATTACAAGTATTTCACGGTAGAGGTATTGGAAAAGGAATTCGGTCTCAACAGAAACCAATTACATACTGCGCTAAAATCTGACAACATCTTTGCAAGAAAATACTTCTATCCCCCCTGCAACAGATTCCCTTCCTACAGAAGCCTTGAATCAGCTCTTCCAGAAAAACTTCCGAACACCGAATCTGTCTCTGCAGGAATTCTTTCACTTCCAATGTATGCGGATTTAAAGGAAGAAGAGATAAAAAAAATCTGTGAAGTAATTGAATCCATTCACTTGAATGCAGAAAAAATAAAGAAAACAGTGCAAGGTTTTCTAAAATGAATAAAATAAAAGAACACTATGCAAGAATTGCAGGAGAATTCGGTGCGTCAAAACAATCCACAATGAAGGATGAATTCGTGAGAGAAAAAGAAGTCGAAAAACTCATTGAACAAATTGGAATACTTAAAAAACAATTTAAAGGAAAGCCAAAAATCCTGGAGATCGGGTGCGGGAATGGCTATACTGCTGAAAGGATTGTTAAAGAATTGGATTTGGAGCTAACCTGCATTGATTTTTCCAAAGAACTTTTAGAGGTTGCAAATAAAAGGAATCTGGAAAAAGCGCAATTTAAGCTCGGGGATGCACAGAATTTAGAATTTGAAGATGAATCCTTTAACATAGTGTTTACAGAGAGATGCATTATTAATCTTAAAACCTGGGAAAACCAAAAGAAAGCCTTAAACGAGATTCACAGGGTATTAAAAAAGGAAGGAGTTTTTTTGATGATTGAAGCCTTCACGGATGGATTAAAGAATCTCAATGATGCAAGGGAAGCAGTGGGCTTAAAACCAATTGAACAACCCTTTCACAACAACTACCTTGATAAAGAAAAATTCTTGGAATTCATTGAAAACAAATTTGAACGAAACAATAAAAACCAAAACCTAGAAAATTTCCTTAGTTCTTATTACTTTGGAAGCAGGGCACTGTATGCAGCATTAATAGAAGGAAAAAAGGAATTAGTCTATAACAATAAATTCATTGAATTCTTTAAGTACTTGCCTCCTTATGGAAATTACAGTTACGTTCAAATGCTTATCCTTAAAAAGATTAATCCAGCTTCTTCTAAATAAAAAGAGTGATTAAAATAAAGTACATTATAATTGGCGCAGGCCCTGCTGGATTGAGTGCTGCATGGAATCTGTCCAAAAAAGGTCACGAAGTAACAGTACTTGAAAAAAGTTCCTTTATTGGAGGGAACGCCAGAACCATTAAAAAGAACGGCTTTTTATTTGATTTGGGTCCGCATAACATTCACACAGTACACAAGGATGTTGAACAATTACTGAAAGAATTACTAAAGGATGACTTCCAGAGAGTGGGGATTAGTTCAAAGATTTTTTACAGGAACCGCTGGGTTAAGTATCCTTTAAAGGGAATGGATGTCTTCAGAAACATCAATCCCTTGCTGAGTTTCTTGTGCGCAATAGATTTCTTAATTACAAGAGCAAGATTAAGACTGAGTAAAAATAAGAAAGGCAATTCATTTGAGGAATGGGTAACCAGAAGGTTTGGAAAACTGCTTTATGATATCTACTTCAAGCCTTATGCCTCAAAGGTGTGGGGTATTGACCCAAAATACCTTTCCAAGGATTTCGCTGAAAAAAGAATTCCGGTACTGAGTTTGTTTGAACTGATTATTTCAACTCTTACCGGGAAAAAAAGATTTCACTCAGAAGACCCTTCAATGATGGAAAACTATTATCCAAGAAAAGGGATAGGGCAGGTGTGCGATAAATTTTATTCTGATTTAATAAAAAACAATGGAAGCGTATTTTTTAATTCCAGCAGTATTTCCTTTGATTTTAAAGGGAAAAGAATAAACAGAGTCAAATTCAAGAGCGGAAACCAAACACTAATCAAAGAATGCGATTTCGTTCTTTCAACAATTCCCTTGAATGAATTAGTTTTCCTGCTTAAAGGAAAACTTCCCGAAGAAGTTGTTTCCACTGCAAGCAACCTGGAATATAGAGCTGAAACCCTTTTATTTTTAGGAATAAAAAAACCAATGGTTTTTGGTTCTCCGTGGGTTTACTTTTCCGGGACAAAGATTCCATTCAATAGGGCTTATGAACTGGGGATGTTCAGCAGGGAGGCTGTTCCAAAAGGCAAAAATGGTTTAGTAGTGGAGTTTACATGCAATGAAAACGATGCCATCTGGAACAAAAAAGACAAAGAACTCTTTGAAGAATGCTTGAAGGCATTTGAAGAACATGATTTTTTGCATAGAAAGAATGTTGAATTTTATTTTGTTAAAAGAATCCCGCATGCCTATCCCATTTATTCATTAAATTATGAAAAAAGACTAACAAAAATACTGAATTCCCTGACACAAACCAATAACCTGGTCAGCTTTGGAAGGCTTGGCTTGTTCTGTTATGCAAATGTTGACGAAGTAATAAAGATGGGTTTGGATATAAGCGAATTGGTTGCGAGCAAGAAACAAATAAAGGAAATTAATTACAGAAAAATGTTTCCGCGGTTCGTTATATACTGATAGTTTTAAACAAGTACTCAATCAAAAACCAAGGAGGATTATCTATTAGCAGTGGAGTAAGTGCTGCCTGTAAATTTATCAAAAAAGAAATAAAAAGGATTGCCCAAAAAAGCAAAGACAGTTTCTTGCATTTATTTTCCTGAAGGAAAAAGCCGATTGGAATAATCATTAAAGGAATCAACGGAGCAAAATACCGGAAGGAGTATCCTCCAGTCCCTAAAACAACAAACCAAACCTGCCCCCAAAAAAGCATGTAGCCAAACAAGAGTGAAAAAAATAAAAGGGATTCAAAAGGCCTTTTTCTGAAAAAAAAGTAAAAGCCAATAATAACAAATAGGAATAAAGGAAAAGTCAGAAGAAAACCAAACTTAACTGCAAAAAATGCCGCAATAAGCCCAGAAAAAACATCCCCTCCAAAAGCCTCATTGGCTTTTGAAATAAATAAAGGGTCTCCAAATACAAAATAATTAATCAAAAAATAAAAAGGCAAGGCAAGCAGAAAACCAATAAAAAGATTTATGATCTGTTTTCTGTCTCTCTTTAAAAAACCGAAGATAAAAAATACGACTACGAATATTAAGTTAACTGGTTTTATTAAGAGGTTTAATGCTAAGAACAGCCCGGAAGCAAAAAATCTTTTTTTCAGAAAGCAATATACTGAAGCAACAAGAAACAGGGATACATACGGCTCGCTCCAAAAAGTTTTAGAGTAGAACCAGAAAGGGCTAGCAAAGGCAAGTGCCAAAATACTGATTGCAATTGTCTTTTTAGAGAAATCAAAATATTGCATTATCTTTAATGAAAGGAATATGACAAGAAGTGAAACAATTAGTGTCATAAATATTGCCATTGATTCAAGCAGGCAGGAATCTTTTGCAAACGGCCAGATAAAAGTGGCTGCAATTAATGCATTAAGGATTGAACGGGAGGGAAGCCTTTCTCCTTGCTCGAAACATGGAATCATTTCTGTTCTTCCGGCTATTTCTTTTATTCCTGCAAAGGTTATTCCTGCCTGACAGCCTCCCTGCATTGCCTGCCCATAATTATTGCATAGCTTGAAATCCCCGTCAGCTAGAAGGCTGTTGAGAGTCAACAAGTATTCAGGTTCGTCTCCAGTGTATATATGAGGCAAGCCAAAATAGAAACCAGTAATCTTAAAGTTGGAATCGAAGGAATATTGGAAAAATGACGCTAAAAAATAGATTAAGACAATGAATAAAAGCAGGTTTTTTTCATTGGAAAAAAATTTGAATATTCTTTCAATCATTTGTATAAATATGCCAGTATTCATTAAAAATAATTTATTGCACATAAAGAATAAATTTGGGAATGTCTATTAATTTGAATAACCGCCTAAACTGATAACATCTAATTTAATTAATAATTCTTCATTATAATGTATCTTAGCGGTCTAAACAATTGAGGGCATTGATGTGGATGATAAAGACAGAGGGATAGGCAAACAAAGTTTTTTTGTTTTGCTTACAGAGCTTGTTTCGGGAAGCCTTGCATACATTTATCACATAGTAATGGGGAGAATGCTTTCGGTTGAAGAGTACGCTGTTCTTGCCACAATAATTTCATTGTTTTATATTCTTTCCGTTCCCTCTGCTGCAATCCAAACAACTATCGCGAAATTCGTATCCCAATTCAAGGCAAAAGAAGAAAACGAAAAAATTTCTTCTCTTCTCTCCAAATCATTCAAAAAACTGTTTTTAATTGCCTTAATACTTGCTTTTCTACTCGTAATTTTCACTCCCATTATATCAAACTTCCTTCACATTTCTTCTCCTATCCCATTCCTAATCCTTTCCGTAATAGTCTTCTATTCTTTCTTGCTTCCAATTGCTGTTGGCGCAATTCAGGGACTCCAGAAATTCAATTACTATAACTTGAATGCATTAACTTTTTCTTCCTCAAAACTAGTTTTTGCTGCCATACTAGTTTTACTCGGGTTTGGTGTTGCTGGAGCATTGTTTGCCTTTGTCCTTGCAGCACTTGCCGGAGCCGCTATTCTCTTGTACGGCTTAAGAAATTACCTGAAAAGAATTAAAACAAGCGTCTTTGCAAAGGAAATATACCTTTACTCTTTTCCTGCTTTAATAATTCTCTTTTGTTTAATGATTTTCTTCAATATTGATTTAATTTTGGTGAAACACTTCTTTTCCCCATATGAAGCAGGAAATTATGCTGTTGCCTCTGTCCTTGGGAAGGTAATGTTTTTTGGTTCAACTGCGATTGCAATGGTTTTGTTTCCAAAGGCAAGCCAACTGAATGCAGCTAAAAAGAGTTCTTTGGGGTTATTGAAAAAATCCCTTTTATATGTTTTCATTTTTTCTTTTCTTGTATTCATCGCTTATTGGTTTTTTCCTTCTTTCATAATTAATTTATTGCTTGGGCCAAAATACCCTGTTGCAATTCAACTGCTTCCGCTTTTTGGCCTAACAATGTTCTTTTTTTCCTTTTGTAACCTGATTACATATTACAATCTGGCAATTCAAAACAAGAGAATAATTTTTCCAATGATCTTTTTTGCTGTAATGGAAATAATTTTATTAATTCTTTTCCACTCCACTCTTTTTACAGTTATACATGTATTGCTTTGGACGATAGCTTTATTGTTTTTAACACTATTAATTGAATTGATTCTTTTAAAATAATCAGTTTGGCTAATTTTTATTTGTCTCTTGTAGTGATAACCCTTGCAGGGTTCCCAATCACAACTGCCTTATCCGGGGCATCTTCCCTAACAACAGCACCTGAACCAATAACTGCATTCCTGCCTACTGTTACACCATAATTGATAACTACTTGTATCGCTATCCATGCCCCTTCCTTTATCTTTATGGGTTTATACATGCATTCAAATTCTTTTCCTTTGGTGTTGTGGCTCTGGCTTATAAATTTACTATGCCCACTTATAAGGACATTATCACCAATCTCAATGCCCCCCCTGGAAAAGAAACAGTTTTTTGGGCCGATTATGACATTTGAACCAATCTTTAATTTTGTAAAATCATTGATTTCATTTCCTTTGTGTATCTGAAGGCCTTTGCCAACTTCTGCCTTTGAAATTTTAAGGATGGCTACCCTGAGCTTATTTGTTGGCGCGTGCTTAACGAGATTAGAGAATAACCAGTTCACAAAATGGAAATATTTTGCATGCAGGATAACTGCTATTTTGCCAGACTTGATTTTCGAAAACAAATCCATATTTCTCCCTTCCAAAAAGGGCAATCCAACATAATGTAGTTATATGCAAAAAGCTAAAAAAGAATTCCTGTTGAATCAATTTTATCTCTTCAGCATGAGTTTGCATAAATCCATTATTTCAAGGATTGTTTCCCTTCTAAATAAAAAAATCAATAACGCGTAAGCAATGAATCCAGCCAGCATTATTGAAAGAAGTGAAATGATTGAATTTGGAGCAAAATAGTTTTCTGTAATAAAGATTAATGCCCCAATTGCAAGAGAAAAAATAAAAGGAATGCCCAGTGTCTTCAATAGCTTTAATTTTGATTCTTTAACCAATGATGTGCATTTAAAGAAAGCCCAACTCCCTCCAACAGCCATTACCACGGTTAAAGCAATTGCCCCCCCTATTACTCCAAACAGGGTTATCATTGGATAGATTATTATTCCAAGTGAAATTACCTCTGCAATTAGCAGATTTTGATTGATTTCTGGTTTTCCAATTCCTTGGAATAGGTATGAGGCAATTATGTGCAGTGACCTAAATATGGCAAAAATTGAGAGAACCTGGATTATTGGAATCATTCCAGCCCACTTATCAGTAAAAATAATTATTGTGATAGGTTTAGCTAAAATCATTAAAGTAAGGGAAACAGGAAAAACAATAAGCATTGCAAAATAAGTTATTTTCGTGTAAGCATTTTTAAGCTTGGATTTTTTATCCTGTAATTTGGAGTAGAGAGGAAATGAAATCTTGGCTACAACGTGGGTTATATTTGTGGCTGGAAGGTTTGAAAGAGCAAAAGCCAATCCATATAATCCCAGAGCAGTAGCGCCAAGAATTCTTCCAATGAAAAAATCGACTCCCTGAAGCAGTAAAAAAGCAACAAGCACTCCCCCCAAAATGAATTTTCCATAATTAATTAATTCTAAAGCAATTTTTTTATCAAATTTAAATGAAGGCCTCCAGGAACAGGCAATCCAAGCCAGGACAGTCGAGACAAGGATTGAGAAAAAATAACCATAAACCAGGCTCCAATAACTGAAACCAATTAAAGCCAATGGAATTGTAATCAATGCATACGCAATTACTGAGCCAACCTCTGGCAGAATTAATTTCTTAAACTCAAGTTCTTTGTTCAAAAGATTCAATGGAATGATTCCAAAAGAGGAAACAAGAAAAACTAATGCCAGAAACTTCATGATTCCTTCAACAGCGAAATTATTGAAGAACAATGCTACAAGAGGGGAAATAAAGAAAACAAAGGCAGTAAAAAAGACCCCAATTAATATGACAATGAAGAAACCAGTTGAAGATGCTTCTTTTATATTTTTTTTCCTGTGGATTAAAGCAGATCCAATCCCGAACTCATTAAAATAAGTAAAAAACGAGATAACCAGAAGACTTATTGCAACCAAACCAAATTCTTCTGGCAACAGAATCCTTGCAAGAATTATTTTAATGATGAACTGGAATGACTGAATAATTGCACTGCTTATCACTATCCACTTAATGCCTTTTACTGCTCTCTTTTTCAGGGATTCTTTTTCCTCCAAAATAAAACCTCTAAATCATGTTTTTTTTGTTGCTAAAACCAATAAATAGTTTGGTTTGAGGAAGGTAAAAGGCCTCTCGAATTTTGTTGCAATCCAGTCCAAGAACATCCTGATTTCTTTTGGAAAGTGGAGAGTTAATTTATTGTAGGTAAAAATTGTATGAAACTTCTTTATCTTCAATAACTTGATTTTTTTGTTTGATTCAATTATTTTTGAGATAGATTCCTCATTAAAACTATTTACATGCCCGTCCAGAAAGTGCTCGAAACCGCACTTCGGGCAAACAATCTTTCTCGGTTCTTGGTCGTTAGGGACAGTTAATACAATTACTTTGTCACTTATCCTAATCAGCTCATTCAATGCTTTTTTATATTCCTTTACGTGTTCCAATAACTCCGAACAAATTACTGCATCAAAAGAATTTTCTTTAAATGGAAGTTGCAGTACACTGCCCTGAATAAGAATTGCGTCTTTAATTTTATTCTTTGCTCTTTTTACCCTTTTTTTTGATAAATCCAAACCAAAAACAATATTCCTTTTGTCAATTCTTGATATCAGGAATCC
>JBDRIL010000042.1:0-3186 GCA_043815885.1 archaeon | reverse complement strand
CCTTATAGAAAAAGACTTGTTCAAAGAAACAACTATGAGATGGGAGAATTCAAGGCTGGTGTATGATAGAGTGGCAACAGATGTAGCAGGAGACTTTGTTTATGAAAATACGTGTTTAGTCGGAAACAATGAACCAGGTTTTCTTTCAAATGGACTCGACGGCGAGTTTGAAACAGATGCAAAGAAATACTTCAGAATAGCATTGCTTGATGCAAATAAAATTTGCAGTTACAGAAGTGGTGATGAATTCAGTGTAACCGTGATTGATGAAGTAAACATGGGGGACTTTTATTCCGTAGACCTGAATATTGATGTTAATCTGGTTTGCAGTTTCAGTGAATTGATTGGATCAAAGAGTTTCTGGGTTAATTATGAAAAAAAAGCAGTATTTGAAAAGAGAGTTGATTATAATTACAATGCTGATTTTGACCCCCCCGGTCCAATTGAATGCAGGATTCATGTAATAGACCTGCAGACGAATTATAATACTGAATTGAATGATTACAATAGATGGAAAGAATTTAATCCGTAAAATCAGAATAATTTATTTAATTCTTTTGAAACTCCTGTGCTGTATTGAAGGGCTCTTTTTGGTTTAATGCATACTTCTTCCGGAAGTTTTAGGTTTCGGGCTAGCTTTCTCACTATCCTTTTTCTTAGTTCGTCTTTCTCGGAGTAAATTTTTTCTTTTACCGGAACGGAGAGGGCTTTCTTCAAGAATTCTTTGTCAAGGAAAGGAGTCCTCTGGAGAAGGGAATGCCTGCTGAAAATAATGTCTTCCCTGAAAAGGTTTCTGCTCCAGAGAGCTGAAAGAGAATTAATTATTTCTTCTTCCACTTGCTTTTCTCCTTTTTCTTTAAGTATTTTTGCATAGTAATGGTATCCGGCAAATAACTCGTCACTTCCCTGGCCGGAAAAAACTATATTGAAGTTGTTTTTCTTTATTTCTTCTGCTATAATGAATTCAGGCAGAGCAATCTGCAGCTGCATTTCGTCAAAGAAGGAAAGAGTCTTTAACGTTTTTAGGGCGTAGGGAATTAATTCATTTTTTTTGATTACTCTTTTTTTTAGTTTTAATCCTAATTCTCCTGCAACCTTTTCTGCAGAGGAAAGGTCTTCCGCTTCCTCCAAGCCAACAGTAAAGAGAGTAGTTTTTGGCACAAGGTCCGAAACAAGCTTTGCTATAATGGTTGAATCAATTCCTCCGGAGAAAAGCACTGCAGCCTTCTCCAGTTCATTGCATCTTATTTTAGTGGAATGAATAAGGGAATCCTTTAATTCATTTAAAGAGGTTTTTTTTGGAATTGATTTCCTGAAGGAATTCAAATCAAATAATTGCTTTGTTTTAATTCCTTTTTTATTCATTGCAAGAAGTGTTCCTGGAGGAAGAAGCTGGGGAAAAGTAATATTCAGTTTTTTTAATGCATTTGGTTCAGAGGCAAAGGCAAAGAAAGAATCATTAAAGCCAAACCACAAGGGTTTTACTCCAAGAAAGTCCCTGAATGCATAAAGCGAGTCCTGTTTTTTTATTGCAATGCAGTAAATTCCATTGGTTTTGGAGATGAAGTGCTTAATGTTTTTTTCTTTTAAACCGAGTTTTATTGGGGGTTCATAGAATTCCCCGTCAAGGACTGAAAAGAAGGGACCGCTCAAGTATCCTTCTGAACCAGCGGTGCCTTGGATTAAGCCAGTGCTTCCTTCAATAAAAGTGTCCCTGATTTTCCTCAGACTTTTTTCCTTTACGTGTTTTTTTCCTATAATTCCCTCAAAGTAATCATTGCCTCTGTGCCTTAAATTAAAGAGCAAGTCAACCAGAAAAGGATGGACTGATTCATTCTTTCTTGAAATAATTCCGATTATTGAACTCATTTTAATTCACTTTGAAAGAAATAATGAAACAAAAAGAATTAATAGGTTTAATACTGAAAAAAAGAAAAAGTATTTATTCTGCTATGCATTTTATGTTATTTGGTGGTATAAAATGAAGTTTAAGTCAATTACTGGATTGTTTGGGGTATTGGCGGTATTGGTGGTTGGATTGTTTGCTGTAAGCATTCTGTTTGAAACAAGCATTGACCAAACGCCCGCGCCAAGGAAAATCGATATGGGAAATTTCAATATAAAAGACTACAGCTATAAGGTTACTGTGGAAAAGCCTGAGGAAGCAGTGCTTTTATTTGCAGATACAGAAACCTCTTCTGACAAGATTGGAACAGAACTGACAATCTACAATCAGGATTTAGGGTTAGTGAAGGAATTAAGGGAATTAGAGTTGAAGGAAGGACTGAATCTGGTTCAGTACAAGGATGTTGCTTCAAGGATTGATCCAACCTCAGTGATGTTCATGGACTTGAGTTATCCTAGCACGTTTGTAGTGGAACAGAACTACAAGTATGATTTAGTGAGTAAAAATAAATTACTGGAAAAGTATCTGGACAAGGAAATAACGATTGAAGTAAATGAAAACGAAAAGACAATCACGTACACTGGAACACTTTTAAGTTATGTGGATGGAGTGATTCTTCAAACTAGTGAGGGAATAATTGCAATAAGCAACATAGACAAGATTTCCTTTCCTAAACTGCCGGAAGGACTTATTGCAAAGCCAACACTTGTATGGAAAGTGTATACAGAGGATAGCGGAGTGAGGAACACCCAGACAATTTATTTAACTGGCGGAATGAGCTGGAGGGCAGACTACATTGCAAAAGTGAATGAAAAAGACATTTTAATGGATTTCAAGGGATGGGTTACAACAACAAATACAAGCGGAACCTCTTATCCTAATTCAAGCTTGAAGCTGGTTGCAGGGGACATTCACAGGGTAACGCCTACTGCAGGAGTTGCTGGGGGGTATGATTATGCTATGAAGGAAGCAGCTTATGCCCCGGAACAATTCACTGAAGAAGCATTATTCGAGTACCATATGTATTCATTGGAGAGAAGTACTGATATAATGAACAATGAAACCAAACAGATTTCATTGCTTGCCTCAGAAAATGTTCCAATTAAAAAGGAATTTGTTTTTGATGCAAGCCAGAGAACTTGGTATTACGATACCAGCACAAGCAATAAGATTAAGGTAATGCTTAACTTCAAGAACAGCGAAGAGAATGCATTGGGAATGCCTTTACCGAAAGGAATTGTAAGGGTTTACAAGGAGGATTCAGCTGGAAAGCTTCAGTT
>JBDRIL010000041.1:0-3590 GCA_043815885.1 archaeon | reverse complement strand
TGAAATTATTAAAATAATTACTGCAGCAATCCAGGAGAGAAAGGTTATGAAGTAGAATCCAAGAATGTATTGAATGTTTTTTGGGGCTTTGGACAAAAAGTTTATTGGGTCTCTAAAAACAGAAGGAAAGTTTTTCTTAATCACTTTTGCATCACAGAATGCGTATTCTTTTTGTGCTTTGAGTCTTTCTATTAATCCATAAGTTCTATGAAAAGCTAAAGCATTTGCTTTCTTTAACTTCATTCCATTATTGAAAGCTCTCCATACCAATTCAGGGTCTTCCCCATACCTTAATTCCTCGTTATAGCCCTTCATTTCAAGGAACTCTTTTTTTCTGAATGCAACATTATAGCCCTGAAATTCAGATGAACCAATTGAAAAACAGAAGAAGTCTGATTCAATTGAACCAGTGCTTTTACTTCTTACTATTCCGCTCACTCCAAATAAATCCTTTTCTTCCTTGAAAGGCTTAATTAATTTCTTCAACCAGTCTTTTTCCACTGTCACATCGGCATCCAGGAAAGCAATAATTTCTTCTTTTGCATTTCTTGCTCCAATGTTTCTGCTGGAGCTTATTCCTTTGTGTTGCACATTGATAATTCTGGTTTTTTCCTTGAATCCTTCAATTATCTTTTTTGTTTTGTCGGTTGAGCCATCATTCACTACAATTAATTCAAATTCTTTAAAGGATTGATTTAGAACAGATTTAATTGTTTCTCTTACAGTCTTCTCTGCATTGAATGCAGGGATTATTACTGAAACCTTCACTCTGTTGCCTCCAATAAAACTCTTTCAACTTTTTTACTTAAGTGCTTCCAATCAAATTCCCTGATTTTTTTTAATTTCCTGCTTTTTGTTTTCCCTGAAAATAGACTTATTAATGCATTAGAAATTTCTTTGGGGGAATGAGGCTTGATTATTGTTGCGCTTTCCTTCACTGCATTCAAGGAACCAACTAATTTAGTGGTAATCAATGGCTTTTCCATTGCAGTTGCTTCTAGATTGATTATTCCAAATGGTTCATAGGTTGAAGGACTTACAACTACATCTGATGCAGCAATGAATTCAGGCATGTAGTTTTGTTCAACAAAACCGGCAAACACGACTCTTTCTTCCAAGTTATTTGCTTTAATCATTTTTCTTATTGTATTGCAGTAAGGTTCGCTTGTATTATTTCCAACCACAAGCAGTTTCATTGAAGAAATTTCTTCTATGGCTCTGGGAAGTGCTTCAATCAAGTACTGCAATCCTTTTTGTGGCACAATCCTTCCGGAAAAAAGGATAACCTTGTTTTGCTTTAAACCAAATTGTTTTCTAATTCTTTTTCCATTTACCTTTGGATTAAATTCTTTTAAATCCACTCCATCAGGAATTACTTCAATCTTTTTTCCTTTCACTCCATGGAATTCCATTATTTCTTTTTTCACTCTCTCTGAGTCAACAATTATTTTTTTTGCTTTCCTGCAGCACTTTTCATCCAGTTTAATCAGTAAAGGAATCACTGCCTTTCTTCCGATTTCTATTGCAGAAGTAGTTTTAGGCCTGTTCAAGTAATTTCCCTTTACAGTGCCTCTTGCATGATAAACAAAGGGCTTTCTTAATTCATTGAAATCAATTAAACCAAATTCATAGGAATGAGGGTAGAATAAATCAAAATCAATTTTTTCATCTAATCCCCTGATTTTTTTCCTTAGCCCTAAACCAAAAGAAAAAATATCTACTGCAGGAAAAGAAATTTTTTTCAGTGGATGATAAAATAAATTTTTTCCCCCCGCCTTTTCTTTTTCTCCATGGATTACATGGATTTCATTGCCTCTTTCAGCTAAACCCTCACTTAATTTTTTTACACACAACCCCTGTCCATAGCCTTTCTCAAAAAACATTGAGGTAATGCATGCCTTCATTTGAACACTCCTTCTATTACTCCAATTCCGTAACCAAAAAACCATGCTCCTAGAAGAATGAAGTAATTAAAGAAATAACTTGGTTTTGTTTTTAGACTAAGGTAAAGAGCTGAAAAGAAAAAAGAAATGAGCAGAATGGAAAAAACCAATGCAAAAAAAAGTAGCGCAGGAAAAAAATAAAATGAAAGAATTACTGAAAGGATTAAAATTAAAATTACTATTGAAGGGATGAACCTGAACCATTCAATCATTCCTTTGTCGAGCTTTATTGCCTGCATTCTTCCAACCCCGAACCATTTTGCTTGATGAAAAAATTTTTTGAAGGAATCCCTTCTGTGATGATAAACTACTGCCTTTGGATTGAATAGGATCTTGAAACCTTTTTTCCTTATCTTGTAATCCAGTTCAGCGTCCTCGTTGCTGACAATCCTTTCATTGAATCTATTTAATTCAAGTAAAACCTTTCTCCTGTACATGCTGTTGGATGTCGGATTGTGTTCTACTTCAACCATCTCCTTTGAATTGAACACGTAGTAAGAGCCTGCCTTTGAATAAAATGAAAGCACTCTTGCAACACATCTGGCTTTCACTGAATCATCTTTCGGAATGAGGTTTGGCCCTCCAACACTTGCTGTCTTTTCTTCGTAAAAACCTTTCCTCAGTTCTGTAAGCCAGTTTCTTCCAGTCTTACAATCAGAATCTGTAAAGGCAATGAATTTTCCTTTAGAAATTTTTATTCCAATGTTTCTGGCTTCGCTGGTTCCAACTTTCTTGTCTAAATAAATTGTTTTTACCTTCTTGTTTTTTTTGTAGTTTTTCAATTTTTTTTCAGTTCCATCAGTTGAGTTGGCATCAACAATGATTAATTCAAAATTAACATAATCCTGATTTAAAATAGATTCAATACATTCTCCTATTGTTTTTTCAGCATTCCTTACTGTAACGATTACTGAAATAATTTCTTTATTCATGATTCATCTATCTTAATTAAGAATCCAAAAAATATTTAATTGGAACAAATCAGAGCTAATACCCATGTATTCCTAGCCTTTTCCAGGCAAACTTGAATATAATTACTGATACGGCAGGCATTAGTAGGGCGAACCCCAAAACATACAGAAAGCCATCCCAGTGAATTATCCCATTAATCCACATGTCTCTAATAAAATTTACTCCCTGGTAAACAGGATTTACAAGAATGAATAATCTGAATTCAGCTGGAATTATCCCTATAGGGTAAATGAAACAGCTTAACAGCGTCCAGGCGGCAAAGAGATAGGAGAAAACTGCATCATAGTTCTCTGAGCCAAGTGTAACGCTTCCCCTTATAAGTCCTGCGCTAAGGGATATCAAAAAAACCATTAAAAGCATTGTTATGGAAAGAATAAAGGCAGTCACAGAAGGCATGATAAAAAAACTAGCCATGCACAAAAAGAGAAGCATTGTTGGAATCAGCCTAATAAATTCACTTATCCCTGTTCCAATAATGATTGAAAGATAATTTATTGGCGCAATGAATATTGCTTCAATTGTTTTCCAATACTTTTCTTCCCTGAATTTCCAAGTAAAAATGTTGGTTCCAATGTTAAAGAATGCTAATACAAGAATTCCAAATAAAAGAAAGTTAATGTAATTGTATATATTGATTCCAGCAAAGCTTTCAGCCCCGCTGTAGTGGAAGAAGCC
>JBDRIL010000040.1:0-16211 GCA_043815885.1 archaeon | reverse complement strand
ATTATTTTAATAATTTCAGCTAATTTTTTGTCTCTCATTCTGTTGTTGATTCCAAGCATTTTTGGAACAGTAAATGTTTTTGCCTTAAGAAAAAAGATTCCCCATTCAAACAACATTTTATTAGTAATGCTTTATTCCTTTTCTGCTATCCTTTTATTCTCTCTTTTAAAGGGAATTGCATTCCTTTGGGGATTACTTTCCAAATAAATATTTCAATTTAAGAAAAACAACTGCCGGAACTGCTTCAAAAATTCCTTTATGCTTTTTCAGGAATAAGTAATTGCTTCTAAGAGTATTTTCTCTCATGTAATCTGTTCCTTTTGTATTAACCCATCCTCCCTGAAAATGAATGATAGACGCTCTGGGAGTGTAAATCGTATTCCAGCCCTTTTTCTTTGCCCTGTAACTGTAATCGATTTCCTCGTTGTAAAAGACAAAGTCTTCATCAAAAAGACCGATGTCCTGAATCACCTCTCTTTTAATCAAAACACAGGCATAACATACCCAATCAACGGCAAACGGTTCTCTTTTTTCTTTCAGTTTTTTCTTGAAGAGCTTTCTTTTAATGAAAGAGAAGGGAAAAGGGAAATAGCCAAAAGTGAACTGAGTTGAGCCATCTTTATTCAATAACCTGCATCCAGCAATTCCTGCATCTGGATTGGCTTCTAGAGTTGAAAGCATTTCGTCAATCGATTTCGGAAAAATCAGTGTATCTGAATTAAGCAAAAGAATAAAGCTTCCACTACTTTTTCTAATTGCAATATTGAATGATTTTGAAAGACCCAGATTTTTTTTATTCCAGATTAGTTTAACTAAAGGAAATTTTTTTTCAATCATTTCCCTGCTCCCATCTTCTGAGGCATCATCAATGACGATTACTTCATAAGTAGAAGAAGGAGGGTTTTCTTTAATTGAGTAAAGGCATTTTTCCAGAAAGTTCTTTGTATTGTAGTTTGGGATTATTATTGAGAGTTCAGTCATAGAGAATTTTTTTATTGGATTAATTTAAAAGGTTATTTGGAAATGAATTTTTTAAATGAATATGGAATACGCTAAGTGCGGTCTGTGTGGAGCCGATGAAGCCAAATACCTTTTTTCTGCAACAGACTACACCTATGGAGTAAAAGGGAATTTTGATTTAGTTAAGTGCAATAAATGTGGTTTGAGTTACATGAATCCAAGGCCAAAGAAAGGATCCCTTTCAGAGCTTTATCCAAAAAAATACTTTGCCTTCTCTGAAGATAATTTAAATCCAAGACAGTCGTTTAATTCCTTTTTATCCAGAAAAGAAGAAGACGTTTTAAAGGAATGGATTAATGGAGAAAAATTTTCTTTTAAAAAATTGGCTTCTCTTCCTCATTATCTTTTAATAAAGGAGTTTGACCATACCTTTATTCCAACAAAGAATAGAGGAAGAATCCTTGATGTGGGGTGTGGCATAGGCGGTTGCCTACTGAAGTGGAGGCAACAGGGATGGGGTGTTTCTGGGGTTGAACTGGATAAAGGGGCTGTAAACTATGCCAAAAAAAAATTTAACTTGAATGTTTTTTTTGGGACTCTGGAGAGAAGCAAATTCAAGAAAAATTACTTTGATGTAATAACCACGTTTCATTTACTGGAACATGTTCAAGAACCAAAAGCTGTTCTAATGAAGGCAAGGGAATTGCTTAAGGAAAAAGGCGAGTTAATTATTGTAACACCAAACTTTGATTCCCTTGAATCAAAGGTTTTTGGTAAAGAATGGTGGAACATTGATGCCCCAAGGCACTTCTATCACTTCACTCCAAAAACTTTAGGAAGAATGATTGAAGAGAGTGGCTTTAAAATAGAAAAAATAAAGTACAATGTCTCTCCAAATATTTTTTTGGATGGAATTAATTCTTATTTCACGAGGAAGAAGATTCCATTAAAAGTAAACAATTCATTTTTTGCATTCCTTCTAATGCCTTTCTACTGCCTCTTAAGTTTTTTTAGATGCGGGGGCTCAATGGCTTTTTACGTAAAAAAGAAATAATTAAATTAACTTTTTAGAAAAGCTTTTTTTCTCAGGCTCAATTTTAAATACCCGTACCTTAAATTCAGTTCCCTCAAATTTTTTTCTATCCAAAATTTATTGTTGTTAATCCTGTCATTAAATGAAACTGAACTCGTTTTTCTTGCGCACGTGATTGAATCAATTAAATCCGGTTCTTTAAAGTAGTTGGAAGCCAATAACATTTTATTTACGACTTTTCTTGGGCCAGGCCAGAGAAGCGAATCATGAAAGGCTATTAGACCGCCTTCAACCAGGAATCTTGACCAATTCAGGAAATCCTTTTTAACTAAATCAAATTGATGGCTTCCATCAATAAAAAGAAGTTCAATCGGTTTCTTCCAATCCTTGCTTGCCTTTGTTGAATCCTTAACAATTGGTTTAACTACTTCATCTAGTTTTGCTCTTTTAATGTTGTCCTTAAATTCTTTTAAAGTATTTACTCTTCCGTAAATGACTTCGTCTGCTCCAGCATTATGCGGGTCCACAGCATAAACCCTTGTTTTAGAGCCTTCTTTTGAGCCCAAGCCAAGCCAGATAGTTGACTTTCCCTTCCAAGAACCAATCTCAACTATTGCTCCTCTCCCACTGCATTCTTTGGCCTTATTGAATAAAAACTCTCCCTCCTCATCACTTAACCATCCGTCAATCCCTTTCATGAGTCTCTTTATTGAATTAATTCTGTTTTTCATTTTTTGCCCACCTAAAGACATTTGTCCTTTCTACGACTTCCTTGTTTTTTTCATTTAGCTCAGCAATCTCTTTTGTCATCACGTCCCTCACTTCATTGAATTCTTGTTCCGTCATCTTGAAAGAAAAATGATTGAATGGACTTTCAGGTTCATACAAGTAAAAGTCTTCTTCCTTTAAGTTGTAGAGAGAGTAAAATTTAGTTCCAGGAAAAGGAGTAAATATATGCATTGAAGTATGGCTTGGATTTAATTCCTTCATAAATTGGAGTGTTTCAAGAACATTGTTTTTTGTTTCCATTGGCAATCCAATCATTACAAATCCCTTCCAAGGCAAAGCAATTTTTTTAAAGATCTTTGAAGCTCGTCTCATTTCTTGTTTGGTTACTCCTTTTTTGCATTGCTTGAGGATTTCATTGTTACCTGATTCAATTCCGACTCCAACACTTACACAGCCAGCGTTTTTTATCGTCCTGCAAATTTCTTCATCAATATTTGTTGCTCTTTCTTGGCATTCCCATGTTACATCTAGTTTTTCTCTTTTCATTGCTTCACAGAATTCCCTAACCCTTTTTCTTGGCATCAAAAAATTGTCGTCTTCAATGTATATATGTGTAGTGCTAAATTTTTCTTTGACGTGTTTTATTTCTTCTATTATATTTCCAACCGACCTAAATCTTAAAGTGCCGTTCCAAACCACTCTTGAAGCACAGTAAGAACAGTTGTAAGGGCATCCTCTTACTGTCATCATTAAACCGAAATCCCTTGGAGTATATTTTTCTTTGTTTATTATTAACTCTCTAAAGGTGAAAGGCAATTCATCCAAGTCTTCAATGAATTTTCTTTTCTTGTTTGCAATTATTTCTCCATCGTTCTTCCAATAAAGGCCGTCAACACTATGGAAATCATTTTCTCTGTTCTCGATTTTTTCCGCTAGCCCTCCGCAGGTTATTTCGCCTTCTCCTTTAACAACAAAGTCTATTTCAGGATGCTTGATTACTTCAAAAGGAAGAGCAGAGGCATGAGGGCCTCCAACAATAATTTTAATTTCCGGATTTATTTCCTTTGCAATTCTTGCAGTAAGGTATGCTGACTGATTCTTTGAAGAAATCATTGTAATTCCAATCAAATCAGGATTGGATTTTTTTATTACTCTCTGCATTTCATTCCATACTTTATGACTAAAATTTTTTATTTCCTCAATGTATTTTGGGTAATTCTTTATCTGTTCCCTTCTATTCATTGAAACTGCTTTTGGGTCAAAGTCTGCATCGTAAATCCTTGTTTTATGCCCTAGCTTGTCCAAATAGCCTGCAATGTATGCTAAGGACAAGGGATAGTAGAATCTCCTGTAACCCATAAACCTATGCATTGGCGGGTCAACCAAAAGTATTCTGCTCATGCGCAAGCCATCCCCCAGACTTCTTTCATTTCATTTTTCACTTAATGTTTTTTTGTAAACCCCAACTATCTTTTCTGAAACAACAATCCAGTTAAGGCATTCATTGAATTTCTTTAATGAATTTTTTTTAATTTTTCTTTGTTTTTCTTTATCACCCAAAAGGGAATTGATTTTTCTTGATAACTCATTTGAATCCCCAGATTTAAATAATATTCCATCAACCCCTTCTTCGATCAGGTCCTTGAAGCCTCCAATCCTTGAAGCAATCACTGGCACAGAAGCATTCATTGCCTCTGTCACAATACTGCTACAGGGTTCAGGCCAGAGCGAAGGCAACACAACCAAATCACTTGCGGGAATAAATGTTTTTCTGACTTCCTTGTTTGGGATATTGCTGTGGAAGAAAACCTTTCCCTTAAGCTTTTCTTTTTTAATGTAATTCTTTATTTTTCCAAGATAGGGTTTTTCACAGTAACCGTGAATCAAATGAAGTTCGGTATTTTTGTGTTTTTTAAGAATATTTTTTGCTGCCTTCAATAAAACCATTGGTCCTTTTTCCTCAATCAATGAACCAACAAATAGAATTATTTTTTTGTTTAACTCCACTCCTAATTCCTTTCTTGCCTTTCTTTTGCCCAAACCCCTTACTTTAGAACTTACATTTGGGATTACCTTAATTGGAATCCTTTTATTTAACTCAATTGAATTCCCTACATCAGAACTCACTGCAATCAATAAATTACAATTCTCGGTCAGATTCTTCAGCATGAATTGCTTTAATTTAACTACTGATTTCTTTTGATTTAAGCACTCTGCACATCTCTCTGAATTACTGTAATGCCTCTTACTACAAATCATTCCCTCAAAATACCTTCTTCCTTTAATGCAGTTAACCCAGTTACCGTGAATTGTTGCAATAATTGGAATACTGTAATAAAATCTTGCCGGAATGCATGAAGCCAGAGTGAAAGGACAGTGTGCATGCATTAAATCATAACGATTTTTTTTCATTAGACTGAAAATTTTTTTTGTGAGAGGGAGAATCATTCTGTTTCCCTTGGCTGCCAAATCAAAATTATCTTTCAGTCCTGTCTTGATTCTGAAAATATTGAATCCGTTAACCCTGCTTTTTTCCCTGAATTTTTTTTTCTCCTATCTCTGTAGTTAACACATCGGCTTTTACTCCTCTTTTATTCAGTTCCTTGGCTAGATTGAATACATGCTGTTCAACTCCTCCAATAGCAGGAGGAAATACAGGAGTTACGAGAAGTACTCTCATTTTTTTTCCTCCATTCCAGAACAACTTCTGCAGATATCACGATTGAAGATTCCTCTCTTTATTTCTTTTCTGGTTTGATGAAAGTGTTCTTTTTTCCATATATTCATTAATTTTTCTGTTTTTAGGTCTCCAAAAATGTGTTCACTGAAATAATCATTACAGCAAAGTAAGACCCTTCCTTTCCAATCTATGACTAGAGTGGTTGAAGGATAGGAACAGGAGCTAAACTTATTTGAATTTATTTTTAGTATCCCGCCCCTGTTGAATTTAAATGTTTCCTTGTCACCAAAAACCCTTACAGTTAATTTCTTCTTTTCTTTTTCATCTAAAGAATTCATTAATTCTCTTAAACTATTGCTTAATTCTTCATCGTACTGTGTTATAAAGAAATTATCCACTCCTGCTTCAATCAATTCATCAAATAGCTTTCTATCAAGCAAATCACCGTTTGTGTAGACACAAATAAATGCTTCAGGCAATTTATCTCTGGTGTAACTCATAAGGAGGAGAAGTCTTTTGTCTAGTAATGGTTCATTGTAGAAATGCGGGGACAATCTTCCATTATATTTTGTTTCACTTAATTCATTTATGATTTTTTTGTATAAGTTTGTTTCCATTAAACCTTTTTCTCTTTCAAACAAAAAATTTGGACAGTTAACACATTTTCTGTTGCACTCTGTATTGGTTTCAATTTCAACTGCATCAAACATGTCAAGGGTTTTGTATCTTAGAAATCTTTTTGTAACTAAAGGGATGTTGGTTTTGTAATAATTAATTTTTGATTTTATATTCATTTCAATTCCCTGTAAACCTTTAGGTATTTTTTTGCTGTTTTTTTCCAGGAAAAATTCCTTGATGTTCTTAATGCTTTTTTTCCAAGCCTTTTTCTTTCACTCTCATTTTCCTGCAAGAGATTGATTTTTTCCTGTAATTCATTTGAATTGAATGGATTGAAGAGCAAACCATTCTTCTTGTTCTCAATTAATTCCGGTATTCCTGAAACATTTGATGCAATGACTGCCTTCCCACAACCAATTGCTTCTAATACGACTAATGGAAATGGTTCGTAGGTGGAAGGGCAAACAAGAAAAGAACACTCCTTAAACTGTCTTGCAAGTTTTTCTCCCTCCAGCCATCCAATCAAGTTAACCTGTTTTTGCAGATTGTTTTTTTTAATGAAATCAATTACCTTTTCTCTCAGTTGGCCATCTCCAACTAAATGCAGTTTGGTTTTTGTTTCTTTTATTGCCTTCAGTAAAGTAAAGATTCCTTTTCTCTGGCTCAGCCTTCCAACAAATAAAACATAATCATTGTCTTTGCTTGAGTAGTTGAATAAATCCTGATTAAAGCCATTGTAAATAACCTGTGGCTCTTTATGCATAAAATAATCTTGCTTTATTTCGTTTGCAGTGGAATTACTTATTGCTATTGTTTTTTTGCTTCGCCGATATGAATACAACTCCAAAAGATAAGAATTAACAAGACACTTAATCGCGTTTAAACCAGCACTCTTTTCCTTAAGCAATACCTTTAATTCAGTCAGAGCACTTCCATTGGAAGTGATAAGTAATTTATTTTTTGGAAGAAACAATGACACTCCAGGAGAACACGAATGGATTACATCAAATTCCTGCTTTTCAATTTCTTTGGGCAGTTTTTTAATGAATTCAAGAAATCCTCTTGAGGTTAAAGGAGAATGATTTAACTTAATTCTATTAACCTCAAATTCTTCTTCCCTTGTCCCTTCACCCAGATCCATTGTGAACACAGTAACGTTGTGTCTTGCAGACAATTCTTTTGCTAAATTGTGGGCAAGCATTGTCCCGCCTCCAGAAGAAAAAGGAGGGAACCTGTCATTTACTATACATAAATTCATTTTCTCGCCTTCAAAATCACATGCAATGAAAGAGAAGGAAAAAGTTTTGCTAAAAAAATTTCTATTGAATAAACAAAAGGGATTAATTCAAGTTTATCTGAAAGTCTTAGCAGGTCAGAAGTTTTTTTTTCTATCCTAAAGCCCATTTTTTTCAATTGCTTTTCAAGTAAATTCATTGTGTAGGCTCTAATATGGCCTCCGCCTTTATTGTAATCCAAATTAAATGGTTTTTTTCCTAATAATAAAAGCAGTCTATTTGGAAGTGCAGCAGTGTTTGGAGTCGAAATCACAAGGAATCCTTTTGGTTTTAGTATCCTGTGCAATTCCCCTAAGAAGTTGTCCGTATCGAAGACATGCTCTATCACTTCTGCTGCAATTACTCCGTCAAAAAAATTTTTTGGATAAGGAAATTTTCCTTCAAAATCAAATTTCTTACAATTAATCCCCCTGGCTTCTGCTTTCTTGATTGCAGGTGAAATATCACACCCAAAAACATTGAAGCCGATTTTTTTGAATTCAACTGCAAATCCTCCATCCAGGCAGCCCACATCAAGGATTTTCCCTTTTCTCTCATTCAAAATCAAATCGGACATTACTTTGAGTCTTTCATTTGAATGCATATCAACACTGAATCTTTCAAATCTTTTTCCCTGAAATTCTGCAATTGAATTCATTTTTTTGCCTTCCATTCAATTAATTCATTAAAGAAATCATTGTAGTTTTCTGCTATTTTTTCCCAGTCATAAAATTTTTGAATTCTTCTTTTTGCATTTTTTCCCATATGCAGTGCTTTTTTTGGGTTAGAGAGAAGAGAATTCATTGCATTGGCTAATTGGTCAAGGTTATTTGGCTCAACCTTAATCCCGGTTTCTCCATCTATTGTTTCCTTCATTCCTCCAACACTAGAGACAATAGAAGGCTTGGAGCAAGACATTGCCTCTATGAGCGAGACAGGCATTGGGTCAAAGAGCGAAGGCAGAACAAAAGCATGACAAGCATGAAGTAATGCCTTCTTCTCCAAACCATCCTTCCACCCCAAGAGTTTTACTCTTTCAGTTAAATTTAATTTAATGATTTCCTCTTTGATTCTCTTATACATAACTCCATTCCCTGTGATAAGAAAAAACGCATTGTTTTTTTTAAGAACCCTTTCTGCCGCCCTAACAAAAAGCAATGGATTTTTTTGTAATTCAAGCCTTCCCATAAACAAAAAGATTGGTTCAGGGAAGGAGTCTTTAATTTTTTTTACCTCTCTCTTTGTTTTCGAGTCCAGAACAAAGTCTTTTGGGTTCACTCCATTTGGGATTACTCTGGTTAAGTTGGAGGGCTTTTTTTTGAATTCCTTTTCTGCTTCTTTATTCACGAAAACAACACCATCAGATTTATTTAATGACCTTAACTGAAAGAAATAGTCAATCTTCACTCCAAGCTTTGTGTATTCAGGCAAAGGAATAAATCCATACTTCACTTTAAACTCCGAAAACAGGGGAGTGAAATTTATTCTATTCTTCAAATCATCCTGTACCATCACTGCTTTAGGTATGTCTAGATCATGCAAAAAATAAACTGATTCCGGCAATGAACCAAAAACCAAGTCAGGTTTTAATTCTTTCAGCTTTTTTTTCGCTGCCCTGCTGTAAAGGATTTTGTTGAATGCCCCTGAAGGATAGTCAATTACTTTTTTTGGGTTAACTCTAATGCATTCGAAATCTCCAAAAGAACCTGTTTCATTCAATACAATTAATTCATTTCCCTTTTTTTCCAATTCTTTTACTAACTCATAATAACAAGGGCTAACAATTCCCTCAATTCCCTCTCTGATGAGATATGCTATTTTCATCTTCTCTCTCCAGCTATTCCTTCAAAGAATTCACTTAATCTTTTTGAATTCTTCTCTAAATCAAATTCCTTTTCAGCTTTTTCTCTTGCCTTTTTTTCCAATTTTTTTCTGAGAGACTCACTGTAATATAATTCATTTATTTTTTCCACTGCGTTTTCATCCATCACTATTCCTGCCTCTCCCATCTGTTCTATTGGACCAGACATTTCCGGAATCAGTATTGGCAGAGAACAAGCCATGTATTCTGAAATCTTTACAATCGTACTTGCATCAGCAATCGGGAGAGCAAACTTTTTTAGATAAACTCCCGCCTTGCAGTAACTCATTAATGGAACCAAGTCTTCCTCCTTGACTTTTCCAATGAACTTCACTCTCTCCCTTAAACCAAATTCATTAATCAATTCATTTAATTCCCTGCTTTCACCACAGTTCATCACTAGATTTATTTCCTTTTCAGTTTTTGAGAGAACCGAAAAAAAGCTTCTCATTTCGTTTGCCGGATGAGAGGCTGAGAAAAAAAGAAGATTAAAGTCATTCAGGCCAAACTTTTTCTTTATGTAATTGCAGTTCTCTATTTTCTTGAATTTTTTCGTGTCAAGCGAAGGATAAAATACAAAGAACTTGTTTCTGATGTTTTCTCCCTCAAGTAATTCTTTTTGCTTTTTACTTAACATGATTATTCCCTGTGATTCCTTTAATTGTTTAAGATGAATTTCTCTTGTTTCCCCTGCATAAAAAGGAACAAATGAATTCCTCTCAGTCATTCCATTAATCTTGTAGAGCAAAGGAACAGAGTGTTTTTCAGTTATTTTTTTTAAAAGCATTCCATGAAGGGAATTCCTTCTCTCAAATAACTGTGGAATACTGAACCAGCCGTTTTCCCCGAAGACAATAAAGTTTTGGTTAATGACTAAATCAAATTCATGTTTTTTTAGCAATTCATTTAGCTTTATTAATTTAAGGTAATTAGTGTAAGGCATCAGATATACTCTTCTAAACAACCTGGGTTTTCCCGGGGAATGAACAAAAATTTTTTTACTGCTTCCATGGGCTATTGCGTGGACTTCGTTTTCTGCTTCAACCAAACCCTCCAGCATTCTCCTAGAGTAAACAGAATCCCCTCTCATTAAATCAAGATTGTGCCTTGGAAGCAAGAAAAGCAACTTCATTTTAACCAAATTATTTATTGGTTAAAAAGAATTAAAAAGAAGAATATAGGTTGAAGTAGGTTTCCGCACTCTTTTTAATACTGTATTCTTTAACAATCCTCTCTCTCGCTTTTTTCTCTAAATTCTTTCTTTCCCCTTCGTTTTCCAGCAAGAAGTCTATTCTTTCAGCCAAGCCCCTGCTGTCTCCTGCCTTGAACTGCAATTCCTTTAACGCAATTTCACTCATTCCTCCAATGGAAGAAGCAATCACTGCCTTTCCACAAGCCATGCCCTCAATCAATACATAACACGCTGACTCAGAAAAGGAAGGCTCAACAATCAAATCAGCTTTATTGTATAATTCAATCAGTTTTTCCTCAGACTGATAACCAAAAAAATCAATTTCTTTAACTGAATTTCTTTCAATTGAATCCATTACTTCCCTGTGATAGGGGAGAGATTGATTCAGTTCTTCTCCAACAACAATTAATTTTGCTTTTTCCTTTACAAAAGGCATTGCTTCAATTAAAACCTTTAATCCCTTTCTTGGTTCAATCCTTCCAACAAACAAAACTATTGGTTCATCGAATTTTTTTTCTGTTTTCATTGGTCTGAATTTTTCTGTACTTATTCCCTGGTTTATGGTTACAATTTTTGGATGATTAATCCTAAAATAATCTTTCACTATGCCCTCTTTTGCGTAATTTGTTGCTGTAACGATTGCATCAGAATTCTTTACTATGCTTTTCTCTGAATTGTAAACCATTTTTCTATCAAGAAAAAGACTTCTCTTCGTTAATCCCTCCGAGAGAGGAGTCTGGATCGAGGTAATCAATGGAGTGAATTTATTTTTTGAGTAATGAAAGGAATTCAACATTCCAAGAGGGCCTTCCACCAAATCAATCTCGTTTTTTAATTCACTTAATTTTTCAAAGAATTTCTTGCTGTAATTTTTTGCATTCAGGTAATTATTCACTGGAGGAAGAAAAATTTTTTTTGGTTTAACTGAATGAAAGAAGAGGTTTCCTTCATTTTTTCTCTCTGTTTCAGTGAAAACATGTATTTCTATCTTTTTCTTTAGTTCTTCAATTAACTCTGAGTAGTATCTGCCTATCCCTCCGCTGTACTTATCAGGGGAAAAGCCTTGGGAAATAATTCCTAGCCTCATTTCAACCACTCTTCCTGCAAAAAATACGGATTCCTTCCCCTGCCCCAAGAAAAAAAAACAGCCTTCTTATAAAATTATTTAAAATAAAAAAATAATTCGTCTTTTTCCCTAATTCATTAAAAACAAAAAATTTTTTCTCTGGAACCAGCCCCGCCTTTTTTATCGTATTCTCTAATGGAGGAAGCGTAAAATGATAGAGGTGCTCATAAGGGCTTAAAAGATACCAGTTCCTTCCTCTCATTATCCTGTAAATACTGTTAAAATTTGGAACCTCGATTATCAAAGTAGAATCTTTTTTCATGAATTCCTTGCACTCGTTTAAAAGTTTTATTGGGTTATGTGTATGCTCTAATACGTGAATTAATGTTATCACGTCATATTTCTTCTGCAATTTTTTCTTTGAAGAAAATATTTTTGTCTTGAGTTTTTTTCTTCCAAAATCAGTTAAGGGTTTGGATGGATCATAGCCTTCAGCATTCCATCCTCTCTCGTTAGCGGTTTTCACTAAAACTCCAATCCCGCAACCGTAATCTAAAAAAGAGCCTTTTGGAATCATTTTTTCAAGCTTCTCAAGAAAAGAGTTGGAAGCAAGAGAGAATTCTTCTATTCTTTTTGTATAATCATTGTAATCTATTGAACCATATATTTTCTTCAATTCACTTTCCTTTAACTTTGGTTCAGTGTAAACCAAACCACATCCACTACATTTGACAATCTGGAATGGCCCGAATTCTTTTTCTTTCGCCTTCCAAGAATTTATTGAGAAAAGCTTTTTGCCTTTATTTGACCCACAAATAATACATTTTGAGTTATTTAAAATAGTTTTTTCTGAGAACTTGAATTTTATGGCGTTAAAGTATTTAAAGAATTGAATCCAGGCAAGGAAGAAACTCCAAAGAACTCCATTCAATCCAAACAAGAGTCTTCTGTAAGAAATAGTCTCCCATACTTTATGCATTAATTGATTGAACGGAGAAACAAACATCGATAAAATTAATGAAGACAGTTTCTTGTTTTTTAATTCCATTGCCTCCATTTCGGCATATCTTTTGTTTTTTTCAATTAATTGTCCCAAGCTACTGTAGGAAAAATGATGGATTGGATTAACGAGTTTGGAAGTCTCTCCTTCAAGCTCGACTATCTCGTGAACTCTTCCTGTAAAACTCCCCTTGGATTTTCTGAAGAACCTTACTTGATTAGTTAACGCAAACGGTTTTTTTCCATGAAAACTCAATATCGGAAGGTAATAACCATTAAACCCTTCTCGCAAACCAATGATTTCCTTTTTAAGTTCATCTGTTATTACTTCGTCTGCATCAAGGGAAAGAATCCATTCATCTGAAGCCTTTTTTAAAGCATAATTTTTATTGAAAGCATAATCAACGAAATCGATTTGATATACTTTATCAGTGAATTTCTTGCATAACTCTAATGTTTTATCTTCACTGAAATTATCGGTTACAATTATCTCATCAACCCACTTAACGCTATTGAGGCATCTCTCGATGTTTTTCTCTTCGTTTTTTGTTGTAATTATTGCAGAAATCTTTTTCATCACATCATCCATACAACTTTTGTGCAAGTTTTTTTGCTTTTTCTTGATATTCTTTTCCTTCCCCTCCCTCAAATCCCCATTCCGTATTTGAGAGCTGACCTGCATGAACTCTGTATCTCATCAAAGTTTTTTCTACCTTATGGAACAAGTAATGTTGTGCAATTCTTATATTCATCTCATAATCCTCACAAGAAGGAAATTCTTCATTGAATAAACCCACTTTATCAAAAACTTCTTTATGAATAAGCAGGTTACTCCAGGTTGCAAAGTAAGAGTGCGTGAGATACCGTTGTTGGTCATGCAAGTTAGAGAAGCTCTGTTCTTTTACCTCCCTAACTAAAAAACCCAATCTCCAAAGTATTCGAAGCAACCAAGCAGGCAATGTTTTGTTAAAAAGAGGGATTGTCTCGTTTACCATCATCCAATCTGCATACATTACTTTTGCATCTGGATTATTTTTTGCATAATCAATCTGGCACTCTAATTTGTTGGGCAACCACATGTCATCCGAACTCAATCCTGCCCACCACTCTCCCTTCATGTTTTTTATTCCAGTGTTGAGCGCGCCACTTATCTTTTTATTCTCCTGGTTTATTAACCTCACTCTCTTGTCTTTTTCCAGTTCCCTTAAAAAAAGCAGTGTTTCTTTTCTAGTTGAACCGTCATTCACTACTATTATTTCGTACGGCTTATATGATTGAGCAAATACACTGCCCAGACACTGCTTAATGTATTTTGGGGCAGTGTTAAAAACAGGGATTACTACTGAAATCTTCATTTTAAGTCCTTCACGCCCAACAACATTACTATATCTTTCCCATCGTGTTTAGTGGGAAACTTTTTGATTTCATAACCCATCATTTCAAGTTCCTGAGAAGTAAAACCGCACCTGTGTTTCTGGTATTTTGGATTGCCCTTGCCCCATGAAAGACTGTCTTCCTGCTCAAGGAAACCTTCAGGGGTGAATATAATGATTTTTTTTCTTGCAATCCTTTCAGCGTGTTTTATTACGTTAAAGGCTTCTTCTTTCTCAAAGTGCTCTACAAAGTCAAGCATTGTGACAACATCAAATGAATCGTTAACAAAATATGATACCGTGTCTTTGTTGATTGGCATACAAAGCACATTCTGGGTTTCCTTGACTGAATCAAGGTAAGGATACCATGCATCCACTCCAAGCACAGACTTGCATTTCAGATTTTTTGTTATGCCCATGATTCCACACCCTAAATCAAGTACAGTGTCCCTTTCTTCAACACATTTTTGAATTCTTTCAATTAATTCTTCAATCATACGAATTCCTCGTGTCTTACCTTACTTGTTATTATTCCAAGTACCTCGTTGTACTGGCTGTAGTAACACTTTATGCATACAGAGCCATCAAAGTATTTTTGTTCTTTGAATAATTCATCTATCTTTTTTGCCTCTCCCATGCACATAGCCTTCTCATAATCTCTGCTTGGGTTTGCCAATGCATATTGTACGCCGCAACAAGCGTATAATTTTCCGTCCGGTCCCACAACTGGCTTGAGTAGTGAAATCAGACACCTCTTTGTTCCCTTTGTCGATTCTTTCCTTCCCTGATAAATTACTAATTCATCATTCACTTTTCTTCTCTTCAACTCTTCTCTCACCGCTCCCATGTCTGGAACATTCTCTAAGTCAAGTAAATCCGATACAATCCTTACATGAGTGAATTTATGCTTATTTGCAAACATGGCTATTCCTTCAAGCAAATTAAAGTCGGGTTCAGCACTCAAAACATGGGAGAACGCCCAATCAATGTTTGGATTTTTTTTTACTGCCTGTTCTATTCCATCAAACCATTCCTGCAAGCTTTTATTTCCTAATTGTTCTGTAAGATGGTCTGAGGAAGAAATCCTAATCCAGGTAATGTAATTTAAACTTTCCTGATTCAATAAATGCATCAAACTTCCATTTGAAACAAGCCCAACCTTTATCCCTAATTCCTTGTGTAAGCTAATTACTTCGTTAATCTTTGGATGCAATAATGGCTCGCCTCCCCCTGTAATGGTGACTGACTTACACCCGCATTCTGCTGCTTTGCTCATTATTTCTTTTATTTCTTCGAATGAAAGGCTTAGGTTTTTGTCTCTGCTGGAACAGGAACAAAAAGAACAATTAAAATTACACGCATTTGTAGGGTTAAGCTGTAAATGAATTGGAATTATTCTCCCCTTTTCGTCTATTATTCTGCTCTTAAGGAGTTTTGCAGGAAAAACAGATGCTGCACTATAACTCATTTTTTTTGAATCCATACTCTATACTCCTGGGCCGTCATCCCTTTAAAGAATTGTTCCTGGAATCTTTTATATTCAAATACTTAATCCATTCACCTATCCTTTTGTTGAGTGCGAATTTTTCTTCTGCTGTTTTTCTTGAATTAATGAAAAAACGCTTCATTAAATTTTTGTCCTTGACTAATTTCAAAATCATTTCCGTCAACTCTTTTTGATTTCCCTTATTAACAATAAAACCATTTTTATTGTGTTCAATTATCTCTTTTGTGGCGCCGGAATCAAATGCAATGCACGGCGTCCAACAGGTGTTAGCCTCTATTAAAACCAGCCCAAATGCCTCTTCTGAGGAAGGAAACACAAGCAGAGAGGAAGTGCTCAACTCTTTGATTAATTCCTTTCTTAAAAGCTGCCCTTTGAAAACAATTTTTTTCTCTAAACCAAAATCTTTAATCATTTTTTTTATTCTTGAAAAATATTTGTTACTTATTTTATTGAATTCCCCTTTTGGGCCAATTACACTTAAAACCCATTCCGGGTTTGTCTTGCTTAATTCTTTCATTGATTCAATCAGGTAATGAATCCCCTTATGCTCAAGAATCCTCCCAATAAAAATAATCTTTTTTTCTTTATTCGGAAAAGCCTTTGGAAATTCATTTAAATCAAGAGCGGGGGGTATTGGAATAACCTTTTTCTTCACTGAAGGAATCTTTTCAATTATTTTGTTTTTAATGAAAAGGGATGGCGTTACAGTTAAATCTGATGCCTTTACGCTTTCTTTGCTTAAGAAATCAAATAAAAAATCCTTTCCCCCAATCCATGGATTGTGGTTGAATTCATGGTAAACCAAAGGAATTCTTTTAATTTTTGACAAGAGAAGAGCTGCTGGAAGCATTGAAGAAGCACTCAAATAAACCAAATCAAAATCCTTTTTTAATGCATTAAAAAAAACAAATAAATTAAA
>JBDRIL010000039.1:0-27220 GCA_043815885.1 archaeon | reverse complement strand
CATTCATTTTTCTTCACTCAAAATAATTTCTGCTGCATTCCTTAAATCTTCAGCAATGTAATCTGGCTTTACTTTAAATTTTTTGTCACTTCCCCCATAACCTGTCTTCAATAGAATTGTTCTCCCGTTGCAATTCTTTCCCAATTGAATGTCAATTGTCTTGTCCCCAACAAAGAAACTCTTTTTCAGGTCCAGTTTGAATTCCTTTTCCGCTATCTTAACCAACGCATTTTTTGGTTTTCTGCAATCACATCCTTCCTCCGGGGTATGAGGGCAAACATAGACTGCATCCAATTCCACTTCTTCTTCCTTCAGTTCTTCCTTCATTTTTTTATTGATTCTTTCAACCTGTTTCCCTTCCACAAAACCTCTTCCTATCCCTGATTGATTTGTAACTACAATTAATTTGAATCCTTTTTCTCTTAAAAGCTTTAAGCCTTCAATTGTTCCCGGAATAAACTTAAAATCTTCTTCTCTGGATAAGTAATTTTTTTCTTCATTTATTGTTCCGTCTCTATCCAGAAAAACCGCTTTATTCATTGATTCACTCTTCCTTGAACTCTTCCTCTATCCTGTTGCAGATGATGTGCTCAATCAATAAATGCATTTCCTGTATTCTTGCTACACTGGAAGAAGGAATCTTAATGCTTACATCACTCACTTCCTTTAATTTTCCATTGCTTCCAGTCAATCCAATAATCCTCATTCCTTTTTTCCTTGCCTCTTCAACTGCCTTCAATACATTCAATGAATTACCGCTAGTAGAAATAGCAATCAATACATCTCCTTTATCCCCCAAAGCTTCTATCTGTCTGCTGAAAATATTCTCAAATCCGTCATCGTTTCCCACTGCAGTCAGGATTGAGCTATCAGTGCATAAAGATAAAGCAGGAAGGGCCTTCCTTTTTTTCCTTAATTTTTGGACTAGCTCTGTTGCAACGTGCTGTGTATCAGCCGCACTTCCCCCATTCCCGCACAATAAAATCTTATTTTCACTTTTTAGCGAATCAATTATTAGTTCAATTGCTTTTTTTGTATCCTCCAAGCAATAGTCCATTACCGCCTTTTTTACGTTAATGCTCTCCTTTAATTCTTTCCTGATTTCTTCAAGCATTTTGCATCAACAAAAAAATTCTAAGATTCTTCAGTGAGGTGTCTTCTCTGGCATTCTTCACTGCAAATAAGTACCGCCCAAAATCCATTTTTTCTCCCTTAAAGGATTTTTCCCACAGAAATAAATAAAAATCCAATAATTTGATTAGAAAAAAACCAGCCCACCCCAAATTGACTTGTTTTTCCAAATAATTTGAGGGCCAAAATTTCGGATTTTTAACCACAAAGTTATTATATGAGAAAGTGGGTATAGTATAAGGGTATATCACCCCGAATTCTGCAAAGGAAGACAAAGGCAAAGGAGGAAAGTTCAATTCGGGCTTTCCTTCTTCTATTTTTTAATGAAATTTTTTCAGTTAACTTATCTTCTTGTTTTCTCTGTTCTGGCCATTACTTTCTCTTTGCTTTTTTCTTCTGCTTCATTCAATTCTTTCCCCAATAAGCTGTCGTACAGGGAAATCAGTTTCTTCACTGAATAACTGTCTTGGTTAAGCTTGTACAGTTTCGCTCTCCCAATAGTTCTCGTTGGAACAACTATCTCTCTTTTTTCCAGCGAAGGAAAAATCCTGTGCAAAGTAGTCCAGCCAATCCTTGAATTGGATGCAATACCTGTTAAACAGTAATCAAACTCTCTCCCAATAATCAGAAACTCCAATACTCTGGTGGTTGGTGAATCCCCCATAAAATCCAGGAAAATGCTCTTGCCCATTTAAACCAATAAATTATTGGAAACAAATAAAATTTAAATCTTCTGTTTTGGTATATTAACGTACCATGTCGAAGACACAAGCTTTTATTTAATTCCAATCCTTTTTCCCTTATGCCTCCTGACCTTGATTTAGTGAAAAAACTTATTCTAAGAAGGCTAATCAACAAGAGAAAGATTGGAGGAAGCCATACAGCTTTAATCAATTTAAGCAAAGGATTCCCCTCTCATTTTTCTTCAACCAAAAAAGGAAAGAAATTAATTGAAAAGGCAATAAAAGAATTAATTAATGACAATTTACTTCTTGCAAAATAGTCAACAAATGAAAAACACGTTTCAATTAATCCAAGAAAATCCAAAGAAGTAAGAATATTGCTTGGAATCAATTCCTTCTAATTCTTTTTCTGCCTGCTTTGGGAACCCCAACTTCATTCAATTTAACTCTTTTCTGTTTATTCAACTTTTCCAATTGTCTTAAAAAATATTGATGAATCTCGAATAACTCTCTTGGTTTTCGTTGAAAGTGATTTTCAAGAAACAAACCATAAAAGCCCACTTTTCTCACTAATTCTTTTGTTTTATTTAAGGAAGTCTTTGGTTTTAATTTATCCAATCTATTGGAAATGCGTTCGCTGAGCATCAACTCCTTTCTTCCTTCTGGGTATCTCTTATAAAGCCATGGAAAATCTTGAGTAAATGAAGTCAGGAAAGGAGAAGCAACCCATCTGGGCGGGGTTCTACTTCTCCAGCAAAGAAACAATTGTTTATTGGCTTCCATTATGATAATGCGAATTTTTCTTTTCCCAGTAACAAATTCAAAGTTTTCCCTAACCTTTATCTCCAATCCACTTCATCTCCCAACTTAATCCTGTTTTTCTTTATTGTCCCTTCAGGCAATTCAATTAAATACCTTGCATTCTTTTTTGGAGTGTAATTCAGTGTAAAAGGCTTTATTCCCTCAACCAAATCAACAACCTTCCTTCCTTCACTCAAGTAAACCAAGTCAATTGAATGAAATACAAACAGCATGTGAATGCTTGCTTTGATTCTGCTCTCTCCCCCGAAATCAAATATTAATGCGTAATCATGCTTTCCTGAAAACATTAATCCCTTTAATTTTTTCCAGTAAGAATCAGCCAACCTAATTCTTTCAATTATTTTCCTGTTATTGGTTTTATTTAATAGCATGTAAGAATTTGCATTCATTATTCTTTTAAGGATTGAAGTGAAGGCACCCTTATTTCCTCTAACTCTGTTTTCAGTCTAATCGAAGCTGAAGCCATTTTCTCTAAAACAAGCTTCCTTAATTCCTCTTTCTCTTCTATCCTTACAGACATCTCTTCAATAAGCTTTCTCCCTCTTAAAAGCCTTTCAAGCTCTTCCTTATTCATATTGAAAATAGTGTGCATTAGAGGAATAAAAAGGGATAGGTTTAAATTCTGTTTTTTTCGTATAATATCCTATAATCATTTATTAATATTTTGATTGTTTTATATAAAAAGAGTCATTACTCTGGGTGAATTGAATTGAATCTTCAATCGATTGCTTTTATTCCTGATGGAAACAGAAGATATGCAAAGAAATCGCATATAAACCTATTTACCTCCTACAAGCTTGGAACACAGAAGGCATGGGAAGTAATTGATTGGCTGCACAACTATCCAAAGATAAAGTCAGGAACATTTTACACTCTTTCTCTGGAGAATTTAAGCAGAAATAAGCTTGAATTAAATATTTTATTCAGGATATTCGAGAAAGAATTAGAGAGGGTTAAAACCTCTGGAGTGTTTGATTCAAGGGAAATGAGATTGAAGTTCATTGGAAGAATTAATGCCTTTCCCAAAAGACTCCAGGAAAAAATAAGGAAGACAGAAGAATACACTGCTGACTACAAGAAAAAAGTAATTAATCTTGCCATAGGCTATAACGGGCAGGCAGAAATAGTTGATGCAGCAAAAAAGATTGCATGGGACTTCAAGAACAATAAATTAAAACTCAATTCTTTGACTCCTGGTTCATTCAAGAATTATCTTTACTCTGTTTTTCCTGACCCAGACTTAATTCTCAGAACCAGTGGAACAAAAAGGCTTTCAGGTTTTCTCACTTACCAGTCCTCTTACTCTGAACTCTACTTCCTTGACAAGTACTGGCCTGAACTCGAAGAGGCAGATTTAGACAAGGCAATAAATGAATTCACTGAAAGAGAAAGAAAGTTCGGAAAATAAAACTCCTTTTAATTATTCCCTCTAAATAATTTCTTACTGTATTAAAGCCCCGTAGTGTAGTGGCCAAGCATATAAGCCTCTGGAGCTTGTGACGAGAGTTCGAATCTCTCCGGGGCTACTTCATCATTATCCTTAATCCCATTGGAAGCAGTGACCACTTCTTTGGGGAGAATAACATTTTGTTTAAGAATTTGCTTGGAACATCCATGTCTCCATGTTCTTCCAAAAATTCTTCTATTCCTGCATTCTTTAACTTCAAGAACAATTTATTCAATTGCCCTTCATTCAGTGAATTAAAATATTTTCTTATCTTCCAGTGCAGTTCCAGTTCCCTGTTTAATGGATTTAATTCCTTTAGGTAATCAGTTAAAGGCACTTTATGCTTCAAGTGATTTGAAATACTTTTTGCTGCTGCTTTTGCTGCAATGCTTCCGGTAATTATTCCTCCGCCAGAGGTTGCCTTGGTCTGGAATGCAGCATCTCCCACCAGCATCATGTTTTCCTTGACTATTTCCTTTATTGGTTTTCCTATTGGAATCATTGAAGCTGACTCCTCTATTACCTCTATCTCTCTTTCCCTCAAGAATTCCTGCAATGAGTGCCTTGAATTCATTCCATGCTCTACCCCAACGCCTATTCTGGCAATTTCCTTGCTTTCAGGAATTACCCAAGCAAAAAAGCCTTTTGAATGGTCTCCAAAATGCATTTCAACGAATTTGTCTTCAAAAGAACCCCTGCCCCTTACCTGAAAAGAGTAAACAAAGTTTTGTGGCTTAACCTCCAGATTCATTAAATGCCTTACCCTTGAGTTCACTCCGTCGGCTCCAATCAGTATTTTGCTTTTCAGCATTTCTCCTCTCTGCCTGTATTGAATGAAGAGTGTCTCGTTCCTTACATCAATCAGCTTGGTTTCAGTTAAAATTTCTACTCCCTTCTTTTTTGCTTCACTGTATAATCTTTTGTCAAACTTCTCTCTGTCTATAACTAATGCAACATTCTTTTTCTCCAGCTTAAGTATTGTCTTATTGGGAGAAAAAATCTTTGCTCCGTTAATTTTATTTACTATTACTTCGCCATTCAATTTAATCCTGTTTTCTTCCACTCCGCTCTTACTAATCAGACCAGCACAATTCACTGGCTTTCCTATTTCGGGGTGTTCTTCTATTACTGTTGTCTCCCATCCCTCTTCCTTCAATCCAATCGCTGTACTCAATCCAATCGGGCCTGCGCCAACAACAGTAATTAGATTCAAGCCAAACCTCTCCCTGTAATAAATGTGGTTGTTCTATTAATATTCTTTTTGATTTTATATCAAAAGACATTACTTATAGAGCTTTTTTTATGTCTTTTGATAGCCATCAAAGGACAAATTTTGTTTCTATACTTTTGTCCTTTGATTTTACCTCAAAAAAGGCTATTCATTTAAATTAATTTATCCAATTTTAATACTTAAATGACTCCAATTGACTTAATATTTGGATTAATTATTCTGGTTTTGGTCATTACTCTTCCAGGATATTTCCTTACATTAGCTTTCTTTCCAAAGAAAGAAGAGATTGATTCAATTGAAAGATTAACCTTTTCTCTTGTATTCTCCATTTCCTTTCTTCCATTGCTCGTATTAATAGAAAACCAGTTATTCAGTATTCCAATCGATTACTCCAGTGCCTTTGGGAGTTTGATTGCATTAATTGTTTTAGGGTTTGTCATCTGGATGATTAGAACTGAAAGAATTCCAGTGCCTTCCCCTCTCTATGGAATTTTTCCAAAAGTAAAAAAAGAAGAATCCGTTGACCTGATTTTCACTAGGTTGCTTACAAAAAAATAAAAAAAGAAGAAGATTAACCCTCATAACTCCATTTGGGCTTTCTCTCTTCTGGCTCATTCTTTTTTCCAATTATTTTCGGGAAAGAAAAACCCCTTCCTTTATTTTCCGATGAAGGAATTCCACTGTAAACTACCTCTCCTTTTCCATCGCCCATTCTTCCCTTTACAATCAAGACCACTGCAAGAATCACGGCAATCACTATTATTGCACCCAATGCTTTTGCACCTAAATCAACAATTTCTCCAGTAATCAGCCCTGTCACGGGGGCAGTAGTCTCCAAGTCATTATTTTCTTCGCTCAAAGTTTTTGGGGCAGTATCTTCCTCCTCCAAAACAATTGGTTCTTTTTTTGGTTCTTCTTCAACTATTTCGCTCCCCAGCATAATGGTAATTATCTCTTCCGACTTATTTCCGGCCCTGTCCTCCAATACTGACTTTAGTTCGTATTCTCCTTCAGCGTGTTCACTCATGTCACAGTATCTGGTCATTTCATCCAGTCTTGGATTGGAAACACTTGTGATTAATTCCCATTCTGTTTGTCCTTTTGCTCTCTCATAAAAATACAGGGTTGCAATGCTGCTTCCCTTATCGCTTATTTTTACAGTAAGTGAAATATTGTAGTCCTCAATTACTGCTCCTTCTTCCGGCGAAAGCCATTCAATTTCAGGTTCAACTGCATCAACCACTACATCCTTTTCCCTTAAGCATTCCTTTCCGTCCTCATCATAACCACTGAATTCCACTGTAATGCTTCCCCTGTCCCCGGAAGAAACAGTAAAGTTCTTTGAAATAGTGCTTCCACTCAATCCACTGTATTCAGTACAGCCCGCCTTCCAGCTGGCACAGAAACTAAAAGTTCCGTCATGCAGCCTTTCATCAGAACTAATTTTTGCAGTGAATGTTCCATCACTGACATAGCTTGGGGCAGTCAATGTAACAGAAGCACTGCACTTGTTTGTTGGCGTAGCAGACCTTTCATTGCTTTCCCTTTCATTTCCTGCATTATCAATGTATTTTACCTTAAAGTAATAAGTTGTCCCGTTCCCTAAACCAGAAGAAGTATATGAAGTTATACTTGAGGACGTAGTATGGATATTACTGTAGCTTCCACTGCTTTCCTTTCTCCAAACCTGTACTTCCCTTAAACCAGAACTCGGAGAGTTGTCAGAGAATGAATTCCAGCTTAAATCAACTTCTCCGTTATTGTTTGCAGAAGCACTCAGACTAATGGAATTAGGCTGCGTCTTATCAATCCTCACTGTTTTTGTCTGATGTACTTCCTCATTATTTGCGTCATCCACTGAATAAAATTCAATCGTCTGCTCTCCCTCACTGTTTACAGTAAAGTTAACTGTAGAGCCATTAATGGAATTCCATGAACCTCCTCCAATCTTCCAGTAAACGGTCTTGCATCCGCTTCCACTGCTTCCATCATTGCATGTAAGGCTTACACTCAAATCAGAGTTCCTCCAGCTCTCGCTTCCATTCCAGCTGGTACTGGGTTTAGAGGTATCGTTTGGAGTTCCAGAAACAATATCTGATTGATTGGAGTCATTTCCAGCATGGTCAGAAGCAATAACCCTGTAGTAATAGGTTTGTCCATTAATTAAACTGGAGTCAGTGTAATTAGTATTGGAAGTAGCTCCAGCTAGAATGTTAACATCAAAGGCATTTACATCACTTCTATAAACCCTGTATTCCATTACCCCTGAAACAGAATCAGTGGAAGCAGTCCAGCTTAAACTCACTTGCTGGTGTCCGGCGCTAACACTCAATCCACTTACTTTGGTTGGAGAGTTTTTATCAATCCCCACTGTTTTGGTTTGATGGCTTTCTTCATTATTTGCATTATCCACTGAATAGAATTCCAGCGAATGCTGTCCTTCTTCAGATATTAATATTGGGTTCTCGTATTTCTGGAATCCATTTGAGTCTAAATTAAATTGAGGTGAGCTGCTGTCACAATCAGCTCCATTATCGTTACAAGTTAAAGTAATTGTTTGATCTGAATTCATCCAGGATTCATTTCCGTCCCATGAAGTAATTGGGGGCGTATTGTCAACGTAAAAGCTTCCTGAGTCAGCATTAGCATCATCATTATAGGTTAGGTCAGCTACGTTAACGTCGATGTAGTAATTTCCATCGGTTGAAATATTCATGTTCCATCTGTACCAGCAATTGGTCACGTCAGTGAAATCATTATCTTCACATACATCAATTCCAAATAAATTCAAATTATCAATAATTGTATTGGATTGCCCCCCTTGTATCACGTCATAGTAAATGAATGCTTTCATTTCACTCGGAGAATCAGAATCCATTACAGTGAAGTTTATATCCACAAAACCGTTCTTAAAATAATTTCCATAAGTAGGTTGAATTACTGTTACTGTAGGCGCTCCCGCAAAAACAAAGGAAGCAAAAAATACTAACATTGTTATGATGAAAAAATTTTTCTTCAAATAAACGCCCCCCCACCAATATTTAGGTTATGTATAAGTCTTCTTTTTCTTTGCAAAAGAAGACATTTAATATAATTATTCTTCAATGAAAATGTTTTTAATCCTTTTATTGTTACTTCTTTTGATGGAATTCTCTGGAATAATGCTTTTAATCTTGTTTACCCTGATTCCTTTCTTTGAATTAAGGGCCAGTATTCCTTTAGGCTTGCTGAATGGCTCTATTAATCTTCCTTTTGGTTTAACCCTGAATGGTTTAGGAATGGATTTATGGATTGTTTTCTTTGTATGTGTTATTACAAACATTATTCTTGGTCCAGTAATTTATTTCTTATTGGATAAATTCTTTCACTTGTTTTTCATGAATTCCTTTCTCTCCAGATACTATAACGCAATTGTAAGGCGCACCCAAAGAAGAATTGAACCCATAGTAGAAAAATACGGTGTTTTAGGAGTGGCATTATTTATTGCTGTCCCCCTTCCCGGAAGCGGCAGTTATGCCGGCGCACTAGGAGCCTACCTTATTGGATTGGGCTACAAGAAATTCCTTATAGCTAACGCTGTTGGGGTAGTGATTGCTGCATTCCTTGTAACCCTAATAACCATTGGCTTCTTTGAATTGAGTTCACTTGGAATGGCTTTACTGAAGTAGATTATTTTGTTTTTCCTCGCACGACTGCCTTTATTTTCTCCTTTTCTTTTGGGGCAGTTTCCTCAATTAAATGCATTTCCAGTTTCAATAAAATCTTTACTGTGTCATTGCCAGTATTTAAAGTGTAAAGAGTGGTATTTCCAAAACTTCTTGTTTTTTTAACCAGATTCATTTTCTCTAATTTATTCCAGTGCTTGAACAAGGCGCCTTTGCTTATTCCAGCCAATTCCTGGATTTCTTTCTTTGGGTAATCGCTTCCAGTATTATCAATGAATGCATCAAGCATCCTGATGAATGGATTGTATCCAAAGAATATGAGATTAGATTCGTATTTTTCCATTTCTTATAATAAAGTAGAATGAAATTATTTTAAATTAAGCTTCTGCTCCTTCTAATGAATTACTGCATTCGCATTCTCTTTTTTCCGGAATCAGTGGAACCACTTCTTCAATCAGTTTCTTTGTGTTATCCAGATTCTGTTTCATTGTTTTCTTTATGTCCTTGAATTGAGTAAAGCTTCCTAAACATACATCATAATCTGTAATGGTTGCAATTATTGAGAAACACATTTCTTTTTCCCTGCAGAGAATTGCTTCAGGCACGCCAGTCATTCCAATTAAATCAGCAGATTGTGAATACATCTTTGAGGCAGCTCTAGTGGAAAATTGCGGTCCGGAAATCCTTAGATAAGTGCCTTTTTCATGAAAGTCCAGCTTCAATTTTTTTGCTGTTTCAATCAATTCCTTTCCCATTTCCTTGCAGAATGGGTCAGCCATCCATACATGATAGACTTTTCCTTCATCGTAGAAAGTAGTTACTTCTTTTCCCCAATCAATGAATTGGTCTGGAAAAACAATTGTTCCTGGCTTTAATTCCTTTTTCAGTGAACCACACGCGCATGTTGCAAGAACCCTCTCACAACCCAATTCCTTTAATGCCCAGATATTTGCCCTGAAATTTATCTTATGGGGGGGAATCGAATGCTTGCTTCCATGCCTTGGCAGAAAAGCAATCTTTCTTCCATTCAGCTCTCCAACTGTAATTGAATCTGACGGCTTTCCGAAAGGAGTCTCTATTTCCTTTTCCTCAGCATTCTTCAGCATTTTTGGATCATATACTCCAGTTCCTCCAATCAATCCAATCATTTTTCATTCACTCTCGTAATCAACCAGGGAAAAAACTTCATAATCCTTTATTTTCTCTCTTCCTTTCAGGAAACTCAATTCAATTAAAAAAATTAATGCCACAACATTTCCTTCTAACTCTTCAACTAATTCACAGATTGCTTTGGATGTGCCTCCTGTTGCAAGCAGGTCGTCTGCAATTAATACATTATCTCCTTTCTTGATTGCATCCACATGGATTTCAAGTGAATCAGTTGAATACTCTGTCTGGAATTCCTTTTTTATTTTTTTGAATGGAAGTTTGCCTGGCTTCCTTACAGGAACAAACGGAACCCCTAATTCATAGGCTATAAGAGAACCAAAAATGAATCCCCTTGATTCCGCTCCAATAACTACATCAATTTTTTTTCCTTCCACTCTCTTAAGCATTTCCCTTATTGATAGCTTTAATGCCTTTGGATCCTGAAGCAATGTAGTAATGTCCCTGAAAACAATTCCTTTTTTTGGGAAATCAGGAACATTCCTTATTTTTTCCTTTAATTCTTCTTCATTCATCCTTTTCATTCCTCACCCTTTTCTTTACCTTATCTCTCCAGTAATCCAATGTATCCTTTAATGTTTTTTCAAACGGAATTTCATTTTTCCACCCGGTTTTTTCCCTGAATTTAGTGCTGTCCCCCAATAGAATTGGGACATCGCTTGGACGCATTCTTGCCGGATCCTGCTTTACTGCTATTTTCTTCTTGCTCATTCCCAGCAATAAATCCAGTACTTCCTTCATTTTCCATGTCTTTTGGGAAGAGAGATTGTATGCTTCCCCTGGAGTGCATTTCTCTACTGCAGTCCAGTATCCTTTCACCATGTCCCTTACATCGGTAAAGTCTCTCTTTGATTCAAGATTGCCTACATAAATTGATGGTTCCTTTCCCTTCACCTCTATTTCTGCAATCTGTTGGCTCCAGTTACTGCAGACATAAGCTTCTCCTCTTCTTGGTCCGGTATGATTGAATCCTCTTGTCCTGATAATTTTCAATCCATAGCTTTTATTGTACTGGTACCCCAGTAAATCCATTGCTACCTTGCTAACCCCATAAGGGCTTAAAGGCCTTAAAGGATTGTCTTCCTTTATTGGAACTTCGTTCTCGTAAACCATTCCATACTCTTCACTGCTTCCTGCAATCTGTACTGTTGGATTGCATTCATTCTTTCTCACTGCCTCAAATAAATTCAGTGAACCAATCACGTTAGTGTTAATTGTTTCTACCGGCGCCTTCCAGCTGCTTGGAACAAATGCCTGTGCAGCCAAATGAAAAATATAGTCAGGACAGACATCCTCTATCACTCTGTCAATTGAATGAAAATCAGTTATATCACAGTTAATCAGGTTTATTTTGTTCATTATCTGGTGAATGTTTCTCATGCTTTCATTTGTGGTTCTTACTGTTCCGTAAACCTCTCCTAAGTCATTGTCCAGAATGAATTCACTTAAATGGCTTCCAACAAAACCATTTATTCCTGTTATCAACACTCTTTTCATTTTTTCCCCTCCTTAATTTATTCCATTCCATTCTCTTTTTGCTTTTTCATATCTCTCCATTGTGTCAGTCGGAAACCACTGGCCATTGTAAATATATCCGTACAGTTTTCCTTCCTTTGCCAGTTTAGGAAACACTGCTTCCTCTATCAATGAAAATCCTTTCGGAATCATTTCTATTATCTCTGGATTCAGTATATATGTTCCAGGATTAATTAAATTGGATTTTGGCTTCTTTGGTTTCTCAATAAACTTCACTACTTTATTTCCCTGCACTTCCACTACCCCAAAATGCGAGGCGTCTTCCACTGCCTTTAAAGCAATCGTGCAAAACGCATTATTCTTTTTATGGAATGAATACATATCAAGCAAATCAATATTAGTCAGATTGTCTCCATTGAACATAAAGAATTCTTTTTTCAGGAAATCTTTTGCCAGCCTTAACGGCCCGCCTGTCCCTAAAGGCTTTTCTTCCAGAACATATTCAATATTCACTCCAAACCTTCTCCCATCCCCAAAGTATTCCTGAATCTTTTCATTCATATGGCCTACAGCCAGAACAATATTGTTTACCTCGTGTTTTTTAAGTAACTCTATTACGTATTGGAGTATTGGTTTGCCTTTCACTGGAATCATTGGTTTAGGCACTTTATTCGTTAAAGGCCTTAACCTTGTTCCCTTTCCTCCAACCAATACAAAAGCAGTAGTAATTCCCTGTTTGCTCAAAGCTTTAGTGATAAGTGATTCAACTGCATGGCTCCTGTTTCTTATCTTTTGCCCATCAACAAGCAAATCCACCCTTGAAAGCAAAGAAGAATCAATGTTAATTGTGGCTCGCTCTTTTCTCCCTTTTTCCTTCATAAAAATTCATAAGTATTATGAAATATATAATTTTTTAAATACTCCGTATTTCTTTCTTTTGAAGGTGAAACAAATTGATTGGCTTAAGCTCAAGCTATTTTGCTTCAAAAAACTTTTCCATCTATGATTCAGTCAAAAACATCAGTGAACTAGGCTTTAATTTAGCTGAAATAGGCGCAGCCCACAAATTCGAGGAAAACCTTTTTGAAACCACAAAAAAAATCAAAAAAGATTTTCCTGAACTGCAATTCACTATCCATGGATTGTTTCCTCCATGGAAAGAAAACTTCTGGTTCAATCCCGCTCTCGGCTTAACCCCTCGGAACAAAAAAGTAATTGATAATTTATTCAGGGCAGCAGAAATACTTGAAGCAGAAATAATCAGCTTCCATCCAGGTTTTTTAGGAGTCGTGGAATACAGGAAAAATCCAAAAGGCTATGCTGAAGCTGTCTTGGCCAAAAAACTCAACAAAGAAAAAGCCACAAAAAAATTGCTGGAAGTCCTTGATTACGTTGTAAAAAAAAAATAATTCCATTGGAATAAAGATTGCAATTGAAAACATTGACTCCAATGAAGACAACGCCTTAGTCACGGGAAACGACTTCCAGAAAATCTTCAATCAATTCCCTTCTCTCAGCTTACTTTTCGATTTAGGCCACGCAATTGCCGACAATACAATTAATTCTCTCCTTGAATTAAAGGAAAAAATAACCCAAATCCACTTGCACGTTCCAGCCGATTCCAATATCCATCTCCCGGCAAAAAAAGAAGATTTAAAACTCATTCAAGACATTCCAAACCTAAAACAGCTTCCAATTATCCTTGAACACTTCAAGAATATTACAGTAGAAGAAATCCTTGAAGAAAAAAAATTAGTGCAAAGGGTTTTATACTAGAAAAGACTTTCTTTTATTGTGGGAAAAAAAGAAGTGCCTGGCATAAGAATTGAGTATCGCAAACCGAATCATTGTATTTATGATATGTTAAATGTTTCTTTTACTGTTGGGAAAGGAATCCCTTCTGAAGATTTTATTTCCACGCCTCAAATAAGACAAGCAATAAGTGAATACGCCAAGCGTTTAAAAAACCCACAAAGTTTTAAAAGATATATTGGGTTTGTCACGCTTAAGTTTTCCGAGGGGGAAAAAACCGTGGAATGGGTATACAGTCACCATTTTTCTAATGCTCCTAACGGGATTTTTAATCATAAGGGTATTGCTAGTAAACTTGATTTAATTGTAATAAGAGAAATGAAAAAAAGACATCCTCAATTAGAATTTGTTAATCTTGGCTCTAGCAAAGCAGTGAAACACCTGGGAAAAGCAGGAATTAGTAAAACAAAACCATGTTCTTATAGAGAGGCAGTGCGGAAACTCGAGATAAAAATATTCTGGAATGATATTAAAAAAACAGAAATCCCAAGAACTCTGATAAAATTATTTAAGAGAAAACCCCCAATTGTGATAAAATTAGTTAATAGAATTATAAGAAAAAAAATGAGATAATTTTTTTATAGAATTCTTTTCGCTTTTTCAAAGTCTTCAACTGTATTCACATTAATGTATATTCCCTGGAATGGATAACCATAAAGCAGCCCCTTTTCCGCCAGTTTCGGAAATAATTCCTTTTCCATGCTCTTCATTTCCCTTGAGATATACTTGAAGATTTCTGGTTCAAAGATATAGTATCCCGCGCTGACCAAATAACTTCCTGCCTCTTTTTTGGGTTTTTCCTTGAATTCATTTACCTTGTCTCCCTGAAGCATTGCAACACCATAATCCTTTGGATTGCTTACAGTGGTGAGTGCAATGGTTGCAATGGATTTATTCTTTTTGTGAAACAAGAGCATTTCATTCAGGTTAACTGAACTGATTGTGTCTCCATTCACAACCAAAAAAGTGTCCTTGAAGAAACTCTTTGCCCTCAGCAATGGCTCAATTGTTCCCTTTGATTTATCTGATTCAATGAAGTTAACATTATACTCATTGATTCCATTCAATTCTTCCCTTATTTTTTCCTTAAAATAATCCACATACACAAAGAAATTGCTTACATTGAATCCATTAATATAATCCATTACATGCTCAAGAAGTGTTTTTTCTTTTATCCTGAGAATGAATTTAGGCTTGTTTTTCGTCAAAGGAAACATCCGTGAATCCTTTCCTCCGGCCAATACTAAAGCGTTCTTCAGCTTGAAATCGGAAAGGAATTTACTCAGCAAATACTCGATTGCCTGGCTCCTGCTTCTGATTGTTAACCCATCCACAAGCCTGTCCACTTGCTCCAATAAATCCTCCTTAATTGTAATGGTAACTCTGTTCCTCATACTTTATCATACTATGTATTACTTGTTATTATTTTTAAACATTTCTCTTTATTCCTTTATATTGTGTTGATATGAAGCTGGCAGTAATTGGTTCTGGTTATGTTGGTTTAATAAGCGGTGTAGGCTTAGCCTTAAACGGCCATGAAGTTGAGTGCATTGATAATGACGCAAAGAAAGTTGAATTAATTAATTCAGCAAAGCCCCCTATTTATGAACTCGGTTTGGAGGAGGCATTGAAGAAACTCGTTCCAGAAAAACTGAGGGCTTCAACTGGATTGAAAGAAGCTGTCTTAAATTCTGATGCGAGTTTTGTTTGCGTTGGAACTCCTTGCGATGAAGAAGGAAAATGCAATCTGAATGCGGTGGAAGCAGTTGTAAAATCGATTGGTTCTGCTTTAAAGGAAAATAATTCCTTCCACGTAGTTGTAGTGAAGAGTACTGTTGTTCCCACTACAACTGAAAAAATCGTTCTTCCTTTACTGGAAGAAGCTTCTGGAAAAAAGTGCGGAAAGGATTTTGGTTTGTGCATGAATCCTGAATTTTTGAGAGAGGGTTTCGCTTTAGAGGATTTCTTGAAACCTGACAGGATTGTATGTGGAACAAGCGATGAAAAAACCAGGGAAATAATGAATTCAATTTACTCTTCTTTTAATTCAAAGATTCTCTTTACCTCTTTTTCTGAGGCTGAAATGATTAAGTATGCAAGCAATTCCTTTCTTTCAACAAAAATTTCCTTTATTAATGAAATTGGGAACCTCTGCAAGAAGTTAGGCATTAATACCTATAATGTTGCTGAGGGGGTTGGAATGGATAAAAGGATTTCTCCTTTCTTCCTTAATGCAGGGATTGGTTTTGGTGGAAGCTGTTTCCCGAAAGACGTTAGGGCTCTTGCCTCAAAGGCAAGGGAGGTTGGAGTTGGCTCTCCTTTATTGGATTCAGTTATAGAGGTAAATGAGAGACAGCCTTCAAAGTTAATTGAATTAGCCAAAAAGAAAACAGAATTGAAAAACAAAAAGGTTGGAATACTGGGTTTAGCTTTTAAACCTGGAACAGATGATGTTCGCGAAAGCCGAGCCATTCCAGTGATTAATGAATTATTGAAGGAGGAGGCAAAGGTTCTTGCCCACGATCCAAAAGCAGAGGAAAACATGAAAAGGATTTTTTCTGAAGTAAATTACTTTGATTCAGCCCAAAAGCTTGTTGATGAGAGCGAGATAATCTTTATTTTAACTGAGTGGGAGCACTTCTCTAAATTGGATTTCAAGGATAAAAAGGTTTTTGATGGAAGGAATATCTTTAAAAATAAAGCAAGCCCAAAAAATTATGAAGGAATTTGTTGGTGATATTTTATGGATAAAAAAGAATCTTCAATTAAGAAAACAGTTATTGTTGCTGCTGGTTTAGGGACAAGGTTCCTTCCAGCTACAAAAGCCCAGCCAAAGGAAATGCTGCCGATAGTGGATAAACCTGTAATGCAGTACTTGATTGAGGAATCTGTTTCAGCTGGAATTGATGATGTATTGATTGTCACTGGAAGGGATAAGAGAGCGATTGAGGATCATTTTGATAAGAATGTTGAATTGAATTCAATGCTGAGAGAAAGAAACAAGATGGATTTATTGAGTGAATTAGAGAAAATAGAGAATATGGCTTCCATTCATTACATCAGGCAGAAAGAACCTCTTGGGTTAGGTCATGCTGTCCTTTGTGCCAAAAAGCATGTCGGGAACGAACCTTTTGCATTGTTTTATGGAGATGATTTGGTTTTAAGCAAGAAACCCGCAATACAGCAGCTTATTGAAGTATATGAACGGCATAATTCTGGGGTAATAGGCGTGGCAGCTGTTCCGGACGAAGACATTCCAAAGTATGGAATAATTAAGTACAAGAAAGTCAATAATGACTTAATGATTGAGGACTTAATTGAAAAACCTTCCCTGAAAGAAGCTCCTTCAAATCTTGCTGTTTTAGGGAGACTGATTTTAAAACCCGGAATCTTTAAGATTCTGGAGGAAACCCCTTTTGGTATTGGAAATGAATTGCAGCTAACTGATGCTTTAAGGATTTACAATAACATGGAGAAAATGATGGCAAAAGAGATTGATGGAAAATGGCTTACTGTTGGGGACAGGTTAAGTTACTTAAAGGCAGTAATTGAATACGCTTTGGATAGAAAGGACTTAAGTAAAGAACTAAAAGCCTACTTGAAGTCAGTTATTTGAAAGGAGAAGGTTTTTTTGGCTAAAAGAATTCTTGTTACTGGCGGAGCAGGGTTTATTGGAAGCCATCTCTGTGAAAGGTTAGTGAAAAAGGAAAATAAGGTTACCTGTATTGATAACTTCGTTACTGGCTCCAAAGAAAACATTAAGGAATTAATGGAAAACGATTTATTTGAATTAATTGAGGCAGACATTTGCAATAAATCAGATTTGGAAAAGCCATTCAGCCAAATCTATAACCTTGCCTCTATTGCCTCTCCTCTTGACTACCAAGAAAAACCGATTGAGACTTTAATGGTTGGTTCTGTTGGAGTAAAGCAAATCCTTGATTTGGCTTTAAAAAACAAAAGCAGATTTCTTCACACTTCCACTTCTGAGGTATATGGTGATCCATTGGAGCATCCCCAGAGAGAGGATTACTGGGGGAATGTTAATCCTATCGGAATCAGAAGTTGCTATGATGAGTCCAAGCGTTTTGCTGAATCACTTGTAATGACTTACAATAGAGTACATAAATTGGACACCAGAATTGCAAGAATCTTTAATACCTATGGCCCGAGAATGCAGCAGGAAGACGGCAGAGCTGTCCCTAACTTCATCACTCAGGCTTTAAATGGAGAACCAATAACTGTTTATGGAGACGGAGAGCAGACAAGAAGCTTCTGCTTTATCTCTGACATGGTGCAAGGATTAATCAATTTAATGAATTCTTCTTTCATTGAACCAGTTAATTTAGGCAATCCAAATGAAATGAAGCTGATTGATTTGGCTGAAAAAGTAAAGCAATTAACTAAAAGCAATTCAGAAATAGTATTCGAGGAACTTCCTTCTGATGACCCAAAACAAAGAAAACCAGACATCTCAAGAGCGGAAAAGGAATTGAATTGGAAGCCAGTGGTTTCACTGGAAGAAGGATTAAAGCAGACAATAAGCTACTTTGGTACAAGACTAGAATGAAAAAATTAATTTAAAAAAATTCGATTTTTTTAAAGCTTTAAAAACCGTTGGTTTTTAAATTAACTTAATAACCTTTTTCTTTGATTAATAGTAATTGGTTGTCTGGAGGCTTTCAATTGATTGATGGAGTAAGAGTAAAACAGCTTAGACTGATTCCTGACGAAAGGGGTTTCTTGATGGAATTGCTTCGTTCTGATGGCGAGTTATTCGAAGAATTCGGTCAAGTATATGTTACTGTTGCTTATCCAGGAGCAGTTAAGGCATGGCATTACCATGAAAAACAAACTGACTTCTTTTCTTGTATTAAGGGAATGGCAAAAGTGGTTCTCTATGACAGGAGAGAGAATTCAAAGACAAAGGGAGAGGTAAATGAATTCTTTATTGGAGAACTCAATCCAATACTCTTAAGAATTCCTGCTGGTGTTGCTCACGGATTCAAGGCAACCGGAGCAAAAGAAGCGTACATAATTAATTGTCCAAATAAATTGTATAATTACGATAAGCCTGATGAATTCAGGATTCCATTTGATTCAAAGGAAATTCCCTATAAATGGGACTTGAAAAATAGGTGAATAAGGGAAATGAAGTTATTGGTTACTGGTGGATGCGGTTTCATTGGAAGCAACTTCATTAAACTCCTTTTCTCAGAACACCCTGAATGGAAGATAATGAATTTAGATAAACTCACTTATGCCGGAAGACTGGAGAACTTAACAGAAGTAGAAGCTAATTCCAACTATGAATTCATTAAGGGAGACATCTGTGATAAGAAGACAGTGAAGAAAGCAATGAAGGAATGCAATGCAGTAATTAATTTTGCTGCTGAAAGCTTTGTGGATAAAGCGATTTCTTCTCCTGAAGCATTCATTAAAACAGATGTAATTGGAACCTACACTTTATTGGAGGAAGCAAGAAAAAATGATTTGGAGAAGTTCATCCAGATAAGCTGTTATGATGAAAAAACAAGGGCTTTGACAACGGATGGATTAAAAAAATTCAATGAATTAAAGAAAGGGGACAATGTTTTTTCTATAAACCCCCATACACAAGAAATTGAAGTCAAGGCTATAGAAAAAGTCATCATACAGGATTATGAAGGCAAAATGATTCATTTCAAAAACAAACGTGTTGACATAAAAGTTACGCCAAACCACAGAATGTTTATTTTAAACACAAGAAAAAAGCTTGTTGTTGAGAGTGCAGAAGAAGCATCCAAAAGAAGTATTTTTTTCATGCCTGCGACAAAATGGAATGGAAAAGAAGATGGATATTGCTCTGTTGAAGGACACGGAAAAGTCAAAACCAAAGACTTATTTTACATTATTGGAATTTTTATAGGCGATGGCTTTCTCGCTTATCAAGAAAAAAAAGTCAAAACTAAAAGTGGTTTGAACAGAGAAGATTTTCTTAAAGAAGCAAGAGATGGTGCAGGCAAATTTAAAAAAATTGAAAACGAGAGTGGCTACGAAGCTTTTTGTAGAGGTTATAGAATTTTCTTTGATATTCCAGAAAATGACAAATGCAGAATAAAAGTTGAAAAAACATTAAAAAATCTAGGAATAAGGTATAACAAACATTGTGGGAAAGCAGGAACTCATTTATATTTTTCTTCAAAAGCCTGGCTGAATTTTTTCAAACAATTTGGCAAGGGAGCTCATAATAAAGACATTTCAGGATGGGTATTGGAATATTCTCCAAAATATCTAAAGTATTTATTTGAGGGGTTAATGGATTCCGACGGACATAAAGAAAAAATTTATTACACTGTTTCAGAAAAACTAGTAAGTAGTTTTTGTGAACTTTGTATAAAATTAGGATTAAAAGCAAGTGTCGGAAAAAGGCACACGTTGTCTTTTCTAAATGAAAGAAAAATAGAAGGAGATTCTTATTATATCGTTGTTTCTAAAACTACTAAATCAATTTCTAAGAAAATGATAAAAAAGTTAAATTATAAAGGAAAAATTTGGTGTTTAAAAGTTAAAGACAATAAGAATTTTTTAATTGAAAGAGAAGGAAAGTTTGACTTTTGTGGGAATACAGATGAAGTGTACGGAAGCATTGAAGAAGGAAGTTTTACTGAAACCTCTCCTTTAAAACCAAGAAATCCTTACTCTGCCTCAAAAGCAGGAGCTGATTCATTAGCTTATTCTTACTTCATTACTTATGGGCTTCCAGTAATAATTACCCGTTCCTCCAATAACTTTGGACCGAACCAATTCCCTGAAAAAGTCATTCCCCTATTCATTACAAATATTTTAAGAGACAAAAAAGTTCCTCTTTATGGGGACGGAAAGAATGTAAGGGACTGGCTGTATGTGAAAGACAACTGCAAAGCAATTGAATTGCTTTTAAGGAATGGAAGGAATGGAGAGGCATACAATATCGGGGGAAGCAATGAAAAGGAAAATATTGAGTTAACAAGGATAATCTTAAATGAACTAGGTAGGGATGAATCTTTTATTGAGTTCGTGAAAGACAGGATTGGGCATGACAGGAGATATTCATTGAATTGCGGCAAAGTAATGGAATTAGGCTGGAAACCAGAAAAAGACTTTGATGAAGCCTTGAAGGAAACAATTGAATGGTATTCAAAAAATAAAGGGTGGTGGGAACCATTAGTCAAATAAGGTCTAACAAAATTTTATTGGTTGGAAAGGGATTCCTGGGAGAAAAGATTAAGAATGTCTTTTCAGAGAAAGACCTTCAAATCTCTACAGCAGGAATCGAGAAAGGCTGTGATGCAGTCCTTGACTTAACCAACCGAGAAAAGACGATTGAATTAATCAAGAAATTGAATCCTAATACAATAATTTTGACTGCGTCAATATCAAATGTCGATTACTGTGAACTTCATCCAAAGGAAGCAGAAAGCGTTAACATGCTTGGAACAAGGAATATAGTGGATGCATGCAAGGAAACAAAATCAAAACTAGTGTTCTTTTCAACTGATTACGTGTTTGACGGAGCAAAGGGAAAGTATAATGAAGAAGATTCCTGTAATCCAATTAACCATTACGGTAAAACCAAGGAAGAGGGAGAAAAAATCGTAAAGGAATTAGAGGACAGCCTTATCCTCAGACCTTCTACTCTTTATGGATTCAATTCCTTGGATGACAAAAACACTTTTGTGAAATTCGTGGTAAAACAAATATCCCAAAATCAGGAAGTAAGCGCCTCCACTCAAATAACATCCCCTACCCTGATTGATGATTTGGCTGATGCAACTCTGAATTTAATTGAAAAAAATGCTAAAGGGGTTTTCCATACTGCCGGCTCTGAGGCTATTTCCAGATATGATTTAGCGAAAAAGATTGCTGAAATCTTTTCACTGGATGAATCAAAAATAAAAAAAGTAGACCTCATTCCAGGAGCAAAGGCAAGGCGTCCTGAAAATTCTTCCCTGGACATCAAAAAACTGACAGAAGAAGAAATCAGTATGTCAACTATTGAATTGGGGTTAAAGAAATTAAAGTTCCAGTTAAAGGAAGTGAAATTCATTTGAAAGGAATCATCCTTGCTGGAGGCACTGGTTCAAGGCTTTATCCCTGCACTAAGGTAACAAACAAGCACCTTCTCCCAGTCTACGACAAACCAATGATTTATTATCCTTTAAACACTTTACTTGAAGCAGGGATAAAGGATATTTTAATTATTTCAGGAAAAGAGCACGCAGGAGACTTCCTTAAATTGCTTGGTTCTGGAAAGGAATTCAATGCAAAATTCACTTATGAATTGCAGGAAGATGCAGGAGGGATTGCCCAGGCACTGGCCTTGGGGGAAGACTTTGTTGATAATGACAAATTTGCAGTGATTTTAGGAGACAACATATTTGAAGACAACATAAAGAAGGATGTTGAAGAATTCTCCAATGGAAAGGAAGAGGCAAGGATATTTATTAAGGAAGTCCCAGATCCCGAAAGATTCGGGGTAGTGGAATTGAATGGAGAAAGCGTTGTTGGAATAGAAGAAAAACCAAAAAACCCCAAAACCAATTTCATTGTCACTGGATTGTATATGTATTCTTCCAGTGTATTTGATGTAATCAGGGACCTGAAACCTTCTGGAAGAGGCGAGTACGAGATAACAGACGTGAATAATAAGTACATTAAAAGCAATTCATTGAAGGCAACAGTCCTCAAAGGTTTCTGGAGTGATGCAGGGGCCTTTGATTCAATGCACAGAGCAGCAACTTTCATGAGAGAGAAAAGACATTGATTTTTTTTGTTTTATTATTTAAAAAGGAATTAACTGATTTTAAATGAGGACAGTAAAAAGAATATTCAAAAACTTTAGTTTTCTGTTGGTTGGAAGCATAATCCAAAAGTTTTTAACACTTGTTTTGATTGTATACATTGCACATAGGCTTGGAATAGGGGATTTTGGCGTTTACTCTTTTATTCTTTCTTTTGTTATCCTGTTCACGATCTTTGGAGATTTAGGAGTAAGCGTATTAATCTTTAGGGAGATCCCAAAGAACAAGTCAAATACAAGCAGACTTCTTGGAGATGCATTGGCGATAAAGTTATTGCTTATGTTTTTTGTGTTCGTCTTAGCTTTTCTTTCTCTCTTTGTCCTAAACTTACTGAAGCCAGAGAGTTATCCTCCAATAATGTTTCTCTTTGTTTTTATTATGGTTGGTTCAATGGTGCTTGATTCATTGGCTGGTCTGTTTAGAACAATATTTTTTGCATTTGAGAGGATGGAATATGATTTTATAGTGAACACGGCATACAAGATTGTTTTAACCATGCTAAGTTTCTTTGTACTGTTTTTGGGCTATGGTTTGTTGCTTGTATTTCTTGTTGCAGCCTTATCAAGTCTCTTGAACCTGTTCTTGAGCGTATTGCTTGTCTTATTCAAGTTTCCAAAACCCGTGATAAGAATTGATTTCAAGCACTACAAAGCAGTTATCTTGAGGGCACTTCCTTTCTGTTTTATTGCAATATTTGCCTCGATCTATGGGTCGATTGATTCGGTAATGCTTTCTTTCTTCAAGGGAAACATTGATGTAGGCTACTATAATGCCGCTAACAGGCTTACCAACTCTCTTGCCTTTATTCCGTCAATGTTTGTTTCTTCTATGTTTCCAATTATGTCTTCTTTTTTTGCTCAGAGAAATAAGTCTCTTTTGACAATAATCAAGAAATCCTTCACTTACCTGTTAGCGTTAGTCCTTCCAATAGCTTTTGGAACAACACTCCTTGCTGGAAGAATTATTGCTTTGATTTACCCCACTACTGCGACTAATGATTTCAGTCCTGCTTCTATTGCATTACTTATACTTGTATGGTTCTCTGTTTTTTCTTTCATAAATATTTTCTTCTTGAGTCTTCTTACTTCTACAGCGTACGAGAAAAGGACTGTATTGTTCTTGTTTATAGCATTGATTTTTAATGTAGTGTTCAATCTATTCTTGATTCCAATCTATTCCTTTGCTGGTGCAGCTATTGCAAGTGTTTTGTCAGAACTCATCTTCTTTATTTCATGTTATTACCTTATCTCAAAGTACTTTAAGTTTGGGATTAAAGGAATTTTTGGGCCTATAACAAAAATATTGATAGGCTGTCTTTTAATGGTTCTATTTATTTATTTGTTTTTCTTCTTAAATCTCTTCATTCTAGTCATTATTTCAGCTTTTATTTATTTCTTTGTCATTTTTCTCTTGCGGTTATTTGATAAAGAAGACAAACTAATAATTAAAAAATTATTTTTTAGAGGTAATTTATAAGGGCAAAGGATTTTGAATTAGATTCTGTGATGAAAGAGTATGTCAAATTTTTTTCATAAAACTACTTTCTTGCAATCAGTATTATAGTATTACTTTTTATCCCTAGCTTATAAAGCAGTTTCTGGATAAACAAAATTTGAGAAGGCTTAAGAAGTCCTTTTCTTACAGCCCAACCAAACCCCCTCACTGCTTTAAAATCGTATCTTACAGCATAGTCTCTGAATCCACTATCATATGCAATTTGTTTTAATGACTGAATTGTAAAGGGGCTTACATGCGTATAGTCATCATAAAAATTGCTCTTGCTTCTTCCATGGGTTTTAATCCAGTCAGTAGTCATTAATACCAATCTTCCTTTAGGTTTTAATATTCTGTAGATTTCTTTCATCATGTTCAGGGGGTTTTCAATATGTTCAATAGTGTAAGAGGAAAAGATTGCAGAGAATTCATTGTCTTTCAACTTAAACTTTTTTCTTAAATCCATGTGTTGAACCTTAAGTCCTTTCTTTCTTGCTTCTTCTAATGCCTTTTTGTCAATGTCTATCCCTTGAATCCGATTAGGATCAAGCAAAATAAAAGCCCCAATACTGCAACCCACATCCAGGATCTTTCCCTTTACGTCTCTAAAGTAAGTGTAAAACATCACGCTTGTTTCTGCTTTATCAAGCGTGTGTGAAACGAATTGTTTTTCAACGTAATAACTCATCAATTCACCTTGTATTCCTTGTAATAAATAGATAAGCTTTCCATTCTTTTTTCATAATTAATTCACCTATTCCCCTTACTCTTTTCCCCTGGCTGAAACAAAACTACTTCCTTTTTCTTCATTATATTATTCACTGATATCAGACATAATATTTTAAATAACAAACTTTTTAATTGGTGCGGGCACGGGAAGCCTGCGGCTTTTAAGCCGTTAGATGAGAGCGTCTTATTTTTTTCGAATCTTTCCTTAAACAGTGAGATTAACTATTTAAATTGTTAACAAAACAAATATATAAACTTATTTTAGGCGGCCATAAATGAAATTTTCAATTATGATAAAAAAATGCAGGATTTGCGGAAACATAAATTTTATTAAGATACTTTCTTTGGGAGATCTGTTTGTATCAAATTTCATTGGTTTTTCTAAAGAACGGCAACTAAAAATTCCATTAGAGCTTGTTTTGTGTGATGTTGGTTCAGGTGGCTGCGGGTTACTTCAATTAAGGCACACCACAACTTCAAATCTACTCTATAGAAATTATTGGTATAGGTCTGGAGTAAACAAAACAATGATTTCGGCTTTAAGTGATATAACGGAAAAAGCAGAGCAGATAGTTCCATTAAAAGAAAAGGACTTAGTTCTTGATATCGGGTGTAATGATGGAACCCTTCTAAGAAGTTATAAAACAAAAAAACTGAAATTTGTAGGATTTGACCCAGCAAAAAATCTTCTTGAATATTCCATAGAAGGAACAACAAACATAATTTCTGATTTCTTTAGTGCAATAACATTTCAAAAAGAGTTTGGAGAAGAAAAAGCAAAAATAATAACAAGTATTGCGATGTTTTATGACCTGGAAAAGCCAAATGAATTTGTTGAAGACATAAAAAAATGCCTTGATAAAGACGGCGTATGGATAATTCAAATGAGTTATCTTCCTCTTATGCTAGAACAAAATGCATTCGATAATATCTGTCACGAGCATCTAGAGTATTACTCTTTGACTTCCCTTGAAAATTTACTAAAAAGACACGACATGGAAATAATTGGAGTAGAATTGAATGATGTTAACGGGGGAAGCTTTAGGAGTTATATAAAACATAAAGAAAGCAAATTAAGAGGATTGGAAAAAGATAAGCAAAAACTGATTAAGTTAAGGGATTATGAAGAAAAGCTGGGATTGCAAAACAAAAAAATGTATGAAGAATTTGCAAAAAGAGTAATGGAAATCAAAAGAAAGTTATCCAGATTCATTGAAAAAGAAAATTCAAAAGGGAAAAAAATTTACGTCTATGGGGCATCAACCAAAGGAAACACACTATTGCAATTCTTTAATCTGAACAATAAATTAATCAAAGCTGCTGCTGAGAGAAATCCAGACAAAGTAGGTAGAAGAACTGTGGGGACTCTAATCCCAATAATTTCTGAAGAACAAGCAAGAAAAGAAAAACCAGACTATTTTTTAATTTTGCCATGGCATTTCTTGAAAGAATTTAAGGAAAGAGAAAAAGAGTTTCTTGAGTCAGGAGGAAAATTCATTGTTCCATTGCCTAAATTCAAGATAATAGGGAAAGATGGTAAATGAAACCAGAAAGAGTTCTTTTAATATCTGATTTTGCTTTTCCTGTTAAAGCTGGAACAGAGAGGCTTGTTTTTGGGGCGGCTGAATGGTTAAACAAAAGAGGAATTAAAACAGATATTCTTACCCCAAATTGGGATAACTTAAAAGAAGAAGAAACAGTAAAAGGGCTTACTATTTACAGGTTTAATACACACAAAATTGAGAAAACAAAACCTCTGCAGAGGATAAGGGATTACGTTAATGCAGGGAAAACATTAGGAAAATATGATGTATATCATGGTTTTTACACAATGCCTCCATTGATTGCGACAATAGATCTCGCCAAAAAAATGAAATCAAAATCTGTCATAACTTTTTTTGGAAGAGAACAAATGGAAAAAAATTTCCCAAATCCCATAAAAAAATTATTTTTGCTTAATAAACTGAAAAAAGCAGATAAAATTACAACTTATACATGGAATTTAGAACATTACCTTAAAGAGAAATATTTCAAGGAAAAAAATATAACTACCTTGCAAGGTTGGGCTGAAAACAGGTTCAAGGAAAAAAAATACGAAAAACCTTCAAAAAAAATCATCTTGTTTGTTGGTAGAATAGATGAATCAAAAGGTATTTTCGTGTTACTTGAAGCCTTTGCAAAAATAAAGAAAAGGGGGCAAGCAAAACTCGTTTTTATAGGGCCTCCTCACGAAAAAGACAAATTAGAGCAAAAAATAAAAGAGCTTAAAATGGACGAATTTGTCGAAGTTAAAGGATTTATTTCGGATAAAGAATTAAATAAGTGGTACTGTTTAAGTGAGGTAGTTGTTGTACCAGCACTACATGGAGATGCATTTGGATTGAGTCTAATGGAAGCAGTGGCTATAGGAAAACCCGTTATCTGCACTGATGGAGTTGGTTCTTCATCTAATGAAAAAGAGGAAATAATTATTGTGAAACGAAATGACAGTGAAGAGCTTTCTGGACTGCTTGAAAAGATTTTAACTGACAAAAAGTTCCGTGAAACTGCAGCTAAAATTTCAGAAAAAATCGCTCATTTGTTCAACAAGGATAAAGTAATGAAAAAATATGTTGAGGTATACCAAAAACTACTTTGAATTTCGGTTTGTAGCGAATTTTGTCAATTACTTTCTTGCAATCAATACTATGGTATTACTTTCTATTCCTAGCTTGTAAAACATTTTCTGAATAAACAGAATG
>JBDRIL010000038.1:0-23653 GCA_043815885.1 archaeon | reverse complement strand
CCAGATTGGGTCAACATATGCTCCAAAACCATCCTTACCAACTTCTTTATTATGCAGTATGTCTTGTTCTGCTAAATACTTTCCTCCTTCTTTATCGATTGCGAGGAATAATTTTTCCATGTATAATGAGCCAAGTATCTCTACTCTTGGCCTTGCTATTTCCCTGTAATAGAATTCATTGTCTTCAACCTGTCTTGCCTCAATCTTGATGCTGTAAGCTCCTAAAGGAAGGAATTCCTTTCTTTTAATGGTTAAAGTTCTTTCTCCATTTGAATCTAATTCGAATTCAGGGAAGTTTCTTTCAGCTTGTTTGAATTGGAATCCCTCAAATTGCAGTACATCTGAATCCATTCCACATCCCCATACTCCTTCATCCTTGCATAGCCTTATCTTCAAAGGAATATCGCATTTATTTTCAATAGTTAATTCTTCTTCAAAAGAGTTTTCATCAAAGCTTATTATTTCATCAGGAACAGTGTTAATGCATTTCCTTAAATTAATTATTTTCAAATCAGCGTGGATAAAGGTATTGCTTGCGTTTTCTGTATTCACTTTCATCATTACTGCTGAGCCTTCTCCTCCTCTGGCTAATACTTCTCCGTTGAAGTGAATCATTGCTTCTGCATTCAATTGTGCTTTAGTCAGTCCTAGAGGAGTAAAGGTTAGATATCCATCCAGTACTTCTTCTGGATCCATCCTGTCCAAGGCAATTACCCAAGAGCTTCCCTTAAGGGATACAGACCCTCCGTTTAATGCCAAATCAAAGCTTCCTATTTGATTGCTCTTCCAGTCTAATTTTGCCTGTACATTCTCTAATTCAACATACCTGTCTCCTACCTTGCAGTTATTCGTTAAAGTAAAGTGAATAGTAGAAGGCTGTCCTGGTTCTGCTGAGGCAATCCATTCCGGAACTTCAGGTCCTGATACAATCAGGCAATTCTGTACTTCCACAAACCCTCCAGGAGAAACACCTATTTCCACTGGAATTGAATAAGCATACTCTCTGTCGTGCTCGTCATTCCTTACATTTATTATTAATGTTCCTTCCACTGCTTCCTGGTTCCTAACCATGCTTGGATTAATTACTGTTTTCAGTGAAGAATCATTATTAGGGCCGTAAGCCGGGATTACTGTTTTTCTTCCTTTTCCCTGGACCCATTGGTTCAGCCAGTTCTGCATCTGCACATTCTTTACCAGTCCATTCCAGGTAAATTCCGGAACAATAGTTAAATCAGAGATATAGAAATCAATTCCAATCTTGTTATTGAAGATCAATCCAAATATTTCTTCTTCCTTGTCTCCTACCTTTAAGTCAGAATTAATTCTCTTTGGCTCTACTCCAATTACCTCTTCCAACTGTACATTTTCATCCCTTATACAGGCTTCATCTACTTCAGTGCATTCTTCTGGGATATCTAATTCCAGCCCGTCCAGTGTAATGTAAATCTTTTTAGTAATAAATCCTGTCTTCTTTGCCTCAATCCATATAACGTGTTCTGGTGAAAGGGATTCAATAAAGAAGTTAACCCTTCCATTTTCAGGGGTTTCTTTTGTCCTTATTCCTGTTGCCCTCTTCCCGATTTCCTGAATCTTTACTGTAACCCTTGTCCCCTCAACCGGCTCCTTCTTCTTTTCATCCCTGATTACTACCTCTAAGTCTGTTTCCTTGTATGCAGGAATTGTTTCCGGGCTGAAATCAATCAGGAAAGTATTATCAGAAATAATCCTGAAAGAAGTCTTATGAGTAAACACTACTTCCTTTGAGTCCTTGTCAGTTAATTTCATGAATATTGCTGTGGCAGTTTCTTCTTTCTCTGTTTTGAATTCTGTTTCCCCGTTAACCATATCGTTCCTGCTGAAATCCCCTATCCCTATATTCTCTATTTCATTCTCATTGTGTACATCCCCGTTTACATTTATTCCATCCACGAATTTGTATTTTCCAAAACCAATGTCTTCCTTCATTACACTTCCATTATCTGAATTCATTAAAGTCAGCGCGGGATTATTGTAGCTTTTATTGCTCATATTCTTTAGAGTGAATTCATATTGATAGTCTCCATGTACACTCAAATTATAGGGTTCAATCTCATATACTGAAATTTCTTCATTCAAATTCAGTATCTTTTCTTCTTTCAAAATTATTTTTCCGTCAGCCACGACCTCGAATTCAAGTTCACTGGTAAAAATATATGTATGTGTTTTCCTGTCCAATAACTTTATTTGAATTAGTGTCTTTCCTTCTTCCTTTGTAGTGAAATCAATTTCTCCCTCTATTGTCTTATAACTTCTGAATCTTCCGGTGGCAATATTCAGTATCTCGTTTGCATTATTTGCATTCCCGTTTTTAGTAACATCAGCAGAAATAGTGTAATTGTCGAACTCAATGTCTTCCTGCAGCTTTCCATTATCATAGTTCCTTATTGAAAGCAATAAATCATCGTATACTTCATCACTCATATTAGTGATAGTGAAGTCATACCTGAACTTTCCGTTATCCTGCAGCAAATAAGGCTCTTCTTCGTACACTTCATAAGTTTCATTCAAATTCAGTATCTTTTCCTCGGTCATTTTTATTACTTTCTCTATTTCCGGAATCAATTCAATATAGTATTCAGGAGAATGCACATTAGCATACATTATTTGCGCGGACTCAAAGTCTTCTGGATCTCTGTATTGGTTTCCGGATTTAGTTGCAAACCATCCATTGTAATAAATTCCTGCAAGAGCCTCATCCTCTGCATCAAGCTTCACAAAGAATTTTATCTTTGCTTCATATGTTCCTGGCTCGGCATTCTGCCATTCAATGTTAACCCATTTTCCTTTTTCTGCTGCATCCACTATATAACTTTTATCTTCCTCGTACGAATCCTTATTCCATGTGGTTCCTTTTATTATCATTGCATTGGATACAATGATGTCCTTTAAGTAAAGGTCATCGTTCTCCATTGCTGGAGACGTTCCAACCCTGAAATGAATTCCCGCTCTCTGCACTCCAGGATTCTGCGGAATCCTTAGCTTTAATTTTGCAGTGTATTCTTTTCCTTTCATTAATGGGACATTTGTTCCTACTTCCTTTTTTTCTTCATCAAATATAGTCATTTCAATTACTGGGTTTTCTATTACTAAAGGCCTTTTGAGCATTATCTGTACATCAATTATTTCATCCTTAATCAATTCAATTGGGGTGGTTTGTGTCTGTTCAAATCCTTCTGCATAAGCCACGACATAAACAGTCTTGTCTGCCCTTAAAGTGATTTCTCCTTTTCCTTCTGGTACAAGAACCACTGTCCCAAGAAGTTCTCCGTCAGATGCATTCCTTACCTCTGCTTCCGAGCCCGGGCCAATAATTGCTTTTCCGTCCTCATCCACTATCTCTATATTCAGTGTAGTATCCCCAAACTCTACCTGCACCAAAAATTCATTTACTTCATCTATTTCAATTGTTTTTTCTCCGCTCTTTCCTTCTGCCCTTCCCTTCTGCGCGAGAATGTAATAGGTTCCTTCCTTTACTCCTGTGTAATTCACGTTTCCGTCTGCATCAGAAAACTTTGCAGGATAATTTGCCCTGAAATCAGTCTCTGCATCCATTATCAGTACTCTTGCATTCTCCACTGCCTTGTCGTCTTCATCAACTACATTTATATGAATCCTTCCACTGTTCTCCGGAGTCATTACCTCTAAATAAATATCTACTTCCCTTGTATCTGAATTCAAGTCAATTTCATTCGGCAAGTAGCCTTCTGCTCTTGCGTAAATGAATGCAGGCACTTCATCACTAACTGAAAAATTAACGTCCTCTCCATCCTCTCCTGTATCCCTTGAACCAATAAGGCTTCCTTCAACATCCTTTAATTCCACTGTTGCATCTGGAATTCTTTCCTCTGAACTCAGATCCATTACCCTTGCAATTATAGTGTAAGATTCTTTTTGCATTTGAACTGTAACATAAGTGGTTTCATCTGAATAAACTCTAAGGTTTCCTTCCCTCTCTGTTCCATATCTTCCATCCAAATCGTCTTCCACTACAATTGAATAATATCCCGGTTCCAGGTAATCAAATATTACTGTTCCGTTTATCGTGTAATCTGAATCCAAATAAACATCATAGTCATCATACAGTGTTACAAGAATATCATCAAGAATTCCCCCATCCATGTCCTCTACTTCTACCTGGATCTTTCCTTCTTCCTCTGAAGGATTTATTGGCTGACCTTCCTCCTCCAAATCGAATTCCTCGTATGCGTCATTCAGTATCTTTTTCTTTGATTTATATCCGTCAATTGTTGCTGTCCCTTCCATTACATCGCATTCGCCTGGCTTTATTACTGTAATCCTTCCATCCTTGTCGTCATCAAAGTAGGTTGTCTTTTCCAGCGGAATGTACGGACTGCAACTAACCTTTAATTTTATTTCCTTTCCAGTAATCAGTGCTCCCTTAGAAGTAAACTCCACAGTAATTTCCTGTGCAGGGATTTCCTTCCTTGTCAATACAATATTAAATGCCTGCTCTCTCTCCATTACAATAAATGTTTTCTCGTATTCCTCAAATCTTGCTTCCTCTATCAATACAGTTAATTCTGCTCCAAGCCACACTTCTGCCTGAATCAATCCTTCATCATCACTAAGCTCACTTAATTCATTCCCATCCCAAGAAATCAGTGCCTCTATCCCGCTTAGTGTAATCCCCTCTTCATCCATTACCTTGAATTTAACTGTAGTCATTTCCGGCGCAATAGAACCAAGCAGCAGTATTGCAAGTGCAATTATAATAATTGCTATAATTATCAGAAACAGAATAAAGGAAGGAATCACTTTATCGATTTTATCTATTACCTTATAAACCGGAATCTTTTTATCAATCTTATCCAGCAAACCATACCATTTGTCTTCCATGGAATAATAAAATTCCTTTAAGCCCATCAATTATTCCTTCCTTTCACTTCGTATGATTCTTTATATAGAAAATTATATATAATATTCTGTGAGAAAACCAACATCTTTGGTTGTTGGATATTTCATCGGAAATCTACTCTCCCGAAATGCTTTATAAGCCTCTAATTACTCTTTTTATTGTATGCAAGTTTTTAAAACTGTTAAGGTTAAAGTGTTTAATCCAACTAGGGTTAAGGAAACTTTTTTGGATTTGCTTATTGAGAATGGTAAGTTGTTGAATTATTATGTTAGAGTGATGGCTGAGAGAAAAGTTGTTTCTAAGACTGTTTTGCATGAATTGACTTATAGTGAATTGAGGAAGTCTTCTTCTTTGCCTTCTGCTTTGTTGCAGTCAGCTAGGGATAAGGCTTTGGAGGCATTCAAGTCTTATTTGAGTAAGAAAAAGAAGGGGTTGAAGGTTTCTGTACCTGTTTTTTCTGGTGGAGCTCCTGTTAGGTTGGATTCTAGAACTTTTAAGATAATCAGAACTGATAACAAGCTCGAGTTTTTTGCTTCTGTTTCCACTTGTTCTGGCAGAATGTTTGTTCCTTTGCTGGGACAAAGGCATCAGTATATGTATTTGAGGAAATTGTTGAATGAAGAGCTTGGAATGGCTTGTGTTGAATTGGTTAAGCGTGGTAATGATTTTTTCTTTTATGTTGTTGTTAAAAGGGAGGTGACTATAAAAGAACCGGATGCAAATAGTGTTCCTGTTGGTGTTGATTTGGGTTTGAATAATGTTTCCACTTCTGTGATTTGGAAAGACAAGCCTTTGAGTGTAAGGTTTTTTTCTGGAAGGAAGTCTATTGCTGTTAGAAACCATTTCAATGAATTCAGGAAACAGTTAATGCGTTTCAAGAAGCTTTGGAGAGTGAAAAAGAGCAAGTATAAGGAGAAATGTTTTATGCAGGACTTGAATCATAAAGTAAGTGCAGTTATCGTAAAACAGGCATTGCAGGTTAAGAATCCTGTAATTGTTTTGGAGGACTTAAAGCATATTAGGAATCGATTGAAGTCAAGTAAGAAATTGAATGGTTTGCTTCATTCTTGGACTTTCAGTCAGTTGCAGTTATTCATTGAATACAAGGCTGCTTGGAATGGTATTCCAGTAGTTTATGTTTCTCCAAAGTTCAGTTCTCAGCGTTGCAATAAATGTGGTTTTACAAGTAAAAGCAATAGAGTTGGTTCAGTTTTTAAGTGTAAAAAATGTGGTTATGAGTTGAATGCTGATTTGAATGCAGCAATAAATCTTGCAAAAACTTTTTCATCAAGCTATATGTTTGGTGAAGCGGGCAATGTGGCAATGCCCTTAACCGTGGCAGTGAAAAAAAGGCTTCCTAAAAATGTTTCAGTTGTCGACCACGGAAGCCTACGCCTTTAGGCGTGGGAGGATGTCACATATAATATTCTCTACCTGATACAGCTTTCATCTATTTTCAGTGCCTTTACTGCTGAACTATCTTCCAATTCATCCAATCCAACTTTTGGATTCCAGAAGAATTCAACGCTTCTGCTGTCATTTCCCATTACGCACATCTTTTCCTCTCTAACCAAATCAAATACCTTTTGCACTGAATCAATCCTGTTCCTGCTTTCAATCATTACTCCGCTCAATGTAACCTGTTCTCCGGAAGTAGTGGGAGTATAAAATTTAACGCCTGTCCCTCCTGATTTTGCTGTTATCCTTAAGATTGAATCCCTTTCCTTTGGAGTAAAGAACACTGTCTCAAAGAATACCTCTCCTGCTCTTGTAGGGGAACTCCAATAAAATCCATATGAATATGGTCTGAGTCTGTCATCCATTACTGATTCCTTTTTCGCTTCAGAGCTCAGTGCATGCCTGTCTGGTTCTTCTGCATATGCAATCATTTTCTTTCCGTGGAAGTCAACACAATTGTCTCCTTTTCCAGTCCATCTGCTCATATAACTTCCGACATTTCTCTGGGGTTCATTCGCTATCTCGATTGAATAAAACAGGAATAAATTTTTGGATGTGGCATCATCTATTCCTAAAATAACCGGAGTTGCATCTGAAGGAGAATACAGCAGCTGTGTTTCTGTTCCAGTCCTTTCAAACTTCATTACTGTTCCTCTTTCATCCACATTCAATGTCTTTAAATCATCCTTTGTTGTTGCCTTTACATTGTGTATTGCGTTTGCATTAGCAATATTTATTGTTCTTATTTGCCCCTGTCCTCCGATTGCGTCATTAACATTTATTGGGTCTCCAAGAGTTGTCTCGTAATTCGTTCCATATCCCACTCTTCCGTTATCACTCAATAAGCCTATCTCTCCATCGAACGGAATGTAATACAATGGCGAATCCGGTTTTGGTGCCTTCAGTTTGCTCATGCTTGCCTTAATGCTTGCAGTAAGCTTTTCCTTCTCAAACAACAGGAATGAATCATCATCATAAGTAATGTCTATTGTAATGCTGTACATTCCCGGGCCATTTATTGCCTGGTTTGATGATTCCCTGAAGTAATCGAATTCAAATAAGTCTGGATTAGAGAATATTGCTCCAAGAGAACTATTAACATCATCAGGATTGTGATAGAATAATGGAGTCTGGAAGAAAGCAATATTTGCTGCATAGTCATGGAAGTCCTTCTGGAAGTCAGCAGAATACCCGTCCCTAATCAGGTAAGCATTGAATCCAAGTAAATTAGTTAACCTCTCCTTGTCTTCCTTGTTTAATTCAGTTTCATTCTTTTCTTCAGTATACTTAATTATTTCATTTATTAACGAAGTGCTTAATTCCTTGCATTCAGCCCTTGGATAAGGGCACTCTAATTCAAGGTCCTCAATTATCTTTTGCGCTTCATTTATCCTCTCCATTAATTCTATAGTGAATTGCGTTGCATCACAGTAATAGCCTCCCTCACTACATGGATAAATATTTGCATTTCCTTTGGAATCCTTTCCCCCCATAAATTCCTGCCATCTCCATAATAATTTCACTTTTGGAAGTTCTGCCTGTTCCCCTGTCTCTCCTACCTTTGAACCAATAACACAATTTCCTAATGGACGGCTATCTATATTTTCGTCCGTCTTAAATGAATTAAATTGCAGATGGAATTCATTTTCCATTTCATCCCTTGGGGTTATTTCCTCCAGTTTCTCAGGAATCTTGTCCTTGTATTCTTCCTCATACTCATACTTTTCCGTTACTACATTGAATAATGCATACAATGGACTCATTGCATCCTTCTGCCTCCATCCATCCTCATTAGTGAATACTACTTCATACACTTCCCTTAATTCAGTTGTCCCTTCCTTGAATTCAGTGTAAACATCTTCATCAAAATCAATTTCATCCACTTTCGGCGTAAACCCAATCCTTTCCTCCGGAGTTTCAATCAATTTCCCTTCAATTAACTGTTTCCTTTCCTCAAACAATCCATAATCCTTTACCCCTAAATCCCTCTCCAGATACATCAATTGCACGTCATCCTGATTCATGTAATTATAGATTGTAGTTCCAACAAAAGTCAATGCAGTAGTAATTATGTTTCCCTTAGTAAAGAATTCCCCTATAATTGGAATCCCTCCAAGGAAATAACCAGTTGTTGGAATGCCTTCTTTTTCTTCAGCATATACGTCTTCTGAAGGTGCTGGGAAGTCCCCTATTTCTCCGTTTGAAGGCGTTCCTTCAGAAGGGTTAGGAGTTTCAGAAGTTTCTGGGGGCGCAGGAGCAGGAGTTTCAGATTCTTCCTTTTTGGGTTCTTCTGTTGGGGTTTTAGGGGATTCGGGCGGTGTCACTACTTCTTTTTCATCTTCTAATATTTTTTTAATTTCTTTATTTAGTTCTGATATTTTTTCTTCTAGTTCTTTAATTTCTTCTGAGTCTTTTTTTGCTTTAGTCGCTTCCTCTAATTGTTTTTCTAAGTCTTCTTTTTGTTTCTCCAATTTGCTTTTCTCTTTTTCTTTTGTTTCAGGTTTTTTCTCTTCCCCGCCTGTGATTCCAAAGAGTCCTTTGATTGTGTTAAGGTATGGGCCGATAATTGGAATCTTGTCTCCCACTACATTCATTAATCCTCCCCCAAGGAAGGCATAGAGTGTGGGCATTAATGCGTCTTCCATTGCCTTCTTCCAGTCCTTTATTTTCACTTTTGCCGGGAACTCTTTTTTGTAGCAGTCATTAATGATTTTCACTGTGTCATATCCATCATAAGGATCAGCTGGATCATTGTATACATCGAATTCATATTTGCTCAGCCTTACACATCCTGTTCCTTCAACTAATGCATAAATGTTTTTCACTTTTCTCTTTGTCTTTAATGCTTCTCCCTGCATTGTTGCAACAATCTTGTATTGCCCTGGAACCACGTCCACTGCACTAACCATTATATCCGAGCTTTCCTCTTCTTCTCCTAATTCAATTTCTTTAGTGCTTAAATGCAAATCTGATTCAAAGGAAAAGGTTATGTTTCCCCCGCATCCAAGCGTCTCCACTTTAAATGAATCACTTCCTCCCTGAGGCATTCTTAATTCGTCTTTGGAGAACTTAATGCAGTCCAGTAAATTGACTATCATTATTTCTGTTTCAATTGCATCTTCCAGCAGCTGGTTCTTTCCTTCCAGTACATTGCTTGCGCGAATCTTTATTGTTGCAATTCCTGTTCCATTCACTCCTCCGTTTGGAGTAAAGGAAAGAATTGCCCTGTGTCTCTTATTCTCTACATTGTCCCTTACACTCTTGTAGTAAGTAGACCTTAATTCAGCTGAAACATCTTCCACTGTAAGAGTAAATGCTCCCACTTTATTGCTCTTCCATTCAACCATTGCCTCCAAATCCTTTAATTCCAAGGGAGAGCCATTCACTGTACAGTTATTCTCTATTTCAAAGCTCACTTCCTCTGTGCTTCCTTCTGTGGAGGTCTTCCATTCATTCATTGAAACACTGAAACAGGTTGGATTATCAACTTCCTTTCCTATTCCAATGCTGTAGGTTAAAGGCAATTTATATGTCCAGGAAGCCTCTCCATTGGAGAAAACCATCAGCAGTTCTCCTTTCAAGTCCTCTCTCTGCGTCCAGTTCCTTCCCTCCATTGAAAGAATGCTTCTCAATTGAATTTCTCTTTCTTCCTTTGCCGAAACAGTTATTCCCTTGAAATTAGTATAGAGATAATCATTCATTGCATCCTCGTCAATCAAATGTTTTAGGTCGCCCTGAACTTCAATTGATTCAAGCTTTAAATCAAAGTAAAGCAGGTTCTCTATTGTAAATGAATCCATTGAAGTTGCTTTCTCAACTGTATTAAGCGTAATCCCTAACTTCTTTGGCTTTACTTCCACAAAGTTTCCGTCAATCCTTATCTCTTGCTTTAATGTCTTGAATTCCTCTTTCTCCACTACTGCATACAATACACTTTCCGGAGCCTGTGCAGGAATCTCAATTACTGCTTCTCCCTCCCTGTCAGTGGATACAGGCCCAACAATTACATCACTGAATTTGTCTTTAAGCGTAATCAATGCCTTCTCTACTTCTTTTTCCTCCACTAATTCCTTTACCTTAAACAATACCTTATTGCTTACTCCTGCCGCGATTGGATCTGGTTCAAAGGAAAGAGCAAATTCTTTTGGAGCTTCCACTTCAATAGTAATATCTCTTGAGAACTTCATTTCCTTTCCTGAAACAATAGTGATATTTATTGTTCCTCCTGCATCCTTCACTATCCTGAAATCAATCTTTCCAACTACATGCCTGTTAGGAGAAAATTCTCCTAAATCAACTTTCTTTATGTAAGAGGAATCCGGTTCATCAACAATTGGCCTTGAATCCGCATTCTTTATAGAGTAATGCGTAAAAGTAATTGCTTCATTGTTATTCCTTATCTTTGCATATGAATCAGGATAATGAATGAAGTCCTTGCTGTTATTCACTATATCGAATTCAAGCTGGTATTCCTGCCAGATTTTTGCGGTATAGGAATCAACCACTCCCTCAACTAAATCCTCCTTCTTGTCCAGAATTGATGCAGTGAAACAGAATTCATCAGAACAGAGAGTAGTAAATCCAGTAGTATATATTTTCTTTTTTACTGCTGCATAAAGCTCTTCCTCCATTGCAACATCTTCCGGATCCCTGTATGCCTTGTTTCCTTTTCTTGCCCAGCTCCTGTAATTGAATGCCAGTTCCTTTCCTTTCTCAACATTTTCCTTTACCTTAAACAATACCCTTACTTCATGTATTCCTGCTTCTGGAGCCCTCCAAACAATATTAGTCCATTTCCCGTACTCTTCACTCAGGCTCTTTAAGTCATCCTTTGCGTCATTTCCACTGAACCTCGTATATTTTTTTACTGTTGCTTCTCCGTCCATTACTTCCTTTATAAACATTAAATCGTTTTCCATGAATAAATCTTTTCCCAGCCTAAAATGAATTCCTGCTTCACTGTAATTCTTTTTCTCCGGAACCCTCAGATACAGTAATGCAATGTATTCCTCTCCAGAGGAAAGCGCTCCAGGAAGCCCTTCTTCTTTGCCTGAAACAAATTCGTCTTCCTTGTAAACCCCGACAAATTCTACTGTTGCCTCTCCTGAAACAATTGCTTTTTCCATTACTACCTCTATTTCTTCTACAGTATTTGGAAGCAATTGGTATACAATTGAATGGAATGAAGCAAATCCTTCCTTTTCCACCTTAAAGTAAACACTCTTGTCTGCTCTTTCAGTATAATTCAGTACTCCATTTGAATCAGTCGGGGTATTAATAACTAGTTCTTCATTGCTTGCATCAAATAAAGAAATATTTGCAAACCTTATGGGTTCATCATCCAAGTCCACTACCTTTATCTTGAGCGTTCCGTCAGGAATCTGCATTACTACAACCAATTCAGTTAATTCTCCTGTCCGCATATTGAAGTAGCTTGCATCACTCCATCCGCTCACTGTTCCCTTATAAGCAAAAGCCATGTAATGCCCGTTCTGTACTCGAGTGAATTCTGCCTCTCCATTCAAGTCAGTTGTCTCTTCCACTGCCTGAATTAAATTCTTTTTATCATCATACAATGCAACCCTTGCATTTCTAACAGGAACTCCTTCCTGGTCTATTGCCCTTACCTTTAATTCTCCTCCATTCTCTCCGTCAAATCTCTCCAGCTTAACTGTATGAACTGCATCACTCACTCTCAAATCAGTTTCCCTTTTAACCAAATAATCTTCATGGTCAATTATTGCATTATAGCTTGCCTCTTCATCATCCACATTGAATTCAATTATTGCATTTTCATCAATTGAAGTCTCAAGTGTTGCAATCTCTTCCTCTTCCTTCCTTAAAGTAACCTTTGCCCCTCCAATTAATCTCTTTGAATTAGCTGAATCCACTACCTGGATTCTGATTAATCCAGAAGCAATTTCCGGAACATTTTTCTCCAAACTTATCCTTACAGTCCTTTCCTCATTTGCTTCAATTGAAGCAGTAATTGAAGAAGGCTCAAATTCATTCAGTTCATCATATGCCTTAATGAAGTAAAGCTGTGGCACAACAGCAAAACTCACTTCCCCGCCATATGTGTATCCCTCATACACTGGCCCTAATTCAGTGTCCTCATACAATCCAACCCAGATATTATCTATGGGAGCATCATTGTAGTAAGTCTCAATTGTAATTTCTCCTTCTCCGCTACCCAATCTCTCCAGATATATTTCATTTATAGTGTAATCCAGTGGAAATGAATTAACCTGCCTGTAAGAAGAACTCTTTACTGTTACACTCAGTCCTTCACACTCTGATGGCTCAGACACTATTGTCCTTCCATCACTTACATCAATTGAATCAGGAGGGGTTGCCTCATAATTCTCACAGGAAAAATAAAGGTAAAGCCTTTCCCTGACCAACTCACTTGTATTTACTGAATCATAGAATTCAATGTTTCTCTCTGTTTCCTGGAATGCAATAATCAATTCCTTTAATGAAATCTCTTTTGTATAATTCTTTTTTACTTCAATTGAATCCTCAAAGCTTTCATATCCATCCTTTATTGCCTTAAATGAAACCATTGTCCCTTCTGTTACCTTCACTACATCAGTTTTTCCAAACAAATCCGCTTCAAGTGTTTTTTTTGTTCCCTCATATTCTACTGTTATGCTGCTTCCGCCTAAACCTCTTCCTTCTTCATCTGTTACCTTAAAAGCTAAATCAAATTCCTCTTTCACCATGAATCCCGGAGCAAGCATTACTCCAGCCACAAGAATCAGGATTAATACTACTATAATACATAATATAAAAGAAGGAAATATTTTATCGATTGGATCAACAATCTTGTATAATGGAATGACCTTATTTATTTTATCCAATAAATTATAGTATTTTTCCTCCAGGGAATAATAAACTTCTTTCAGCCCCATTCATCTCCACTTCCCCTTTAACTGCAAACCTTAGACAAATTCATTATCTCTTGCTTGTTCCAGACAAACTCCATTCCCTTTCCACTGTCAGTTGGATTAATGCAAACCTCTCCGCCCCCAATTCTCTCAATTAATTTATTCATGTTTTCGTTACTTGCATCACCGCTCGTGAGTTCTCCTGCAGATGATTTAATTGAAGATTTCTCACTCTTTTCTTTCTCGAATCCCTTAAATAAATTGAATTGCTCTACCCCATTCTCACAATAATTTGCCGTTATCTTGTAAGTATTCTCTAATGGAACAAAGGATATTGCTGCATAACTAGTGCTTTCTCCTGCATCCAAAACCAATCCAAACCTTTCAACAGTTGAAGTGCATTCAGAGGACTTGAATACAGACTGGCTTGTTTTATTGTCTTTCACTGCAGTCTTTCCGCATCCATTCCATTCAAAGAGATAACTCAAATCCTTCTCAATATCCTTTCCTAACTCTTTTCCTCCAAGAGATAATGAATAGAACACTCCTCTCTTAGTGCTTGTCTTATCCAGATTCAATTCCAGTACAATTGGCATTGAAGGAGTGAATTCAATTGTTCCGCTGCCTACATCCAGTATCATTCCATTTCTCGTGTCCCCGAATTCCTTGCTGTAAGAAGTATTATAGGTTACCTTTGGATTTCCTGTTGTTACCTTTGAATTGACTGGGTCTTGGCCGTCTTTTAAATAGAAGTTAAGGGCTGCCTTCTCTCCATATCCCACTCCGTAACCATCTCTTTGCAGTTTTCCATCGGTTTTTCCTACATCCCCATCAAACGGCATCCTAAAGAACGGATTGCTTGCATAGGACGTTTTATTCTCTTTATCGATATTGTTCAAATTAGTTTCTATTGGAGTGAATTTAACCTTAACTTTTTCATCCTTCCAGTTATATACAATAAATACCTTGTACTTTCCTGCAAGAACGCTTTCTGGAGCAAACTCCCATTTCCCGAAGTCTCCAACAGTTATACCGGAATACTCTTTTTCAAAGTCTTTCCTGAAATCTTCGCTGAATTTATCCTGAATGAAGAATGAATCAGTTTCAATGTATTGGTGATACCATTTCAATAAATCTGTTACTTCAATTATTACTGACTTTCCTTTCTCCAATACATTTTCTTTCTCTTCTTTGCTCAATTCAATATTCCTCTGTCCCACTCTGAATGAAATACTATTGAATAATTTTTGCATGAATGCAGCGCTTACATCGAATTGAGTTGTTCCATTAATGCTCTCAATCTTGCAGCTATTGATTTTTCCAGCCACCCTTGTACAGCAGTTCTCTTTAACTGTCTTGGTACTGCAGTCCATTTCGATAGGAGTTGCATTATCAAGCTTTTCATGGAATTTATCAAATTCATTGAATGTCATTATATAGTAATCCTCATAAACGTCCATTTCTTCCCCAACAATGTGCTTTAGAGTGTCTAACTCAGTTGAACTGAATTCCTTTCTCTCTACCTGTGCAATAATGTTTTTAATTTCAGTCTTTTCTTCGAGTTTATTATTCAGTGATTCCATTAAATCAATTACTAATACTAAATCCAAAGGAATTCCATCCTTGAATTGATTCTTTATATCTTCTGTTAAAGAATAACCTGCCTTATCCAATTTTTCTTTTTCAAGAATGCTTCCATCTTTTCCAATAAAGAACACTAGGTTTTCTCCACTTACCTTATCTTTTACCTTTACCTGCTTAATGAAGTGTGCTGGGAGGTTCTCTGTTGTTGTGTCTTCACAAATCGTTACACCTGTTTCTGTCACTTTCAAACAGACGCTTTTAGTGCTTTTCAATACTCTCTCAATTTCCTTTGCCTTTTCATTCAATGCAATGCTTTGCTGTGTTGCATCACAGAAAATCTTTCCAGCATCATCATAATACTCTGAAGCATCATCACATGTGTGAATCTCTATATGGTCTTTTCCAGTCTCCCAGTCAAACAGTAATCTATCAAACCCGTATTTTTTCTTTGCCCCTTCTCCGGTTGTTCCTGTCTCGCATTTAACTTCCTCTGTTGTATAGCTCTTATCTATTTCTTCAATTATTTTTTCTTTGCTTCCTTTTTCCAAACCAACACATTCTTTCAGTCTCTCTATTTCTTTTTTAAGTTCTTCAATGTCTTTCTCTAATCTTCTTAATTCTTTATAGCATTCAAGTTCTTTATCTGTCAGCCCTTCAGGCTTTTTTTCTCCTGCAATGCATACCTTTACCGGAATGTATACTCTCTGGCTGTATCCGTGAATCATTCTTGTAAGTCTTGCAGGTAATTTATAATCAATCTTTGTTTCTGTTCCATCCCAGTTGCTTTTATCAACATACATCTGTACATTGTGTTTGCTGTCATATAACGAAAACAATAACTTTATTCCATTCCATTCCTCTTTTGCAACACTATTCACTTCCAGTGACAGTGAATCAACCTGCCCGCATAAATTTTCTCCTATCTGCAATACCCTGTCCTTTCCTTCATTGCTGTGCAGGTACTGAGTTCCCCCTTTTTCAAAGAAGTCCTCGTCCTCCTTCAGACATTCATTCATTGTCTTTCCTATCCTGTAATTGCTTACATTCAGTGATTCACTGTTAATGCATTCCTGGAAGATTTCTTTCTCGCTTCCCCATTCAACTTCTCCTGCAACCAATGGCACTGCAGCCCATAAATCCTCAATTATTATATCGAATGGAATGCTTTGTCTCTGCCCATACCTGTTATAGAAATTCACTACAAGTATTTCTGGGGCCCTTACAGTATAGTAAGCGCCAGTCAGCTTTAATCTCCATAAACCTATCTCTGTTATTGGATCTTTTGCATCTGGGAGTTTTGGAATATCACTCCTGTAACTGCTCTCAATTTCTTTGATTATTTCAAACCTTAATTCCTGAATGACTTTTCCGTTCGGGCCAGGCTTATTGATTAATTCCAGTATCCTGAAATCATTAATCAGTCCTGGCTGGTATTCAGCATTTTTTGTCATGTCAACAGTGCTTTGGTCCCTGTAAGAATTTCCATAATAGTCTGCCTGGTAGTCCCCCAATGAAAGCGACTGATAATCCAATACTACCCCCATTCCATAACAAGAATTAATTATTTTTCCTGTTACTGGCTTCTGAATGAAGTCATTGAATTGGAACGTCCTTTTATCCAGGTAAATGCAGTCCCTGTAATTCTTCTGGGATTCATTCTCCACCAATACATTTACTTGTTTAATATCTGTTTTCTTTTGCTGTGAGTCCTTTAACTTTGCCCTGACATACACTGGATAAGATCCAGGGAAATAAGTAGACATTACTTCTACCTTTTTTTCATTTCCTGGTTCAAGTTCAAAGCTTGTATCAGAAGAAGACAGGTTAGGATCTGGCTCAATGCTTATCTCTACATCTGACTGGCAGTTATTCTGCACTATAAATGAGGTTTTTGACTCTGTTCCTGGCTGCCATTGATTCATAGATCCAGGATTAATCATTGAGTTATCCACATAAGGCTGGTTGTAGTAAGCTGAAGGCCAGCTCCTGTTCATCCATTCATTCGTGGAAGGATACATTACATCTGAAGAATAAGGATAGCTTCCGTAAGTGCTTCCCTGATAGTATTGCCCTCCATAACCATAAGGATAATAGTTCTGGGATTGATTGTAATAGTTTGGATACTGTCCGAACGGACTTCCCGTATTTCCAAATTGGCCTTGGAACATTCCATATCCCTGAGAGAATGCCCCTAACTGTATTGTTAAAGGACCTCTTTCAATTACTTCAATGCATTCAATCAATTTGCTTATCTGTATCTCTGTATTTACCTCTGTCTGAATTGCCTGTTTTCCTGTTTCAGTTAAATGCGTTGCCTTTAATTGTATTCTCATCTTAGAAGAAGCCGAATTAATCTCATCAGGAGTAAAACTGAATTCAATTACCTCTCCCTCATCCTCCAGTGTTGGCTTAACCAGTGGAACTGCTATCTTCCATTTATTGGTTAACTCTATTTTGTTTCCTTCAGCCATTTTTGGGGTGAGTTCAAATCCTGCAACTTCATTGTCTCCCTCCCACAAAATCCTTGCCTCTAAATTCCTCAAAGAAACAGGCTTTCCTTCCACTGTACAGATATTCTTTAAAGTAAAATTCCTTGCGCCTCTTGTTCCGTCAGTTCTAATTCTCCATTCTTCCGGCTCTATAATCAAACAATCAGCTTCATCCACCTCTCCGCCCAAACCAATTGTAATGCTTACAGGAATCGAGCTGACCCACTGCTTTTCAATCTCTTCATTTTCCACTACAATATTTATTGTTCCCTCAAGAAGAGTGGTTTCCTCAGCCATTTTCCCTTTTGGAGTCAATCCAATAGTCAGATACAGTTTATTGTCTTCCACTGCAACCAATTCTTTTCCACTGTAATCCTCTTCCCAAGTAAACTGAACCATTCCATTGAATGCATCTGTTACCTCTACTGCAGCAATATTCAGTGGAATCTCTGTAATATTCCTTGCAATGATTTCTCTCTTTACAGTGAATTCCTTTGAAACAATAAATGTTTCATTTATTTCTGTTGGATTAACTAAAAGTATTTCCTTCTGTACTTCAACCTCTAACTCTACTTCCCTGTATCCTCTCTTCTCTGCTACAATCTTTACCTTTGTTCTTGGACCCATTTCCTCCAGTGTTACTGCAAACACTCCCTCTCCATCAGTAAATCCATTGACTACATTCTCTCCGTCCTTTCTCACTTCAACCAGTACCTCACTCAATGGATTTTCATCAGTGTCACTAATCCTAATCAATAAATTATTGTTGATAAACGGAACAAGTATTTTTGGAAGCAAATCAATCTTCATTTCTCCCTGTGCCTTTGTATCAATTTTAATAGTCTTCTGGAATACATTTTCTTTTCCCATTTCTTCACTGGAAGAAACCAGACTCAATTCAAGCTTGTTCGGTCCTTCCTTCTTTGCATTGAATTCAATCATTCCATTAATCATTGTTCCTTCACTGACACTTCCAACAGGAACAACAATCTTTCCTTCCTTTCCAATTCCCTGGCTTCCCTCAATACTGTAATTCTTCAGCTGTAATCCTTTCAATTCATTCTTTATCTCTAACTCTACATTATCAAAATCCTTTTCCGTTACATTGATTAAAGAAAACTCCATCCTGTAATCATTGTTTATTTCTGCAGGAAACTCATCCGCAATCATTGTCTTCATTCCAGAACTTAAATCAGTTATATTCAAGGAATAACAGAAGTAATCAGTACACATGCTTGAAGCGCCAGTCATTAACGGCTTATACTTTGCCTTTGCGTAAAGCGAATGCTTTGTCGGAGTTGATTCCGCTTCCTTTAATTCTGCATCAAATGGCTCCCGCAATACTCCTTCTCCTGTCACAATCCATGCCCTGTAAGCCAGATTCATTAAACTGCTTGAGGTTATTTCCTTTAACTGAATTCTTGCCTCAATCTCTATTGCTCCCTTTACTGGTTCATTGAATACAATATTCGCCCACTTGCTGTCTCCTGAAGTCAAATGCTGTGAATCAACCTCAAAACCATTTGGAGGATTAAAGGAAGTTCCCCTGATAAGCATTGCATTGGATGCATAAATCTTCTCAATAAAAAGGTCATCCTTTTCCATTATGTTATTTACTTTATCCTTTTCTGCTCCAGTCCTTATATGCACTCCTGTCTCCACTGCATCTGTTTCAGGAACCAATAACAAAAACTTTGCAACATATTCATTTCCTTTAGATAACTTTATTCCTTCCCCTGAATCCTCTGCCTGCTCGCTCTTTGAATAAAATCCCTGCAATACAATATCCAGTTCTGTAATTCCTTCAACCAATACAATTTCTTTTGGAATGCTTCCCTCATACATTTTAATCGGAACAGAAGTGAAATCAGCGTAATTGGGTGCACTAACCTTAAGATACACGACCTTGTCTGCCCTGACATTAATTCCTGCATTACCGCTTGAATCAGTTACTGATTTTAATTCACTCATTTCCTTATTGGAGAATAAATCAATTACCCTTGCTGTTGCTCCTTGTATCGCCTGCTTTTCTTCGTTAACCACTCTTAAATCAATTGTTCCTCTTCCAATCTCCAAATGAATCACAATTTTTGCCGGAGTCCTCGCCCTTACAGTAATTGGTTCACTGTTCTTTCCTGGAAAGCCGTTCTTTTCAGCATAAACAATATATCTTCCTTCCTCTACATTCCCAAAGGAAGTTCTTCCATCCATTCCAGTAAGCATTTCCTTTCCGATTATTACTTCTGGTTCATCAGCTTTCTTCAAAAACACTTTAACATTCTCTACTGGTTCATTCTCTGAATCAAGCACCTCTACATCAATTCTCTGTGAATTGTTTGCTGTAGCCTGAGTCAACCTAAACTCAAATGCTTCATCTCTCGCCCCTACACCAGTAATTGAATCCGCAATCAAATAATCAGGGTGATTCACTGCAAGAGAAAAAACCTCCTGCGTTGTCCCGACATTAAATACAGCCACACCTTCCTCATTCGTTTTCTTTGTTTCCTGTTTTAAATTATCCCTCAATAATTTCACTTCTGCATTCTCTACTCCCTCTCCAGTAGAAGCATCAATCACTATTACATTTATCTGTCCAAGCACATCCTTCTTCATTGTAATTTCAAAGTATTTTACTGGATTGGAAGGATTGATGCTGATGATTTCTCCTTCAACAGAAGAATTATAGAAAGAATAGCCTTCATTCGGGTCATAAGCAGTCACATAATAATCTCCAAAAGGAATATTATCCATTGTACAGCTTCCGCTTCCATAAGTAACACAGCTTGTTTCCGCGCTGATGCTTCCATTGAATGGAATTAAATTAACATGAATTCCCGTTAAAGCATCTCCTGATTCATTCACTACCTCTACATTTAATTCTCCTTTTTCTTCTTTCTCTTTTCCTGAAAGATAAATTGATGCAGTGTCCTTTGAACTGTCAATACTGCATCCTTCAATGCAATCCCCCCCAACTACATCTGCAATCAGTCTCCCGCAATCAGACGGAACCCCCTCCAAAGTAATTCTTCCGGTAGAAGTAGTTCGTTCTTCAAGATAGTCTCCCTCAGAACAATAAAATGATACAGTCACTGTTTCATCAATCAATTGAGTGGTTCCTTCCTTGTACAGCATTATTTCAATTCTGTTCAATGGAAGTAATGCAAGGCTAAGCATTCCACTCTTGTCTACAGCAGAAAACTCTTTTGCTTTTTCCGCGTATCCTTCCTTTCTCACTATAACCGAAAAATTCTTTCCCGCAGGAACACTGAACACTGCTTTTCCGTCATCATTTGTTGTCTTAGTGGAAGTTTCTTCATCATATGTTAGAGTCACTCTTGCTCCAGTCAATGCATTCCCTGATTCATCACCTACGCTCAAAGTGAATTCATTCATTGGGCTGATGACTCCACTTAGAGTAAAAGCAAAATAAATTAATGCAATCAGAATTATTATTGATAAAATGAATACAGGAAAAGAAGGAATATTCTTTGACTCAAGGAAATCAATCGCCTTATAAACAGGAATTCCTCTCTTGTCCAATGAATCCATTAAAGCATAATACTTGTCCTCAATCGAATGATAAAATTCCTTTACACCCATTCCATTCACTGGCCAGATTTATGTTTAATCACAATAAAAGAATTATATGTATTTAATCATTTAAATAATTATTGTTTTCCCTCCCCCTCTATTTATATTAATTAATCCCTAACCCGAAATTCAGGGAACACTACAACCATAGCTTTCTTCAATATTCCCGAAACCACCCATTTCCATAAAAGTTCTTGATTCGCAGGTCCAATCACTCAAATTACAAGGCAAATCATTTCTGTAAGCATCACTCGCTAAAGCACAACTCCCCTGGGGGTCAAGAGGAGCATTGTATCTCGCAGTGAATGGAGTATACCAGTTATCCTTTATCTTTATTCCATATAATGGCCCTCCCTCTTCAAGCAATTTTTTATTCACTACATAATTTCCATCTGTTTCTGTAAAGAATACAGCGAATTCAATTGACTTGACTTCAGCGCAATGCGAGAAAACATTTCCATTCGTTATATCCTCACACTCAAGCTTTCCATTCGGAACAGGATTCTTGTAAACATTTTTATCAGAGTAATTATAGAATAAACCAACCCTTGCTTCTGAATCAACCATCGGGCAAGCTGAAGAGCCTTCCCCAAAGAAATAATTTGACTTATATGAAGAATGGTCGTTTGGTTTTGATTCCGTTTTTTCAGATCCAGGTGCCACTATGATTTTCTTCGATCTAGTTACTTCTATATCAGTAGAGCTCAATTCAACTTTTTTTAATTCAAACCTGTCTTCCTGTTTTATCTCAAAAGTCCTTCCAATGCTTTCTTTAACCAAAAACTCCAGCCGGTTCCTAACCAATTCATCAAGTGCACTTTTCATACTTTCTGTTTCCTGTGGGTCGTAATAGATATCTGCATTCTCGCATTTCATCCTCTTTGATAATTCACTTCCTGCACAATTAATTTTCACCCATTTACCGGGGCTATAGAAAGGGGCCCCCGGGCACAGGTGGCCTTTAATGTTTTTTTCATCAGGCTCTTCATATGGGTTTTCCCTTGGATAGCAGACTCCTGCATCACACATCCCAATCCTCATTTCCTCTATCTCATTATGAATCCTTGGACTCAACAAACCATAATTTTCTGTCCAATCAATTTCTTCTCCTTCCGCATAATAATCCAATGCCAATGCCCTTGCTTCTGCTATTGCTTTAAATATTCTTAATGGAACGTAAACCCTGAAATTTTCTCTTGGAAGGATTGCCTGCCTTATCGTTCTTCCGGTAGCAGTGTTCCTAATACTTATTTGCGGTAGTTTCTCGTATTCTTTATCAGTCAATTCACTTGCCCTGAAATTCAAATAAAATGTCCCGATACAATTGTTTGGATCCCCATTCTCGCATTCAATTACTTCAAAGAAATCCCCTTCCTCTGAATTAGCACTCTTTTCAATCAATATTTCCAGTCCCTCTCTCAACTTATCCGTTACACTTGTTTCTTCATTGACATCATCCTCTATTCTAATCACATAACTTCCAACTCTCTTTTCTCTTGGAAGTAAATTCATTAGGGAAGTAGCCATCCAGTTGGACATCTGTGATGCCGCATCCTCATTTTCCGTTCCGTTTCCTCCAAAATATGTGACAGAAAAATTATCCACTAATTCATCAAAAGAACAAAATACTTTTTCCTCTTCGCCTTCCTCCCATTTGCAGACTGGCCCAATGCCTCCAGTGCATTTTTCTTTTCCTTCACTTTCACCGCATTTAGATTGCTGATTAAACCATCTCTCCATTATAAACCTTAAATCATAAATCAGTATCTGCATTGCATCACTCCTCTCCATGTCAGCAATAGTCTGCATTGTCGTCTGTTCCTCTATCCCTGCAATCAAGTCAATCCTGTCTCTCTCTGCCCTGATCATTCCATGCACTAACAATACACTCAATACAATCAGCACAAAAGCCACTAAAGCAGTAAAAAGAGTGAAACCCTTCCTGTCCATCAGAATCCAGAATTATTATGTGGTTAATTCATATAAATAGTTATTCTTTTGAAATAAAAAAATTAGCAGGACTCAGCAATTTTATCAATGATTCCCATTACCTTTCAGGATACTGTGCTCCATAGCCAGGAGAATTACAGCATTTATCTATGGGTAAACTTGTTTGTCCTTCCATGCACTTTGAAGGAGCATACCATTCCTCGCAAGCCATTACCATTGAATCAGTTCTGCTATGCCCTTCAGTCATTAAAGTTATTGCTCTTTCCTCATTTCCTGTTCCCCTGTTGTATCCGTATAAAGCCAGCACTTGTTTGTCTTCCCCAATCAATCTATAATAGTCTGCCATATCATATGCTTCCCTCAATACCTTAAATCCTCTCTGGAAGGAACATGTTACATTACTGCAGCCTGAAGCCTGCATTGGATTATTTGGAGCAAGAACCCCGCAACTTGATTCCTGTTGCAGTACTGCAAGTGCCTCAATTGCAGACAACCTATTCGCTTTAGCATATGTCTCAATTATTTCCGCATAGGATTCACTGTGTTTTTCAAAGCAGTTTGGATTAACTACACTGCCCGAAATTCCTGAAGGAATTTCTCCTGCATCGCATTTTGCATTCTTCTGTTCTGTCGGAGTCTTCGGAATATCCATTTCCTTTTTTATGAATTCTCCAGTGCAGTCATCCATTCTCCTTGCAGTAAGTTCAGCTACATCAACTGAATCAATACTAGTTAATTGCTTGTACTTTACTTCCTTATTGCCTCCTTTTGTCTTA
>JBDRIL010000037.1:0-32240 GCA_043815885.1 archaeon | reverse complement strand
CATGGAGATGCATTTGGATTGAGTCTGATGGAGGCAGTGGCTATAGGAAAGCCAGTGATTTGTACGGACGGCATAGGTTCTCAAGACAATAAAAAAGACGAGGTTCTTGTTGTGGAAAGAGACAATAGTGAAGAACTTGCTGGATTGCTTGAAAAGATTTTGACTGACAAAAAATTCCGCCAAAGAGCAATTAAAGTTTCGAGGAGGCTGGCTCATACGTTCAACAAAGACGAGGTGATGAAAAAATATATTAAAATATACAAAGAAATATCTTGAATTTTAATGAATTTAAAAGAATATTATGAAGTATATTCTCGAGAAAAAAGGATTTTTTATGAAGAAAATAGCAATAATAATTCCTACTCTAAATGAAGAAGAAAACATTGGAAGATTAATTGATTCAATAAAAAATGCTTCCTATAAAAATAAAGAAATAATTGTTGTTGACGATGGAAGCAAAGACAGAACTGTTGAAACAGCCAAGAAAAAAGGAGCAAGCGTGATACTCAATAGACCTAAAAAGGGAGGTCCTGCTTTTTGTCGAAATAAAGGAGCGAGATATTCTGATGCTGAAATTATTTGTTTTTTGGATGCTGATTCATTAATTGAAGATAAGCAGTTTTTCGCTAGATGTCTGAAAGAATTTGAAGACAAAACTGTTGTAGCAGTCTATACCTCCTACAAAACGATTCAATGTACTTTATTGGAGAAAATTGTTACTTTACCTAAGGGAATCTCAATGGAACCAAAATTTATTATAGCAAGTGTTTTCTTGAAAGTTGGGGGGTTTCCTGAAATTGGTTTCGGTGAAGACCAAGTACTTGTTGAAAGACTAAGGGAATACGAACAAGAGAAAGGATTAAGGGAAAAGGTTGTTTCTGACGCTTATTTCTCTGGCCATGGAGTCCATTCCTTAAGCGAAATGTATAAACAAGCAAAATGGTATGGCAAAACATCAGTCATGTTTCTCTCCAAAATAAGGAAGTCTTTACTGAAACAATTTTTTAGGGTTTATTTGAGGCCAATCTATTTTCTTTCCTTTGTCGGCACATTACTCTCTTTAATTAATTCCCTGTTCCTTGTTTTCTTGATTCCTTTTATATTAATCTTTTTGTCTATCATACTTGATTCAATTAAAAAAAGAAATCCTTATTCTTTTGGGAGAACTTTAACCTTTCTTTTATTTGGTTTGGGGATGATCCATGGATTAATAATTTCTCTCTTTGCAGTTCAAAAGGGAAAAGGCTATTAGTTCTTTTTGCACAGCACCAGACAATAATGCTGTGGTGAAAAACCAAGTAATAGATTAGCGATTAATCTGAAAAAATTGTGTGGCGGCCAAACACTTATGCCTATAAGAATTGTTTCAGTACTGAATCCAAATAATTCAATGTAATTTCCTTCATCAAAAGGAGATGGCGGAACTTCATGTGTCTTGTCTTTCCAGTACTCTAGTCCACTCAGGTTAAGCGCGTTAGGGAAACCCACTAGTAGATGCCCTTCTTTCTTCAAGAGCTTCAGGGACCTTTTAATGAATTTTTCTCTCTCTTTTTTTTCTAGGTGTTCATAGACATGAGATGCAATAATAAAATCAAATTGTTTTTCTTCTTTCCAGAAATCAAAGAATGCTCTTTTTTCTTTAAGCCATTTCACTGTTTCTTCGTCTAAATCAAATCCAGTGTATTTCCCCCCATCTTTTTTGGTTTTAGAATAGTAAAATGAATTAATTCCACACCCAAAATCCAGTACCTCGCCCTTAAGAATGATCTTTTCATCAATGAATTTCTTTGGTTCTATGGGAAAAAACACTTTCCTAATCTTTTTCCTTCCTCTTTCATTACAGATTCTACTGTAATTCTTTTCTGCATCCATTTAAAGAACCTCTTTATAAGTTTCAATTGTTTTCTTTGCACATTTCTCCCAAGAAAACCCTTTAACCTGTTTTTTGCCTTGTCTTACTATTTTTTCTCTTAATTTATTGTTATTCAATACTTCTTTAATTAATTCTCTTAATTCGATTGAATTCTTTTCTTCCAAGAACAAGGCACTTTTTCCTACTACTTCAGGAATACTTGTCTCGCTCGTTGTAATGATTGGCGTGTTGCAGGCCATTGCTTCAAGCAATGGCAATCCAAAACCCTCATACGTTGAAGGAAAAACGAATACATCAGCACTGTTATAGAGTAATGCAAGTTTTTCTTCAGGGACATTATTATAATATGCTATCACTTTTGTCAGTCTCTTCTTTTCTATTAATTTTCTTGTTTCCTTTCTTTCTTCTCCCACTCTGATTAACTCAACCTTCTTTTCCTGTTCCCTCAATTCATCAAATGCATCAATTAAAAGGGGGATATTTTTTCTTGGTTCCTCAGAACCTACATTTAAAATGATTTTTTTATCCTTATTAATTCTTAACTTCTTTCTCGCAATACTTTTTTTCATTGGCTTAAATACTTTTTTGTTATATCCCAACGGAATTACTTTGATTACTTCTTCCCCGATTCCATAATACTTTTTTATTTCTCTTTTCGTGAATTCTGATGGAACAATTATGCTTTCAGCTTCACTCATTTTCTTCATGCATTTATCAAGAAGAAATACCAATGCCTTTGGGTAGTCTTCCTTTAACGCTCTTGGGATTACATCCATGCACGTAATTACAGAAGGTTTGTTCCTTTGAGCAATCCTTGAAAGAAACTGGTTGCTTAAATGAAATATCTCATAGTTCCTGGGGATTCTTCCAGGAAAATAAAGGTAATTATTTAGGGTCTTTTTCATTAATGGAAAAGGAAATCCTTTTTCAAGCTGGATTAATTCAATATCAATTAGTTTTTTTAGTTCTCCGAGTAAGGAAAATGCATAGTTCCCTATTCCGGTTCCTTCAGCGTAATCATTTATTAATGCAATCCTTGTATTCTTTTTCAATTCTTTTCACCACTTCACTCCAGTCGTATTTTTGAACAGACTTAATTGCTTTTTCCGCAATCCTTTTTTTCTTTTTCTCATTTAAATTCATTATTCTACTTATTTTTTCTCCAGCTTTTTTTGCTTCATTGAACTCAACCAAAAAACCATTTCTTCCATTCCTTACAAACCTTTCAAAAGCACTTATCTTGTTTAATATTGGAATTGCTCCAGAAGCCATTCCCTCCACCACCGAAATACCAAATCCTTCATACTCGGAAGCAGATATAATGAATTCCGCCCTGCTGATTTCCTCTACTAATTTTCTTTCACTAATCTTTCCTTTAAAGAAAACCTTTCCTTTCATTCCTTTCTCTTTCACCAGCTTTTCGTATTCTTTCGATAATCCCTCCCAGTCTTCTCCCGCTATGACCAGTTTTGCTTTTGGTTTTTCTTTCGCTACAAAGAAGAAAGTATTGATTAGGTTGTCGATTCTCTTGTTTTTGGAAATCCTCCCCAGAAACAATATCCTTCCTTTTTCTTTTTTCTTCTTCTTGGAAAACTTTTTTATTTCCACTCCTGCTTCAATTAATTTGGTTTTTGGCGATAATTTCTTGAATAGCTTGTAGTCATTAACCCCGCTTGCAATTATTCCATCAAATGCCCTAAAAACAATCCTGCACCAAGAATTGAGGTATGCCTTCTTCAGCCAAATCTTTTCCTTTGTGTGAAAGAAACCTCCAAGGGTAGACAAAACCAAAGGTTTTCTGTGGATTGCTTTAGTTAAAGCCAGGTAATCAGATAAAAACCCTATTCCGTGAACATGGATTAAATCAATGTCTTTTTTTGTTGCGAACCCAATTACTTTTGGGGAAATTTTGTATAAATCTTTGCCAAAGTATTCTGTTCTGTGAATTTTTATTCCTTTAAATGTTTCTTCTGCTTTTAATTTCTTGTCTGATTTGGCACACGTATTAAGGCACACGACTTCATTTTTATGCCCTAATCCATTTAGATGAGTACACAGATTCAGGAGATAGTTTTCTTTTCCCCCTACACAGGGATGGAAATGTGTCGAAACATGAAGAACATTCATTTTTTTATTCCTCCAAACAATCCAGCAATCAATCCAAGAGAAAAAGCAGCAGTCCTAATTAACAGCATTATCGGAGAAATAATTCCAACAATAAAATCTTTTTTTAATGCAAAATAAATGAACGGAATCATTAAAACAAAAAGACCCCCCAAAAAAACCCCTGAAATAAAAATTAATTCGCTCATTAAAAGAATTGAAGAAATCAATAAAAGAAAAAACAAGTAAAAAACTCCAATCTGTAATTTGAGTGCTTGCGGGGTGTATGAATCCTTTACTGCCTTTTCCTTGTGCTTTCTGTAAAGCAATACCCTCCAGTAACCTCTGAAGAATTTTATTTTAAAATACTGGAGCATACTTGTCGGGTGAGTGTGATACACGATTGCGCCTGGATTAAAAACCATCTTTAATCCTTTTTCTGATATCCTGTAACTCAATTCAGGGTCTTCACCCGAAGCAATTGAAAAACTTTCATTAAATCCCCCGAATTCCTGGAAGACAGCTTTCCAGTATGCCGCAGAATAACTTCCAATAAAGTCAATATACTTTTCCTTTTTCATTTTTCCATACCTTTCTTCTATCTCTATTTGAATAAACCTTGCAATCAATTCCTTTTGTTCTGTTTTATAGCTTCCCTGTACTCCAACCGCTTCTTTTTCCTTTAATGGCTTGCTCATTTCATCAACCCAATTCTCTCCCACCACACAATCAGAGTCAGTGAATAGGATTATCTCTCCTTTTGCATTTTTTGCTCCGTTGTTTCTCGCTGCAGCTGGCCCTTTATGTTTTTGTTCTATTAATTTTGCCTTTCCTCCAAAACTTTTTAATATCTCTCTTGTCCTATCATTGCTTCCATCATCAACAACAATCAATTCAATTTCTTCATTTATCTTTTGTTTTAGTATCGAATTAATACAGTCCTTAATCGTTTTTTCTGCATTAAAAGTAGGAATAATCACTGAAATCATTTTTTTACCTTTTTAAACAAATATTTATAAAAAGTCTTTCCGCTCTTCACTAATCTCGGAATCTCTCTTGGATTTGTGATTGATTGAATTACTTTTTTTCCAATGTATTTGGGCCTTAAATAGAATTCCATTCTTCCCTTGTCGCATAACTCAACCAATTCCTTGTTTGAAAGAATTGGAGTGGAAACAATACAGTAATGGTTTCCGTCCTCTGTCAGCCATTTGCTGAAGTCCTCGCTTTCCAGAAAGCCTTTTTCCTTAAAGTGGCCATATGCTTCTGTCCCGGGATAAACCATTATGGGAAAGAATTGCGCTGTATCCGGATCAAGTTCTTTTGCGAATTCAATTGTTTCTTCAATTGTTTCCTTTGTTTCTCCCTTATTTCCCAGCATAAAGCATCCATGCACAAGGATTCCAGCTTTCTTCACGTCCTTCATGAATCTCCTAATTATTTCAAGCTTTGTTCCCTTCTTCATATTATTCAGTATTTCTTGAACCCCTGACTCAAACCCAACGCAAAGCAGCCTGCACCCTGCTTCCCTCATTTTTTTTAACGTTATCAGATCAACGTCTGCCCTTGCATTACAACTCCAGGTAACCTTTAATTTTTCTTTCACTAACTCATCACAGAAATCTCTAACCCTTAACTTGTCTGAAGTAAAGGTATCGTCTTCAATGAATACTTCTTTCACTTGAGGAAAGTTTTCCTTGATATACTTGAATTCTTCCACCACATTTTTAACGCTCCTGGTTCTGTAATTATGCCCGTTCATTACCTGTGGCAATACACAGTAAGTGCATCTGTTTGGACAGCCTCTTCCAGTAATAATAGTTATTTCTGGGTAAAGGTTTGCTGCATAAAAATAATCTTCTATCCTTAAATGTTTTTTATAGACACTTGAAACAAAAGGCAATTCATCCAAATCCTCAATAAATGGAGTGTCTCTGTTATGGACAACCTTGTTTTTTTTCCTGTAAGAAATGCCTTTCACTTTCCTCCATTCCTTTTTGTCTCTCAATGCCTTGGCCAATTCTTTCAATGTGTAATCATATTCCTTTCTTGCAATTACATCTATTTTTTTACTTAATCCAATGCTTTCCTCAGGCAAAGCACTTACATGGGTTCCAACCAGTACACAGAAACAATTAAGGCTTTCCTTTATATTCTCTAATACTTTCACGTCATTGTAAATGCTTGGAGTGCTTGTATCTATTACAGTCATTTCCGGCTTGAATTTTTTTGCTATCCTGATTACTTCTTTCAAGCTTAAACCTCTTGCAGGTGCATCAATAAGCTTACATTCAAATCCTTCTTTCTCCAAAACTCCTGTTGCATACGCCAGCCAGAGTGGATAATAGATTGTTGCACCTTTTGATACTGCTGGCGACCTAGAGGTCCGGCTGAATTTTGGCAGGAAAGGCGGATTCAATATTAATACCTTCATTCTTTTCTTCATTTACATTCACTCAAATCAATAATTTTCCATACTTAATGCTCGCATTCAATCTAACTAATTTTACTGATATCACATAACTAATCCCAAGCAAAAAAATTAATACAGTATTCAAGAAATTCTTGTTTTCAATAAAAATAATTCCTCTGGGGGAACTCAAATTAAGTGTTCCTCCTTTATGCCATTTGCCTGTAGCTGATCTAAAATCAGTTAACGGGTCAACAAAGAATCCTAGTCTGACATTGAGGAATTTTTTTGCTCTTTCCGGATTCTTTTTGTACAGTAATACATCTTTCGCATGATTTTTCGCCCTCTTAAATCCATGCCTTAATAATCCAATGAATCCATTTGGTTTCTCTATCTCGTGTTCATGTACATATCCCGCCTTTACCTGCTTTACTTTGTATCCTGCATCCATTATTCTGAAAACTAGGTCAGTGTCTTCCCTGTAATAGAAGTAATCCTCGTCATACAGGCCCACTCTATCCAAAACATCTTTCCTGAATGCCGTTGACGTACCACCATAAATTGAGAACCCGCTCACTACTCCAACTCTTTCTTCATTAAACCCTTTCATTAAGTCCTTCAGCCAATTTCTTTTAGGAATGCAGTCATCATCCATTATTACTACAAATGGAAACCTTGCTTTCCTTATTCCTTCATTTCTTGTCTTGCAAGGGCCTAATTCCTTTTCGTGATTGATTATCCTTACTCTTTTTTCTTTTCTGTAATCCTCTAAAACTCTTTTTGTTCCATCACTGCTTCCGTCATTGATTACTATTACTTCATATTCTTGAGGATAATCGAGTTTCATCATTGCATCCAGTGTCTTGCCAATGACTTCCTCTCTATTGAAGGTAAGCACTACAATGCTTGCCTTTCCTGCTACCATTGCGTTTCTCCTTTCTTCCAGAAATCAAGTTTAGTTAAACCCAATCTCTGTTGTTCGAATAACTCGAATAATCCTTCCTTTGCAGATACTTCTTTTGCATTCTTTACAATCTTCTTGCACACATTCTTTCCATAGAGCTTTTGTGTTTTCCTCATCTGCTTGTTTAGTTTCTTGTTTTCAACTACTTCTCTAACAATCTTTTCAACGATTTCTGCATTTATCGGAGGCGCAAGGGTATTGCTTCCTGCAAACACTGCTTCTGGTCTGTCAGAATTAAACCTTAACACTATCCCTGGAACGCCAAGTATATTGGTTTCTTCCTGAATGCTTCCTGAATCAGTTGCCACAGCAGAGCATTTCTTCATTACTGCAATCGCGTCCCTGTAGTATGGCCACACAGGAGAGTAAATGAAGTTTTTATTGCTCTTACTCATTTTTTCTATCTTCTTTTTCAGTCCAAAGTCATTGAGTGCCTTCTCAGTGGCTCCAAGCGATACAAGTAATATCTTTTCTCCTCTATTAACAAGTTTTTCTATTGCCTCTATTAACGAACTGAATCTGTGAAGAGAGGAAACATTCTCTCTCCTATGAATACAGAATCTAATCCATTCTCCTTCCTCCAGCAGTGGAAACATCTCAAATACGTTACTCTCCTTTCCTTTTTTTTCCACTAAATCTATGGCATCACTTACAGGATTTCCTACAGTGACTATTCTCTCTGCATCATATCCTTCGTCAAGCAAATGCTTTTTATTCAACGGTGTTGGACTGAAATGAAGCCCAGCGGAAGGAGCAGCAGCCCTTGTATCAAATTGTTCTGGATAAGGTTCATAAGAACCTTTTTTCCATCCACTTGCCTCCCTTAATTTAAAATAGAATTCTTCAGCATCAAAGTTTGAAAGCAGCTCAAAGAACCTCTTTTTTGGCGGGGTCATTGTTCTTAATCCTGCCTCTACATGAACTGTTCCAAGCAGGTTAGCAAAGGAAGCAATTCCTCCTGCCACAGCAGTAGTAGTGTCTCCCAGAATATAGGGAATTATTCTTTTATTCAATTTCTTCATTTTGAATAAAACTTTTCCAAGCCTCTCGATGATTTGAGCTTGCTGTTCAAAGAGCATTCCCCTTACATTCAAATTAATGTCTGGACTTAAACCAAATTCTTCTTCCAATCCACCTGAAAGATTCCAGTCAAAATGCTGTCCTGAGTGAACCGTTAAAACGAACTCATTTTCTTTTTTTAATTCAATAATCAATGGAGCTAGTTTTATGATGTCTGGTTTTGTTGCTATCAAAACCAAGTGAATTGGCTTCTTTTCTTTTTTCACTTCATCAAAAATATCATTTTTGATCGTTATTTCACTATTCATTTTTGATTTCCTTTTTAGTTATTTTTTATTAACCCCTCATAAATTCCTTCAAGCCTGTCCACTGTTGCTTTAATTGAATATTTTTCTTCCACTCTCTTTCTTGCCTTTCTTTCCAGGCTTTCCCTTAACTCATTGTCTTCAATCAATTTAATTATTCCTTCAGCCATTGCTTTTTCGTCCTTTGCCTTGACCACTAAAGCTGAATCCCCCACAAATTCTCTCACGCTCCCTATGTCTGTTACAACGCATGCCTTTCCCCAAGCCATGTATTCAAGCAATGAAATTGAAGTTGAGAATTCATAAACAAATGAATGCGGTGCAACAGTTGTGGCTGCAGCAACATTTGCACATTCATTTGGATGAATGGCGCCAGCGAATTGCACGTTTTCTTCCAGAGCTAATTCCTTCACCATTCTCTCAAGCCTCTCTCTTTCTTTTCCCCATCCAAATATAATATATTTGTATTCAGGATACTTCCTTGAAACAATCTTCATTGCTTTAATGATGTACTCTATCCCTGTTGCATTCGTCCCCCACAATGACTTAATTGATGTAATAAGCTTTTCTCCGTATTTTTTATTAATCTCACTTCCATTTGCCCCCAAATCATAATTTTTCACATTTACTGCTGCGGGAATCACTTCAATCTTTCCTTCTTCCACTCCCCACGGAAGCAAGAATTTTTTCTTCATGTTTTCAGTCCAGACAACCAATTTATTGTAATTCAGTTTTGGGAGAAGGAATTTTTCTGTTTGAAAAATGGTTTTAGTATGAAGGTTTTGATTCATTGAAGAAATTAATTCAATAAGCATTACATGGGGTTTTTTTAGGTTTCTTTTCACCACATGCCCAATCAAACCCATACAGGAATTGGAGTGACTCTGGATCAAATCTGGATTGAATTTCTTTGCTTCCCTAATTGCTTTCCAATAAAACAATGGTGCCTCAAATTTATGGAAAGCAGAATGTCCAAAAACAGGAATGGAGTAAACTTTTGCTCCAGGCAGATCGTATTTGGCTGTAGTAAAAACAAATAATTCATGCCCTCTGTTTATTAATTCCTTCAATAGATCCCTTGTATAGATTTCACTTCCACCGATGTCTGATAATACGCTTGTGATGTAAAAGATTTTCATTTATTTAACCTTCATATTATTTTGCATTCGTTTTTTTCTAATTTTAGCTTGTCCTTTTTTCTGCTATTGCAGTAATGCTGCCGCACAGGTTATTTGATAAATTAAAGGGAATGGAAGTGTATCCAAAAACTTTAATTACCTTAAATTCATTCTTTTCAAGTACTTCCTTTAATGTTTTCACAGTAAAAAAACGAATATGTGGTTGGAGTTTACCCTCGCTGAAATTAATGAACTGCTCTCCATTCCCAAGCAACACTTTTATTCTTGACTTCAAACCGCAAACATTAGGGGTAGCTAAAATAAGTTTGCCTTTATTGTTTAAGCTCTCCCAAATATTATGCAAAAAAGAGTTATAATCAAAAACGTGTTCTATTACATCAAAGGCATAGACTGTATTGTATTTCTTGTTTAAAGACTTCAAAGAAAAATCGTGAACAAAAAAATTATGTTTGGCAAACAAGTTCCTTGCTTTTTTGATTGCATTTTCTGAAATATCACATCCTTCTACGATAAAACCTTTTTTGGAGAAATAATTGACACTATCTCCAGTTCCACATCCCACATCAAGCATAGGGGAAGCAAGAAAAGGGAGCAAGTCATTAACTCGTTTAACATTATCTAGAGGAACCCTTGCTATATAATTGCCTCTTTCTTTGGAGTAACTTTCATAATATTCTTTTAAGTTCATTTTATTGTCTCACTAAATTAGATTAGTCCTCTTTCTTTTAGTTCTCTTGCAGCTTCTTCAAACCTGTCTTCTGCTTTCACGGAAGAACTCCATTCAATTAATTCCTTCATTCCCTCTTTAAAAGAAGTCTTTGGTTCAAATTCCAACTTACTTCTTATCTTGCTTATATCAGCAAAGCAGTGTCTTACGTCTCCCTTTCTGAATTTATTCGTTATTTCTGTTCTGACTTCACTTCCACACAACTCAACTATAGTTGAAGCAATCTCCTTTATACTCAGGTCTTTTCCTGAACCAACATTGAATACCCCATAATTTGCATTACTTGAATTCATTGCCTTAACGTTTGCTTCAACCACGTCATGAACCGATACAAAATCTCTTGTCTGTAATCCATCTTCATAAATAATCGGGGGCTTATCATTTTTCACTCTGCTTAAAAAGATTGCAATCACTCCAGTATAAGGATTGCTCAGTGACTGTCTTGGCCCAAATACATTAAAGTACCTTAAAGAAACAGCTGGGATCCCATATGCTTTCCCTATCTGCAGAAACATTTCTTCCTGGTCTTTTTTCGTTAAAGCATAAATTGAATTCGTTTTCTGTGTCTTTGTTTCAGGGGTTGCTATTGGTCGGAGAGTTCCATTGCATTTACTACAAATCAATTCCCATTCTCCTTTACTCATTTGTTCTTCTGTTCTTAACTCTGGTTCAATCTCTCCACATTTTTCACATTCATAACTTCCCTCTCCATAGCTGCTCATTGAAGCTGCAACCATCATTTTTTTTACGTTATTTTCTTTGTTGACAATCACATCAAGCAGTGTTGCAGTTCCCCTTGTATTTACATCCACGTAATGCTCGATTTCATACATGGATTGTCCGACGCCTACAGCAGAAGCTTCATGAAACACTATATCTATCCCCTCTAAAGCATTTCCCACGTCTTCTCTGTTTCGTATATCTCCTTTAATGAATTCAGCTTTTTCATTCAAGTAATCAGGCGGAGAAGAATTTGGATGCACTTGAGGATCCAAATTATCCAGAATCCTTACAGTGTGCCCATCTTTAACCAATCTATCAACCAAGAAACTTCCAATGAATCCACAGCCTCCAGTAACCAGTATATTCTTTGTAGTCAAATAGCTTCCCCTTCATAATAAGTAATTAATTCAGTTAATAATAAGTTTTTGGTACAACAACGAAATAACAGAAGATTAAAAAAGCTTCTTGTTTTCCTTTACCCATTCAATTAATTCTTTTACCCCTTCTTCTGGACTTGTCTTTGGCTCCCACTGTAATTGTTCCTTTAATTTACTGATATCTGAAATGTATACTTTTTGGTCTGAGGGCCGCCAATCAGAAAAAGAACTCTTTATTTTTCCATTAATATCTTCTTCCAGTATTTCAATTAATTCCCTCAAGGAAAGGGTGTTTTTTGCTCCGCCCCCAGTATTAAATACTCCCTGCTTTAAGCTACTTTCAAGAAATGCATCATACGCTTCAACCAAATCATTCACAAAGAGTACATCCCTAACCTGTTTTCCGTCCCCATAAATTGTAATTGGTTTTCCTGTAAGAGCGGCAATCGTAAACCATGCAACCCATCCCTGGTCCTCAACCCCAAACTGCCTTGTTCCATAGATGCAACTCATCCTAAATACTCCTGTCTTTATTCCATACAACTGAGCGTAATCCTGTACATAGAGGTCTCCAGCCAGCTTAGAACAACCGTAAGGAGTATGCTCGCATAAATCAATTGAAAATTTTTCTGGGACTCCTTCACTGAATTCTTTTCCAAAAGAATATCTCTTCTCTCCTTCCTCTATCGGAATTTTATTCACGTTTTCTCCATACACTTTATTCGTAGAACAATAAACTATCGCTTTAACGTCATTCTTTCTCACTGCCTCTAATACATTGAATGTCCCTAATGCATTGGTAGTGAAATCTGGTTCTGGTTCAATTACAGAGGTAGTGACAGCTGTCTGGGCAGCACAATGAATCACTGCATCAATTCCATCAATTGCCTTAGACAAATCCTCTTTTCTTCTTATGTCTCCTTTAATTAACTCTATGTTTTCATACTTCTTCAAGTAATTCCAGTTATATTCTTGATTCTTGTCCTCTTTTTTCAGTAATTTCGTTCTACTGAGGTTATCAAGCACTGCCACTCTCTTGTCCTTTTTCGCATAGAATTCAGCCACATGGCTTCCAACAAAACCCCCGCCACCAGTAACAAGAATTGAATTCATTCCTTTTTGCATGTATTTACTTCTTTTCCAAGCATCTTTAAAATAATTTGTTTTCAAATTTATTTAGAGGATGCTTTAGCAATTATATCAAAGGACAAAAATATAGAAACAAAATTTGTCCTTTGATAGCTATCAAAAGACATTAAAAAAGTTTCATAATTAATGTCTTTTGATATTAGTGTCAATTCTGGTATTTAGAGAGATTGAATTTTTCTGTACACTTGCCTGAATTTAATTAAAAGAAACAATAATAATTTGCAGGAGAGAAAATAAAAAATGAAGCTTGCATTAGTTAGCATTGACGAAGTAGAAGCATTGCCTCCTCTTGGATTAGGTTACTTGGCGTCTTATTTAAGGAAATATAATGGATTTGATAATACTGTTATTATTGATAAAGAGAATTTGTTGAAGGGAATCAAGAGAGAAAAACCTGACTTGATTGGAATTTCCTGTACAACTATTGACTACGAGAAAGCAAAATCATTAGCAAGAAAAGTCAAGGAAGAAACAAATGTTCCAATTCTCTTAGGCGGATTTCATGTGACTGCCTTGCCTCATTTAATGCCTGACTGCTTTGATATTGGCATCCTTGGGGAAGGAGAAAAAACCTTAAGTGAATTAATTGAATTATTTGAAAGAAAGAAATCATTTGAATCAAAAGAATTAAATAAAATTAAAGGAATTTGTTTTCATGAGAAAGGAAAAGTTGTCATTAACGAGAGAAGAAAGAATATTGAACCATTGGACTTAATCCCTTTTCCTGCAAGAGACTTAATGAAAATAAAGGAATATTACCTTAAACCTGCAAGGCATTCCTTTGACAAGCTTTCAATCGGCACAAGCATAATAACCAACAGAGGATGTTGTTTTAACTGTCTTTTTTGTTCTCAGCAACATTTCTGGCAGAGAACAATGCGCTTTCACTCTCCAGAATATGTTGCAAGAGAAATAATTCAGTTGATTGAGAAGTATCCTAAAATTGATATGATTAAAGTAATGGATGACTTATTTGTGATAGACAAAAAAAGATTGAAGAGAATCGCTGAATTGCTTAGAAAAGAAGGAATCCACCAAAAGACTGAATTCTATGTTTATGGTAGAACCAGCTTGATTGATAACGAGACATGTAAGATATTGAAGTCATTTAATACTCAATACATTAATTTTGGTTTAGAGAGCGGAAGTGAAAGAATACTTAGTTATTTAAAGGATAAAAGCGCTACAGTGAAACAACATTACAGTGCGTTGGATGCTTGCGGAAGACATAAGCTAAAAACTGAAGGCACTTTTATTTTTGGGGTTCCAGGGGAAACAATGCAGGACATTGAAAAAAGCTTTGAATTAGTCAGGAATCCGAATTTGGATAGAGTCCTGTTTTTCCAGTTATTGGCTTACCCTCAAAACGAGTTCTGGGAACTAGCAAAAGAAAAGGGGTTAGCAGCTGATGATATGGATTTCTCTGATTGGAGTGCAGGCTTTCATAAGCGAGCTTACTTGAATGAGGAAATAATTCCTTGGAATGAATTTGAAAAAAATGTTTTGCCGTTAATCCAAAAAGCTTATGAAGAAAAAAATTATGGAATGGGTTTGCTTAAAATAAAACCAAAGTATTTACTTGAATTAGGCTTATGGAAAAGGTTTTTTCAGCAATTCAATGGATTTTCAAGGGAATTAATTAAGAGAACGATGTATATGTTTGGGTTAAAGAGGAGGGAACAGCATACTTCAAAAAAAATCAGATGCAGTAATTAGGGCAATAAAAAATAAAGGAATAAAGGGAGCATTAAATCTTTATTACCGGGTGATGGACCAAAAAAATATGCCTTTGGCGCTTTCCCATTATCCATTGTCTCTCCAAATAGAAATAACCACTGCGTGCAATCTTGATTGCGTTATGTGTGAGCACTCACACACAAAAGAAAATCCTTTCGATTTGAATTTCCAGGAATTCAGAAAAATCATTGATTCAAATGAATTCTTTCAATTAATCAACTTTACAGGAATAGGAGAAAGCCTACTGAACAAAGATTTTTTTAATATGATTGAATATGCTAAAAGAAAAAATATTTATGTATGGTTTAACAGTAATTTTACTTTAATGACAAAAGATAAGGCAAAAAAATTAATCCAGTTAGGGACAGATGCCATAGCAGTATCCATGGATGGAGCAAGAAGAGAAACGTATGAGGCAATAAGACGGGGAGCCAAATTTAACGTTGTAAAAGAGAATATAAAAAACTTTCAAGAAATAAAAAAGGAATTAAAGAAGAATGTGCCTGAATTGTTTTTTGTTGTAGTGGTAATGGAAGAGAATCTTTCTGAACTGAAAGAATTTGTTTTGCTTGCAAAAGAACTTGGAATAAAAAAAATACTGTTTGTTGGAATGATAGAGTTTAAAGGAAACGAGTCTTTTGCCGTAAAAGATAAGGATTTGTTTGAGGAAAAGAAACAAGAAATATTGACTAAAGCAGAAGAAGAGGGAATACAGATAATAGGTTTCCCTTCAGAGAGAAAGGATATGGGGGCATGTTACCTGCCTTGGAATTCTCTTTACATTAATGCTGAGGGAAAGGTTCTTCCATGTTGTTTTGTAATGCAGAGAGATTCAAAAAGGATAATTGAAGAATGTGTCATGGGTAATGCAAAAAAACAGGGAATAAAAGAAATATGGAATTCGGAAAACTACAAAGGCTTCAGGGAAAAGCTTAAGTCAAAGAATCTTCCGAACATCTGCAGGAATTGTCCGGTGAGGAGTTCAATTTTTTGAGGCAAAAAAATGAATGTATTGTTACTTGACCCACCGATGCATAGATTCATGGGATACAGGAGATTTTATTATCCCTTATCGATTGCATACATTGCAGGCTATTTAGACAAGGCAGGGCATAGAGCGAGGGTTTATGATGCAGACTTTGATCCAGAAGCGGTCTCAATGAATAGAAGAGAGCAAATAAAAAATTATCCAGAATACATTAAAGGAATAAAAGATCCCCAGCATGAAGTATGGAAAGAAATGCGTGAGGTAATAAAAAAATACAAACCAGATTTGATTGGGATTAGCGCGATTTCATCCAAAAATCAGTCAGCATATCTTACCGCAAGGATTGCAAAGGAAATAAACCCTGAAATAAGAATAGCGATCGGAGGGCCTCATGCTACGGCTTTGCCTTTTGATGTAATCAATCACCCTGAAATAGACTTTGTAGTAAAAGGCGAAGGTGAAATAACTTTTGCTGAACTTGCTGGAAAAATTGAGAACGGAAAAAAAGACTTTCAGAACGTGGATGGTCTTTATTGGAAGGATGATGGAAAAATAATTGCAAACAATAAAAGAAGGTTTATAGAAGACTTGGATGAACTGCCTTTCACTTTCAGAGAATTAATAATAAACAAAGAAAAATATACTCCAAGGGATTTCGGTTTAATGATGACAGTAAGGGGCTGTCCTTACAACTGTTTCTACTGTGCTTCAAGAGTGGTTTGGAATGGCACCGTAAGATATAGGTCGGTTGGAAATGTGATAGAAGAAATAAAACACGTCAAAGAAAAATTTGGCACTACACACATATATATTGAAGACGACAATTTTTTGGTGCCAAGAAAAAGGGTTGAGGAGTTTTGTGGAGCAATCAAAAGAGAAAATCTGGATATTACCTGGGAATGTCAAGAGAGGGCAACAAATATTGATGAAGAAATATGCAGACGAATAAAAGAAGCAGGGTGTGCAAGTGTTGGAATTGGAATTGAGAGTGGTAACAATGAAGTACTTAGACAGTGCAACAAGGGAGTAACCAAAGAAGAAATGAGGCAGGCTTCAAAAATCTTTAAAAAAGTTGGTTTGCCTTGGAAGGGATTTATAATGATTGGATTGCCAATGGAAACAAAAGAGAATATTCTTGAGACACTGGAGTTTATGAAGGAATTGAATCCAAGCCACACCTCAATGCATATCTTCACGCCGTTTCCAGGAACCAAGTTTTATTCTCTTTACAGTATAAAAGAAGAAGACTTTTATATGTTTGAACCTGAGAGTCCTTTCAATCATTTTTCTTTTAAAATGACGGAACAGGAATTCCAAGAAGTCGTTGATATAATGACAAAAGAGATTGCAAGGCTAAACGAAAAAAACAAGGAATCCGTTGGATCTACCAATGTTTTCAGGTGGTCAAAAAATGAAAAGAACAAAGAGTAAACCTGATGCCTCCATAATAATATTGAATTGGAACAGCTATGGTTACACAAAAAACTGCATTAATTCAATAAAAAAAAATACTCCAGACATAAATTATGAAATTATATTAGTTGACAATGGAAGCAAAGATGGTTCATGTGAAAGACTGGAAAAACAATTCCCGGATTTAATCTTTATAAAAAACAAAGTCAATAAAGGCTTTCCTTATGGATTAAATCAAGGATATAGAGTCTCGAGAGGAAATTATTTGGTTCCAATGAATAACGATGCTTTGGTTACAAAGGATTGGCTTAATGAGGCAATCAACCTTTTGGAGTCAGATGAAAAGATAGGCATCGTTGGAGTAAAGGAAGTTTCTCCACAACAATTTGAAGACAAGGAATTAATTGAAAAAATAAGGAATTCCCCTAACAGAGAAAAAATGACTCTTCCTGTTGGCTGGGTAATGAAACGCAAGATGTTGCAAGAAGTGGGCTATCTTGATACAGAATACTTTTCTCCAGTTTATGGCGAAGAAGCAGACTGGAATTTTAGGGCCAGAAAACTTGGTTACAGGATAATGGAATGCTCTAAATGTATTGTAATACATTTTTCCTCAAAAGACGCAAGCAAGGGATTAGGCAATCAAAAACAATTTGTTTTACTCAACACGCACAGGCTTAGAAGCATGTTATTTAATCTGTCTTTGGGTGAATTAATCAAATTCGTGCCTGGTTTGGGGTTAATAGCTGTTAACAGCATTAAAGAGAAGAGATTTATGTTATTATTGAAATCCTATTGGAATAACTTAAAAGACTGGAGAATAATTTTAAGAGAGCGGAGAAAAAAAAGAATTTATATTCCGTTTAAAGAACCAAAGTTTACTCCTCCTTTTGTAATGGAAGATGAAAACAACTTGTCAGGAGATGTGGGCTAAGTGGGCAGGGCAGTATTGTACGGATTTCATATCTTTCTATTAGCATTATTTTTTTATTTGGTTACAGTGCTCTCATATTTTTTTTATGAAGTAACTTTGACTAGCCTTCTTTTTTTTCTTTCCAATATGCTTTTCTTAATTGCATTCACCGCGTTTTTAATTGATCTGGCTATACCAACTGTATTTTTTGCCAAAAAGAGAAAACTTCGCTATGAACCAATAAAAGACATGAAGATAAGTGTTGGGATGACTGCCTATAATGATGAGGAACCCATTGGAAAGGCAGTAAGGGATTTCAAAAAGGCAGCTGATGTAGTGCAGGTAACGGTAATTGATAACAATTGCACTGACAATACTGCGTTAGAAGCAAGAAGGAAGGGAGCAAGAGTAGTTGAAGAGAAAGTGCAGGGGTTTGGTTCAGCATGCATTAGAGCTTTAAAAGAAGCAAGGAAACACGGCAACCTTGTATGTCTTGTTGAGGGAGACTGTACTTTTTCAGCCTCTGATTTAAAGAAATTAACTTCTTACATTGAAAACGTTGACATGGTAGTGGGGACAAGAACCACTGCAGAAATTGTTTCAAGTGATTCTCAGGTGAATTGGTTTATGAGGTACGGCAATCTTTTCATTGCAAAACTAATTCAATTACGTTACTGGGACCAATGCAGGCTTACAGACGTTGGATGTGCTTACAGAGTAGTCCGACCAGAAGCATTAGATAAGATAATTAACCAATTAAGTGTTACAGGAAACCATTTTTTGGTTGACCTTATTCTGGTTTCCTTAAAGAACGATTTAAAGGTAATAGAAATCCCCATCACCTTCAGAAAAAGGGTTGGCATAAGTAAAGGAGTTGGAAGCAGTTTCTCTAAAGGAATGGTGACAGGTCTAAAAATGTGGAGGCATATTCTTTTTACTTAAAACTATTGCTAAAGAAATTAAGGCAATAAAAGAGATTACGACTCCAAGATAATCGATTTCTGTTGATTCATACTTTAATTCAATTATTTTTGGTTCATTCACTCTTAATTCCATTATTCCATCCTTTTCTAAAACATTTAACTCTTCTTCTCCAGAGTAAGCATTCCATCTCGGGAAATATGATTCTTTTACCTTTACCGAACCCTCTCCTGTCTCAAATTTAATGTAATTATTGCTTCTATCAATTAATTCCCCGTTTTCTATGAAAGAAACTTCTTTATCATATTTGAATAGAGTTATTGGTTCCTTTCCAGCTGTTTCACTTAATCCACATTCACTTAAATAATTGAATCCAGTTGAATCCATTGAAATCCAGTAAATGGTAAACGTTTCTTCAATCCCCTTAGAGAACTCGCTGCAGTTTAATTGCATTGAAATCATTTCTTCAGCAATTTTCTTGCTTTTCTTTAATGCGTAAGGATTGTAGCCCCATCCATTCAAGGAACTCAAATCATACTTTGCGGTTGCATGAGCTGAAATCAATGGATCGTAAGGAATAACCTCAAACCTGTTGTTTGCAGGGATTTCTTTTAAAAGTAAATCAATCTCTGAAAAATCACTGAAACCAAAAGCCCCGAAACCGTATGGGCTGTCAGAAAACCTTGGCTCTTTGAAAAAGTACTGCCTTTGAATTTCTTCAAAAGCAACAAAACCACAAACCAAAATAACCAATGCAATCACAATTAAGTGCTTTTTTGAAAGAGGTTTCTCCTTCAATAAAGGCATTAAAGAAAAAAGAATGACAAAAATAAAGAAGACATGATAAGAATGATAAAATGGAGCGGAAAGGATTGGAAGGGAGGGAAAGCAAACGAGTAATAGTGAAAGCAAAAAAGAAAAGAGAATTAATCTATAATTGGAAGCGTATTTTTTTCTAAGACTATAAAACAAAAAGAACAGCAGCAATAAAACTATTACAAGAAAATAAGTGGAGAACAGGATTCCTCTAGTTATTAGAGACGTTCCTTGGAGAACACTTGAGGATGACAGAGGTAAGTAGTAGAAATAGGGAATAAACCAGAATGCCATCAAGGAAAACACGGAAGCAAAGAAGAAAATAATCTTCTTTAACTCTAACCTGTTTTTTATCAAGAAAACTGTTCCAAGACACAAAAAGAAGAACGGAGCTAAATGAGACAATGCAGTCAGGCATGCAAAGAGAACTGAAAATACGAGATATTTTTTTGGGAAATTCTTTTCTTTAATGAATTTATAGAAAAACACAAAAGCCAGTAAAAAGAAAAACCATGCAGCCAATTCATAGTAACGGTTCAAGAACTTAAAGGTAATTGGATTCAATACAAAAATCAATCCAAAGAGAAGTGAATTCTCTCTGCTGAAGTTGAATTCTTTCCCAACTAAAACAAAACAGAGAGGCACTAAAATAAAGAATGAAAAGATTGAAAGGGTTAGGGGAAGAGTGAATGAACCAAAACCAAGGAAAGCAAAGGTCTTTGGCAATAATGCTGGGAGAAAGGGGTCATAGGTTGAAGCAGGCAAACCAAGATAAATATTTTCAAACCATCCAGTGAAAGCATTTTGATAACGTATTGCATAACCAGCAAAATCAAATGCAAGGTCATCATGGAAGTAGCTTGAAGAAAAGATAAGGAACAATAAAATATAAAGAACAGCAATCAGCAGTGTAACGGTTTTTTCCTTTATCTTATTCAATTTCCTTCCCTCAAAAATTCATTTAATGCAGTTATTATCCTTGTTTTTTCCTGTTTTTTTGGTTTGAACTTCTTTGCAATATTTATTTTTTCCCCTAAATCATTCAATTCAAAGCATCCAATCACTTTTCCTTTTTTCTCTAGTACCCTAACCAAATCGATTTGATGGTCATTTGTATGTTCGCCATACTTCTCCAGTCTTGGCACAACAATCACTGCCTTTCCTTCTTTTAAGGAACTGATAATTGCTCCTGCTCCTCCATGTGTTACAATGATTGAAGATTCCTTTATTTTTTTTTTGGAATTCCTTTGGTTCAAGAAAACTTTTATGGATGCAGTGTTCTGGAATATAAGTTGAATTTCCTTTCTGGATGAATACTTCTTCCTTTATCTTCCCTTCCCTAACCAATTCATCAATTTTCTGTATTAGTCTATTAAACTGCTGCCTGTGAGTTCCAACTGTAACGAAAATCAAAACACTCCACCATAATACTTTGCTTTTGGAAAAAATTTAAGGTTTTCTTTCCATTGAACCAGAAACAGATCAGCTCCCTTTAACCTATAAATTATTTTTCCGGAAAGGGAGGGTTCTTTGATTCTGCAGTAACTTTCAATAAAGGCAACTCTTTTTCCGAAAATTTTTCCAATCAGGCAGACAGCTATTGCCACTCCTGCTCCAGTTGAAATAATCGCGTCAGGTTTTTCTCTTAAAAAAATTCTTAGTGTTTGAAAGAAATTAATTAAAAACAGTAAGGGATTTCTTTTAGGGTCAATTACAAAAAAAACATTTTCCTTTCTCATTAATTCAATTGAATCATTTCTCTTGAATGTAATAAAGAAGTGATTGTGTTTGAGGTATATTTCTCTTAATTGGCTCATCTCACTTAAATGTCCTCCAGCAGAACAAGCCAAGCATAACTTCATTTTTCTCTCCTTTAAAAACTAAATAACTGCCTTGAACCAGAATAAAAGAAACACAATTAAACAAACAATAAACTGCATTGCAAGAATAATTGAAGTAATCCCTGCTTCAGTGAAAGAACCCCTTCTCATAACCCATTGCGTTAGTGAACCTCCTCTTGGATTAGCTTTGAGAGTACCATCTTTTTGCGGGATGCCATAACATTCTGACTGAAATCTGTGCCTTGCCTTAAAGATTAATTCAATGAAAAACAATGCCATTAACATTACTCCAATCTTTTCCATATTTCCTATTATTACTGCTGCAGCTAATGCAGCTCCAGTCATTAAAGTGAGGGCATCTCCTGGAAAGATTCTTGCAGGAAACCAGTTAAACTTTAGGAATGCAAGTAGGGCTCCAACCATTGCAGCCATTAAAATCATTGCCTCTATGTTTCCAGTAAAAAAAGTAATTAACAGAATTGTTCCAAGTGTAAGTATTCCTAACCCAGCTTCCAATCCATTGAATCCTGCAAGCATATTGAATCCATTGCTTGCACCAGTAATTCCTATGGGCACTAAAAGAATAGAGTAAATCAATGAAAATGAGACAGCTCCAATAAATGGAAGAATTATTTCCGGAGGAATTACCCCAATTAAAGGCAGATTAAATTCAAAGTATTCAACATTTACAGCCATTAATGGAAGAGAGGCAAATATAGGGAATAGCGCATGCTGCCACTGCCTTATTCCTTTCTTCCATCCAATCAGATCGTCAACTATCCCCAAAAAACCAATCAATATTATTGTAGAGAAAGCAGCGAACAATACTGTTAGATTCAATTCAAATAAATTAAAGTAGGTTTGCAGGAAAATTGATGCAATTATCCCAAATGAAAAACCAAAAATTACTCCAATGCCCCCCATTTCTGCAACTTTTCTTTTATCATACTTGTTCATATCCCTTCCAACCAAACCCCTTCTATAAATTCTCTTGGTAATGAATGGCGTAACCAGAAAAGTTGTAAGAAAAGAAAAAAACAAGATTATTAAAGAAAGCAAAATAAGTTCAATCATTTCTTATTCCCTTTTTAGTCAAAATAAAGAAAACTCTAAAAAAATCATTTTATTACTTTAAAGATTTTTACCCCGACATTGCCATAGACTTCCTTGAAGTGTTTAATCTCTGGGTCATCAAACCACATTCTTGCAAGAATGGTTTTGTTTGTTGCAGCATTCAAGAAATAAATCGCTGAGTTATCTTTTTCCCTGTAACCAAACAACCATACTCTATCACTGTAAGGAATGTTTGGGGTAGTGGAGTAAGTAGTTGGAATGGCATTCATTTGTTCTTCATTAAAATTATTTGCTCCGCACTGGTAGAAGAGTTTTCCAGTTAATCCTTCCAATTGTTTACTGCATCTAAGCTGTGTTCCAAAGTATTTCTGTAACCTTGGATCGCTTGTATCAAGTATTTGATAGGCATATATGGCCATGCTTCCGCCTTTCTCTAATGTGTCAGTACCAAGCAGTATATAGTCAGAATCATATTTCTGGACTATTTTGAATGCTTCCTCTTCATCTTCCTCCAACACAAATCTCGCTGTATCGATGTCTGCATTCAAGTCAATGTTCCTGTTGTCCTCAATCACCTTTCTCTCTCCAATAAAGGTAATCCAGTGGCCTTCGTCCCACCAATTAAATATCTTGCTTCCTTCCGGTGTATTCTCACTCAGCCATTTTAGTCCATCCTTCCAGGTATGATCGTATTCAATGTTTGGAGTGTTTTGGGTCATGAAAAAGGTTGCAGAAGCCACTCCCACCAGTAACATAAAACCAAAAGCGATTCCAATAATCATTTTCTCTGAATGAGTCCTTTTCTGCATGAATTCAAATGCCTCTACTGCTATAAATCCTGCCGCGGCAGCATGAGGCAATCCAAAGGTATAGGTAAACTTAAGTTTAGTGTAAGCCATTACCAAAGTAATTATTACCCAAAAGAATACAAAAAGGCTTAGATGGTCCTGTTTTTTTCTTAGTACCCTGTAAGGAACCAGGAATAATGCAAGCAATGGAAAAATTATTAGTGCATTATATTTTGTTCCCCAATAAGGATAACCCACATTTTCTTCCCCTACAGTCTGTCCAAAAATCCCTGCTTCCCCAATACTAATATCTTTTCCAGGCATTGGGATAAATTTAGTAGCATAACCAATGCTTGTATTGACCCACCGCCCGTCATCCTTTAAAGTGGCCAGAACACCAAAAATAACAAACACTATTACAAATATCTTTGCAAAATTCAGTAGCTTTGCTGTCTCAACTCTCTTGAACCACATTAAGATAAAGGTAACCACAAAGTAACTCACTAACACTAATGGAATCAGTAGGAACATTTCCCAAGTCCACGCCATTAATCCAAAAAAGATTGCTGAAATAACTGCATTCTTTATTGATTCTTTATTGAATTCCATTTCCTTTACTGCCTTAAAGAAGAAATAAAATCCTATTACAAACCAAAGAAATCCTAGAGCGTCATCTTCAAACTGTCCTGCCATTGTCCTGTAAACAAATGCCGGCACTACTGCTGCAAAAAATCCCGCTACATAGCCTGCCTTTCTTCCATACATTTCCTTGAACAAGAAAAACATTGCCACGGCAATGCATGCCCCCCAGAACGCAGGAATCAATTTCACGAAAAAAATCCATAACTCCTTATCATATGGAGCATTCAAGGTAAATATCTTGTAAAATAATGCCGAACTATACCACCACACTGGAGCCATTTTCCATCCAATCTCACTCCCCCCCAATTGATAGTAAGCCATTGGGTCTCTGTCAGGAACTCCTCCCCCCTGCAAAATATAGGATACAACCCTTGCATGCCAGTAGGTGTCAAACTCAAAGAAGAGCTCATGCTTCATTAATGCTCCTCTCACTCCAAAAGCCAGCAAGAAAATCAGCACTACTATAAATAACTGTCTTCTATCTACATTCCTAACTCTTTCAATTACTTTTTCCTTTATTTCCATTATTTTTCACTAAAGAACCAAGTTATAATGTAATTAATAAGGAAAGGCAAATAAATTAAAACATACTCTTTTACTTTTATTATTGTACCAAAAGCAGGTTTTTTTTATGAAAGTAAAAGTAGAAGGAAAAGAAAAGCATTACCTCACTGTGTGGATGGAAGGTTCAAAGGTTTTTCTCATCAATCAGGAAAAACTTCCTTTTTCTTTTGAAATCCACGAATGCAAAACCTACAGGGAAGCCATTGAAGCAATAAATAATATGACTGTAAGGGGTGCTGGAGCAGTTGGTGCAGCAGCAGCATTTGCTCTAGCACAGGCATTCATTGAAGGAAATTCTGATTTAAACTTTGCAGTAGAAGCAAGGAAGGAAATTGAATCCACCCGCCCTACGGCAATTAATTTATTCCATGCAACAAAAAGAGTATTCGATAAAGCAAAGTCCTCTGTAAGGCCTTCCCAGACTGCATTCCTGGAAGCAAAAAAGATTGCAGACGAAGATGCAGCTTCATGCAAAAAAATCGGCGAACTAGGAGAAAAGCTTCTAATTAGGGACGGAATGAAAATACTCACGCACTGTAATGCCGGATGGCTTGCATTTGTTGATTACGGTACAGCTTTAAGCCCAATCTATGTCTCTCACAGAAAAGGAAAGAAAGTATTTGTATTTGTAGATGAAACCCGTCCAAAATTGCAGGGAGCAAAACTAACTGCATGGGAATTGAGTAATGAAGGAGTCCCTCATTCCATTATTCCTGACAATGCCGCAGCCCATTACATGAGTAAAAAAGAAATTGATTTAGTTATTGTTGGAGCTGACAGGATTGCATTGAACGGAGATTCCGCCAACAAAATCGGCACACTTGAAAAAGCAATCCTTGCAAAGGAATTCAATATTCCTTTTTACATTGCTGCTCCTACCTCTTCAATTGATTTCAGTGTAAAGGAAGGTTCCTCCATTCCAATTGAAGAAAGAAGCCAGGAAGAAGTATTATTCCAGACAGGCTTGAATGAAAATGGCGTACAAGAAAAATTCCGCATAAGCAATCCTTCTTCTAATGCAAGAAATCCTGCCTTTGATGTCACTCCAGCCAAATACATTAAAGGAATTCTCACTGAGAGAGGCCTTCTTTCCCCGCAAGAAATAAAAACCCTGTCCTGGAAGTAATCCTTCATGACTCAATTAGAGAAAGCCCGAAAAGGAATAATTACCAGAGAAATGAAAACAGTCGCAAAAAAAGAATCTCTTTCAGCTGATTCTCTCAGAAAAAAAATTTCCAAAGGCCGAGCAGTAATTCCTGCAAATCCTCTCCATAAAAAACTCTCCCCAATTGGGATAGGGGAAGGTTTAAGGGTAAAGGTTAACGCAAATATCGGCAGTTCTCCCTGTGAATCAAACCTTAAAACAGAATTAAGGAAATTAAAGGTTGCACTCAATGCTGGAACCGATACAGTAATGGATTTAAGCATTGGAGGAAACATTGATTCAATTAGAAAAAAAGTAATAAGCAACTGCTCTGTTCCTATTGGAACAGTTCCAGTCTACCAGCCATTTATCGAAAAAAAATTCTTCAATGTCCAGGAAAAAGACTTCCTTCAATCAATTGAAAGACACGCGAAAGACGGAGTGGATTTTGTTACAATCCATTCAGGAGTAAGAAAAAAAATCATTCCTCTCCTGAAAAAAAGAAAAACTGGCGTAGTAAGCAGAGGCGGTTCCTTGCTCATTAAATGGATGAATCACTTCCAGCAGGAAAACCCTTTATATGAAGCATTTGATGAAGTATTAGAGATTGCAAAAAAATATGATTTAACTCTCAGTTTAGGCGATGGCTTAAGGCCTGGAAGCATCTTTGATTCAACCGATAAAGCCCAAATAAGTGAACTAAAAGAATTAGGTAAACTAACTCAACGCGCTTGGAAAAAAGATGTTCAGGTAATGATTGAAGGCCCAGGGCATATTCCATTGCATGAAATAAAGAGAAATATTGAATTAGAGAAAAAATACTGCAATAATGCTCCATTCTATGTTCTCGGGCCATTAGTGACAGATATTGCTCCTGGCTATGACCACATTACTGCTGCAATTGGCGGAGCCTTGGCTGCATTCCACGGAGCTGACTTCCTCTGCTATGTTACTCCTGCAGAACACTTAAGCCTTCCCTCAATTGAAGACGTAAAGGAAGGAGTGATTGCCGGAAGAATTGCTGCCCATGCAGCAGACATCGCTAAAGGCCTTAAAGGAGCAAAGGAATGGGATGAAAAAATGTCCTTCCACAGAAAAAAGCTTAACTGGAACAAAATGTTTTCTCTGGCAATAGACAAAGAAAAAGCCATTGCATACAGAAAAAAATCAAAAGTAAGCAATGATTTCTGTTCCATGTGCGGTGAGTACTGCGCTCTGAAGGGAATTTAAATCAGGGATAAATAATTACTTTAATTGAATCCTCTGCTTTTTCCACTAACTCGAACCCTTTCCCTGTTTCCTCTAATTTCAGTTTATGTGTAATCATTTCCTTTACTTTCACTTTCTTTTCCCTGATTAATTTAATTGCTTCCATTAAATCCTCTTTTACTGCTGCATAGGAAGCAGTGATTGTCACTCCCTTCATCCACACATCATTTACAGGAAAAGGAACACTCTCTCCCGGAAGCGTTGGAGCAAACAATAGAATGGTTCCTCCTTTTTCCACTGACTCAAATGCCTGAGTAAAAGCTTTCTTTGCTCCAGTGCAGACAATAACCAAATCAGCTTTCCTTCCTTCATTCAATTCAATCAATTTCTCTGCATTAAGCTCTCCTGCTTTAATTGCCTTATCTGCTCCAAATTTTTCTGCTGCATTCAACCTGTATTCATTCACGTCAGTTGCAATAATTTTTTTTGCTCCCAATACCTTTGCCAACTGAATGTGAAGCAATCCGGAAATCCCGCCCCCTAAAACCAGTACATTACTTCCCTTCTTCATTCCCGCAATTCTCTGGCCTCTGACCACACACCCTAAAGGTTCAATGAAGCTTCCTTCCTCAAAAGAAACTTCTTCAGGCAACTTAATTGTTCCTTTTTCTACATTTGTCTTTGGAATCCTGATGAATTCAGCAAATCCTCCTGGAATAAAATTAGTCTTCTTTAATGTATCACAAACAGTTTCCTTTCCTTTTCCGCAATACCAGCATTCATTGCACGGAACATGATGCGTTACAAACACCCTGTCTCCTTTCCTGAATCCCTTAACATTCCTTCCAATTTCTTCTATTACTCCTGTTACTTCATGTCCTAATACAATTGGAGCCTTCTTTTTCCTGTACCATTCCATTACATCGCTGCCGCAGATACTGCTAGCTTTAACTCTAATCAGTAATTCTCCTTCCTCTATCACTGGCTTTTCCACTTCCTCTATTCTCACATCTCTGTTGCTGTAATATACTGCTGCCTTCATTTCCTTTCACTAAAAAAAGTTTTTATTTTTTCTTTTTCTCGCTTTCAAAGACTTCCATTGCTTCTTTTGGAGAAGCCTTTTCATGCACTACTGCCCTTACTGCCTTAATCATTCCAATTGCATTCTCGTTCTGCCAGATATTCCTTCCCATGTCAACTCCGATTGCTCCTGCCTCCAATGCATCGTAAGCCATCTGGAATACATCCATTTCTGTCTTCATTTTAGGACCGCCAGCAATAACCAATGGAACAGGACATCCATTCACTACCTTCTCAAAGTCTTCACAGTAATATGTTTTCACGAAATGCGCTCCTAATTCTGCTGCTATCCTGCAGCATAAACTCAGATACCTTGCATCTCTCTTTTCTAGTTCCTTTCCCACTGCAGTCACCGCCAGAACAGGAATTCCTTTTTCTTCTCCTTCACTCACCAAATGAGATAAATTCAGCAATGTCTCTTTTTCGTGCTTTGTTCCAACATAAATGCTTAATGCAACAGCAGAAGCATTCAGTCTCACTGCTTCCTCCATTGGAGTAGTTATTCCTTCATTGGATAGATCCTCTCCGATAATGCTGTTTCCTCCAGAAACCCTCAAAACAAACGGCTTTTCCAGTGTTTCATCAAAACACGTTCTAATTATTCCTCTTGTAGGCATCAATGCATCAGCATAAGGAATCAATGGAGTAATCGTTTTTCTTGGATCCTCTAATTTGCTTATCGGCCCTAAAAAATACCCATGGTCTATTGCAAGCATTACTGTTCGTCCATCCTTTGGCTGAATTATTCTTGAAAGCCTGTTCTTTAATCCCCAGCTCATTCTCTTGCCTCCTCAAATAGTAAATAATAACCTTCCAATAAAACCAATAAAAAGCTAATGGAATTTCCAGGAATCTTTATAAGTAGGTAATGCAATATATTTAATTGCGTTCAAATAAGGATAGAGGAATTGGAAAATGATTGAGAGCGTTTTTATTGAATTAAGCATAATCGTGGTTCTTGCAGTAATTGTTTCAGGAATAATGAAGTTATTCAAGCAGCCACTGATAATAGGATACATAATTACCGGAATAATTGCCGGCCCTCTTTTCCTGAATATAGTAAAATCAACTGACCTGGTTGCGACTTTCTCCCATTTCGGGATAGTATTCCTTTTGTTTATTGCAGGGCTCAGCCTGAATCCAAGGATAATGAAGAGTGTTGGAAAGGTTTCTCTGATAACCGGAATCGGCCAAGTTCTGTTCACTACCCTTATAGGGTTCTTTATTGCAAAGTTATTGGGTTTTCCTGATATTCCTGCACTGTATATTGCAATAGCCTTGACCTTCAGCAGCACTATTATAATTGTAAAGCTTCTCTCAGACAAAGGCGATCTCCAGACACTTTATGGAAGAATATCGGTTGGTTTTCTTATTGTTCAGGACGTAATAGCAGTAATAATTTTAATGTTGATATCCTCTTCCACTGGCGGATTTAATATAATGGCAATTACTCTGGAAAGCATTTTGGTTGGAGCGGGTACATTATTGTTTATTGCTCTCTTCAGCATTTTTGTTTTACCGAGAATCATTAAGGCAATAGCCAAGTTCCAGGAATTTCTATTGCTGTTTTCCATTGGCTGGCTATTGCTTTTGTCTGTTGTTTTTGGCTACCTGAATTTCTCTATAGAGATCGGGGCACTGATTGCAGGAGTATGCATGTCTGTCTCTCCCTATCACCATGAAATTAAATTAAGAATGAATGTATTGAGAGACTTCTTTATTCTGTTCTTTTTTGTTTTGTTGGGTTCGCAGATGATTTTCATGAATGTATCAGAATTCTTTCTGCCTATCCTGATTTTTTCATTATTCATTCTAATTGGAAACCCGCTCATAGTAATGGTTTTAATGGGCTTGCTTAAATACACTAAGAGAAATGCATTTCTTGCCGGCCTGACAGTCGCTCAAATAAGCGAGTTTTCCCTGATATTGGTTGCTCTTGGAGTAAAGTTAGGCCATGTCTCAAATAACATACTGTCAATGGTAACAGCAATAGGGCTCATAACAATACTTGGTTCCACTTACCTGATAATGCATGCCAATAAACTGTACCTGCACATCTCTAAATATCTGGGGGTGTTTGAAAGGAGAGGGAAGAAGATTGACGAACACATCTATCACAAAGGCGAACACTATGAAGTCATATTGTTTGGTTATGACAGGATTGGCTTCAGTCTGCTTGAACCCATTAAGGATCTCGGAAAAAAATTCCTCATCATTGACTATGACCCTGAAAAAATAACCTGTTTAGCTAAAGAAGGATATGAATGCAGGTATGGAGACGCAGACGACATGGAGTTAATGAATCAATTGAATTTCTCCAGCGCAAAAATGATAATTTCAACCATTCCAGACAGTGAAACCAACCTGCTTTTGATAAAAAAAGTCAGGGAAAACAATAAAAACGCAATAATAATCATTGTATGCCACCAGATAGAGGAAGCACTAAACCTGTATGAGAACGGTGCAACCTATGTAGTAATGCCTTACTTTTTAGGGGGCCAGCACGCGTCATCCCTGATACACAAGCACGGAATGAACTTAAACGAATTCCTCAAAGAAAAAGAAAAACACATCAATCACTTAAAAGAAAGACACAAACAAAGACACCAACACCCATCCCCAGAAAAACTAAAACAATAATGAAAACAGAATCAGTTTAATAAAAAGTAAATGATTAGCAGCGTCAAGGGCGCTCCACTTAAAAAAGCAGTGCAAACCTAATCGCTGAAGGTCTTAACTTCTGGGTTCGGGATGAGTCCAGGTGTTTCCCCTTCGCTATGGCCGCTAATCAATAATAGTACTGTTTGAAATCCTTTTTATTTCTTTCTTTTGCTCTTTTTAGCCTTCTTTTTTACCTTTTTTGCTTTGGGTTTGGCTTTCTTTTTCACTGCCTTTTTTGGTTTGCCTTTCTTTTTTACTTTTTTCTTCACTGTTTTCTTCTTAACCTTCTTTTTGGCTTTGACTTTTTTCGTTGGCTTTACCTTAATTACCGGCTTTGGCACTTTCATCTTGAATATCCTTTTCGATGTTTCTGCTTTCCCTACCGTGCTGATTAATTGAGCTGCTTTTTCCAGACCTTTCTTCAAGTATTCCTCTTTCTTTGCTCCGGCACAAATCACTTTTCCGTTCTTGAATAACAATAAAGTTAGCTTTGGGTCTTCCAGCCTTAATATTGCTCCAGGAAACTGTTCTGGCTCGTATTCAACGTTATCCAGAGTCAATGCTGTCTGGAATAAATCAAGTGTTTGGTTCAGGTTAGCTGTAGCAACCAGATTCACTACAGTGTATTCCACTTCCTTCAATACCTTTACTTTGGGCTGGATTTCATGAATTATTTTGCTTGCTTTAAGGATTCCCTGGGATATTTCTTTTTCATTTGATGCCCCGCTGCAGATTACTTTTCCGTTCTTGAATAAAAGCATTGAAACCTTTGGTTCCTTTAATTTAAGTATTGCTCCAGGAAACTGTTCCGGTTCATACTCAATGTTTGGAACAGAAATAGCCAGATTATATAAATCAAGTGTAGCATTCAGGTTAGATGAAGCAACTAAATTCACAATGTGATATTCCATTTTCATTTCCCCCCCTCCAAAGAAAGCGAATCATTATGTTTAAGTCATTTAAATACTAGATATAAAAAGGTTACGGAAGCCTTAAAAAGCTATTCAGAACCCGCTTTCAGGGCTTTGTCGTATTAACGGTTGATGAAAATTAAGTCGAATGCGGTTGATATCGGTCATTTTCAATCATCATCCTAAATTTGTAATGCTTTCTGAAACATCTCGTGTATACGGCTATTTTTAATATAAGTATTTGCTATAACTTTTTTTTCTTCATCGCTATCAGTATCTTTAATTCCTATCACATCTTCCAACTTTGAGTGAAATCCTATAACATATATCGTACCAATATTTTTGGCATTTTTAAACAATTCAATCGACCACATAGAAGCTTCATCAATCTTATCTAATAACTTGCACGAATTTAAGTTTAGATTACACCCTCTAAATCTATTGGTTAACTTTTCTTTAAGTTTTTTTCCAAAAGGATTTATTGTGCCACCATCCAAATCTATCAACAGGATGGGGTTATATCCTTGTTGGCATAGGTGAACCAATTTTGAGATAATGACATCAACAATTTTTGTCTTTCCCCCTTCTGATTTTACTAATAAGATATATTCCATCCATTCAGATTTTAATCTCTCAAAATAGACTTCTTCAATGAATTTCAAATTTCTTATAATATCTTCTGAATTCTGGTCAAAGAACAAAATTTTGTTTCTATCAATCTTTATTTTTATTGTTAAAAGTTGTCTTA
>JBDRIL010000036.1:0-33525 GCA_043815885.1 archaeon | reverse complement strand
ATTGCCTGCGCGAATCTAACAAATTTCCATAAATCGTCTCCAGCAAAACCAACCTTTTGTTTTGTCCTGCCTTCTGTCTGAACATGAATCTTGTTGCCCTTCTTTTTCTTGCTTTTAGAAGGCCAACCCAATGGATTATATTCGACCACTATTTCTGCATTCTGCCGTTTTTCTGGTTCTTGAGGGCTCCTTTTTATTTTTACTCCGCCCCAACCTGCCTTTGGTAAGGGTTCAAGGGGTTTAATAACAAGCAAATCAACCGTCGTTCTAATCACGTAATTGCCTGAAGTTAAGCGTATTGGGCGATTAAACTCTAGCGGAATTGCAGAATAGTCTTTAAGTTTCGGTTTGGTTGGGGGTTGTTTTTTTCTTTCGGTAGCAGGAGTCCATGGCTCAATTACGTGTGGGCGCTCACCCTTGCTTCCCTTCTTTCCAACAAGTCTATTAATTTCTATTAACTCTTTTATCATGGCCTTGGTTTGCTTTGACCTAAAACCGCCCCCAGCTCCTGAAGCTCCGGGGACCGCCCCTTTCCTGTGTCGTCCTCTTCTGACCATTAAATAATTAATGCCCCCCAAATATAAAAGATTAACGTCAAGCTGAAAGACCGGCAAAAAAATGGAATAACGTAAAACAATTAAAAATTCATTCATTGCAGAGCGAAAACCTTTTTTAATTTGAATGCTTATTCTTTTTTACTATGGATCCTTTTGTTGTTGTTGCCTTTTTGATTGTGGGCTTATTGCAGATTGCCCTGCCAATTGTATTGGGTTATGTGCTTGTAAGGAAGTTTAAGGTTTCCTAGAAGGTTTTTGGTTTTGGCGTATTGTTCTTTGTTATTGTGCAGGCACTGCATATTCCTTTTGTTTTAGCAGCCCAACCCATCTTGACTAACTATCTTTTATTGTCTGCACTCGATAAAACAGTAATTATTGCGGTTATTGCTGTTTTTCTTGGTCTTCTTGCCGGAATTTTTGAGGAACCAGGAAGATTCCTTGTATTCAAGTATTTCTTTAAGCGCAGGAAAATTGAATTAAATAAAAGGAATGCATTAATGTTTGGCTTGGGCTGGGGAGGAATTGAAAGCATGTTTATTGGAATCATTATGTTCCTTACAATGTTTTCCTATATGACTGCAGCCCCTTTAACAAACGAACAAATAAATGACATTAATGCGGGCATTGGGGGAAGCCTTACAGCAGAACAAACAGAATTAATGAAAGCACAAACCGAGGCATTGATTAATTTAACTCCTGTCGGCGTTCTCCCAAGCTTATTTGAGAGATTAATGACTATTGTTTTGCATGTTGCCTGGACTTTAATGGTTTTATCCTCAATTATTCTTGGAAGGAAATCCCTGCTTTTACTGGCAATAATATGGCACGCCATTGTGGATGCAGCAGTTGTTTTCCTGGGGCAAACCTCCGGAATCCTTATCGCAGAAATCGCACTATTTGTTTTTGCAGCAATCGCGCTCTTTTACATTATCAGAACACTCAAAACCACAAGAACACCAAAACTGTTAGTAAACAATTAAACAGTTAAGAAACTTATTCTTTTATATGCTGCGAAGAAAGAAGGAAAAGAAAGCGCGGTAGCTGGCAAAAAAATTAAAATAAAAAGAAAAAAAGAATTTGGATAAAAGAAATTCAAACTAATTACTAGAATCAGTAATTTCTTCGTGGCTTTTTATGCTTCATATAGCAATCTCGGCAGTAAACTGGTCTTGTTCCGTCTGGCTTGAATGGAACTTCAGTTTCCTTTCCGCAGTCAGCACAAGTGACCTTATGCAATTCTCTGCCGAAGTTATCTTGGCTCATATTAATTTTTTCACCTTTTTTATATTTATTAAACTTGCTTAAAAAAAGCAGGTTTAGACATATATTACACAAGCAGGTATTTAAAAGGAGTGCGAATTTGGGCCAAAAAAAGCCCCAGTTATGTATAAGTTAGCCTTTCCATTGCCTTTTCTACTGTCTCCTTATTCACGAATGGTTTGTGGTGCCTGAAGCCCCCTGCAAAGGAATGCGGGATGTGAAGCAATTCATGCACTATTGTTTCAGTCTTTTCTCTCTCGCTTAACTTATTGAATCTCTCGCTAATGAGTTCAATTACATAGAATGCCTCTTCATTCATTCCCAACTGCATTGCTTTGCCTAAAGAATGAATTCTTGCAATAACCCTTCTTGTCTTGCTTCCGTTGGACTCAATAACCGAAATCCTCCCTGGATTAATGTGCTTCATGCCCGCTTTTTCTGCCAGCTCTCTTGCTTTTTCAGTCCAGAAAGAAGAATAAGAGTATCTCAATTTAAACCGCCTTGGTATTACTAAAAAGCAAAAACATTAATTAAGTTGACTATAATACTTTTATTGGATGATTGATCCGTTCTTTCTTGGATTGGCTTTGGGGATTGGTATAGGCTATCTTGTTGGCGTGTTTAGAGGGAGCGCTATTTTAAAATTTATGAAAAAAAAGCAGGAAGAAGCAAAAAAACTCCCAAAACCAAAGAAGGATAAAAAGAAAAAAGAAATAAGGCATTGATTACTTGAATTTAATTACTTCTGCCTTGATTGTTACTTCGCCTGCCGCTTTTCCTTTCAATAAGTCTCCGCCAACAACCTTGTGGCCTTCCCCTGCAAGCGAAACAGTCAAACTCCCATTATAACCTAAATTTCCCTTCTCTTCAAACACTCCGTGGACTGAGGCAAGTCTGTACTCCTCTCCCACGTGCCTTTCATTGAATTCGCCCGCAACAAAGACGTTTATGTCGAAGTCGCTTATTTTGCCTTCGACTGTGGTAATCCTGCATTTCTCAACCGAACTCTCAGCCAATGCCTTCTTTAAATTAGACAGAATTTCTTCCCCGTCTTCAAATGTAACACTCAATACCTTTACTTTTTCTATCGACATTTTTCTTCCACCAATAACATTAATTCAAGAGAACAGAATAAATATTTAATGGTAAACCCTCTAAAAATAGAACTTATTTAAATAGAAACAACTTCTTTCTTTACGTGGAAGAAAAAGAACGGGTATTGGATAAAGTAAGGCAAGAATTGATAATTTCCGGTTACTCTAAAAGAACCAGAATCATGTACCTGTGTTACTTAAAGGACTTTCTTAACCGCCTGAAAAAGCCATTAGATGAAGTAACCCGAGATGACTTGGTTGGGTATCTTGCTTCAAAAAAAGAGGGTTCAAATCTTTCAAATGCATCACTCTCACTGGTTCATTCAGCACTAAAATTCCTGTTTCACAATATCCTGAAAAATAAGATAATTGATGACATTAGAACCCCAAAAAAAGCAAAAAAACTTCCCACAGTCCTCACTATAAAAGAAGTAAAGGAATTAATTAAATCAACAAAAGCCGGGAGGAACCGGCTGATAGTGGGGTTCCTTTACTCGAGTGGGGTGAGGGTGAGCGAGGCAGTGAATATAAAATTAATGGATATGAATTTAGATGAAAAAATCGCCAGAGTGAAGGGGGGAAAAGGAAACAAGGACAGGGTTATTATTCTCTCAACTAACTGGATTAAGGAACTCAAAAAATACTTAAAAAGACGAAAAATCCCGAGTGATTTTGTTTTCTGCAAGAAAAACGGCAAACCTATTTCCACTAATGCTGTTCAGAGGATAGTTAAAAGTGCCGCTATAAAGGCGGGAATTGAGAAGAAGGTAAGCCCCCATAGTTTAAGACACAGCTTCGCCACTCACCTCCTTGAAGGAGGAGAAAACATCAGGAAGATCCAGGAATTGCTGGGCCATACCAATCTCTCTACAACCCAGATTTATACTTCAGTTTCTACAGAGGAACTTAAGAAGGTTAGGAGCCCTTTTGATAACCTCTAGGGAGAGGCCCTATACTTCCGATAATAAATAATTATATATATTATCCTTAGTTATGTATAATTTACTAATGTTCATATTTCCATAAGTAAATTACCTTTTAGTTATGTAGTCCGCCCTAAATCCGACAAAACATTTATATATCTTCGTTGAGTTATTATTAGAGAGAACCAATAATATAAAAAATTTTTATTTTAGAGGTGGAATAATGACTATAAGGTTATCAAAACTTTTTGGGATGGACATATATACTGATAACGCCGAATACAAAGGAAAGGTATTTGATTTGGTCATCAACCTGGAAAAAGGCCGGATTGAAACAGTTACAACCGCGCCACTAAAGGTAAAATCAAAACAGGAAGCAAAGAAAATAATCAGCGAAAAAAGCCTTCCATACAAGAGCGTTAAGGCAGCCAAGGACATTTTAGTGGTTTCCTCAACCAGAGTAGCTGATGAGGAAGAAGAAACCCCTCCCGCCAGAAGCCGCTACATAAGGCCCAGAAGATAAAAAATCACAGTTTCCCCCAAAGTTATACCAACCTTTTTATTTTCTTCTATTAAAAATATATATGTTTCCTATACATAAGCTATTATTACATTATATTAGTGGAAGTGTGGAGTGTGGGGCTGAAAGGATTTTTTATACAATATAAGTTCATTCTCCCTAATGAGATAAAGCATTCTTCTTATACTTATCAAAAACTTTTCAGGGCGTTGTATGGTTATTCCCAATCGGTTTCTAAATCAAGTGGCAAAACCTATAACTACCGCCGTCCGGGAGTGCTTTCTAAAACCCCTTTTATTAAACAAGGAAAAAATTGTGTGGTTATTCAACCAGATGCGTTTAAAGAACTCATTAGTTTTTTTAAGACAGGAAAAAACCCGGCACACAACTGGACAACCAAGGGCGACTGGAAAGCAGTTTATTATTTGAATGAAAAAGACCTGGAAGAATCAAACGTTGTGTCTGCCCTGGAAAAATGGATTGACAGAACCCAGCTCACTTCCTCTTCAAAAGAACCCATGCTTCTTTTAGAGGAAATGGAAAAATTAAAGGAAGAAGTATCCTCTGGGAAAAAGATTGATTCAGCGCACCACAAAGCAGTTCTGGGCGAAGCCCAAAAAATAACTGGTTCTGTTTGGTTTAAGAGTGCTTACTCTAAGTCCCCAAAGCTTAAACAATTCAATTCAATTTACTCCTTTTTGAAGGGCTGAAACGACTACCTCTTTCTTTTCTTCCTTCTTTTTCTTTAGTTTAATTATAAGGTCCTTCTTCCTCCACTTTCGTTTCCCGCCAACGTTAATTGACTCGAGCAAGCCAATATCCACTAAGGTTTTGATGTAAGGGTAAAGACTTCTATCATTTGTATATTCTATTCCAAATATTTCTTTCACCCGCCTCTTTATCTCTTCCATTGTAATCCATTCGCTAAACCCAAGGATTGAAAGTATGTGGTGGGCCTGAGTGTTTTCAATAGTTTTTAGGAAATCCCATAAAGAGTGGATTTCCACCTCTTCTTCTTTTGACTCATAGATTTTATCTCTCTCTCCTGGCCTGGCGGAAATTTCAGTTGCTTTTATCTCTTTTCTAAAGCTTCCAAACAGCTTATTTAACCATCCAAACATATTAATCACTACTGTTATGATGGTAAAGACTTTTAAAGCTTATTGTAATGTTAAATACCTACCGTAATTACCAAGTAAATGCCATTAAAAAAAGCAGTCTCAGACCAATATAAGCCAATCTACACAAAAACAGAGTGATGCGATAAGCAGTTTCGGGTCTGAGAAGAAGCGTTTACAACAAAAAGTGAGTGCCAAAACAAGCGTTCAAAAACAGCAAAATTACAGCGCAAAAAACATTTTTTTGTTTAAAAGAAAAAAAGAGAAAAGAAAACTGGCGTTTCATTGAATACAACTGTGTTTTGGGCGTTAAGGGTAAAAAGTGAGTGAAGAAAAAGTAGCGGGGGGAGGATTTGAACCTCCGACCTTCGGGTTATGAGCCCGACGGGCACTCCTGGCTGCCCTACCCCGCTGAATAAAGCAGATTTTCGTCTTTATTTTGGGCTTAGAACATAATTTAAGCCCCTTTCTTAATTTAATTCATTTTAATTTTTTTAAATGCAAAATAACCTTTTTTTATCCCTTTTCCTTCCCAAACCCAAACTTATTGTTTTGTCCTAAAATTTGTGTTTTTTTAAGTGTATTTGTTTATCTCCTTCACTCCTAAATTCAATAATTTTATATTTTTCCTTATCCCCCTCATTCTTCCTTTGTTATCTGTGTTTTCCATCACACTGCCGCACTTTGGGCACTTGAATTGGTATTCTGCTGCGACCTCAAATGGAACCATTTCACAAGATTCCTTGCATGCAAAGAACTCATAGTTTTTTTCAAAGTCTAGTTTCTGCTCAAGCCTGGTTATCTCTTCTGCCTGTCGTTCTAAAAGCAATTCAGCTACTCGTTTTAATTTTATTTCCCAGGTGTATGAAAACCAGCCTGTCGTGTTGTTCTTTGTTTTCTGGTAGCATGCAATCCCTCTGTAATGAAGTCTATTCAGTATTGCTCTGACTTCAGTTATCTTCAGTTTTATATCTCCCGCGATTTCTTCATCACTCACTCCGCGCTTTTTCTTACTGCATATCTTCACTAACCTCACTGCTTCTTTTCCTCCAACAGTTTCAATAAATTCTTTTGTTTCATTGAAGTCAAGCAATTTGTTTGCTTTCATAAATATTTCTTTGCTTAAATAGTAATTTAAAGTTTGCTTTTACTGTTTTAATGAATTTTTTGTTGTTTTTTTAATTTTGTTTCATTCAATTTAAATTCTTTAACCATATTATTTTATTGTTTGCTTTCTCTCTTATTATAAGTGAAAAATCAATGCTTGACATAAAGCTCATCAGAGAAAACCCGGAACTCGTAAGAAATAACTTGGCTAAAAGAAAGGCTCCCAAATACTTAAAGATGCTTGAAGAATTCATTGCTTCTGACAAGGAATGGAGAGCGCTTCTCCTGCAGTTAGACGAATTGAGGCACAAGAGAAACCTTGTTTCAAAAGAAGTTAATGAGGCAATGAAACAAAAAGAAGAGGCTGCGTCATTAATTGAGAAAGCCAGGTTTCTTCCAAAAGAAATAAAAGAGATTGAAGCAAAAGCAGAAACCATTAAAAAAAATTCTTTATCCTTATTGCTTAAACTCCCAAACTTATTGGATGAGTCAGTTCCTTTTGGGGGGGATGAAACAAAAAACAAGGAAGTAAGAAGGTGGGGGAAAGCAGTTAAACCAAAATTTTCCTTAAAGCACCACGGAGAACTGTCTGTCGGGTTAAATCAGGCAGACTTCCAGAGAGCAGTAAAGGTTTCTGGAAGCGGTTTCTTTGCATTAAAGAATGAACTCGCTTTAATGGATTTAGCTTTACAGAAATTTGCAGTAGATGAATTAATAAAGAAGAATTTTACTTTAATTGAGCCCCCTTTAATGATTAAGAGAAAGCCCTATGAGGGGGTAACTGATTTAGAGGATTTTGAGAAGGTAATGTATAAGATTGATGGAGAGGAACTTTACCTGATTGCTACTTCTGAACATCCTCTTGCTTCAATGCACATGGATGAAATTTTAACCGAAAAAGAACTCCCAATAAAATACGTCGGGGTTTCTCCTTGTTTCAGGAGAGAGATAGGAAAGCACGGTTTAGAGGAGAGAGGTTTTTTCAGGGTGCATCAATTCAATAAAGTAGAACAAGTAATTATTTGCAATCCAGAAGAAAGCCAGAAGCATTTTGAAGAATTACTGAGGAATGCAGAAACCCTCACAAAAAAATTAATGATCCCCTATAGGGTTGTAGAAGTGTGTACTGGAGATATTGGAATCGTTGCTTCAAGGAAAGCAGACATTGAAGCATGGTCTCCAAGAGAAAAAAAATACTTTGAAATTCATTCCTGTTCTAACTGCACTTCCTTCCAAGCACGAAGACTGAATATAAAGTACAGGAAAAAGAATTCAATTGAAAAAGAATTTGTTCACACACTTAATTCGACTGCAATCGCTACTTCCAGAATGCTTCGCGCGATAATCGAAAACCACCAAACAAAGAAAGGTACAATCAAAGTCCCAAAAGTCCTGCAGAAATACATGAATGGATTGAAGGAAATAAAGAAGAGCAAATAAAGGAAAATTTAAAAAAGGGGTATTGACCCAATTTATTAGCACCAATAAGTGGGCCCGTAGCTCAGTCGGTAGAGCATTGGCCTTTTAAGCCAAGGGTCCTGGGTTCGACCCCCAGCGGGCTCGCTTTAAAAATTTTTAATATTTAATTTTCAATACAGGGGGCAGTAGCTCAGCCTGGGAGAGCACACGGCTGAAGACCGTGGTGTCGCGGGTCCAAATCCCGCCTGCCCCATTTTTTCTTGTTTTCGTTCAATAACGTGGAATCAGCTTTTTAAGGTTTTCCCAGCTTATTTCCAAAGGGAATTAATTATTCCATCGACTCTGATTGTTGGATCACAATTCGGTGATGAAGGAAAGGGCAAGTTTGTTGACTTGCTTGCGGAAAAGAATGAATTAGTTGTACGGTTTCAGGGAGGGAATAATGCAGGCCACACAGTGGTAGTGAAGGACAAAAAATACAAGTTTCATTTAATTCCTTCCGGCGTAGTAAGGGGGAAAAGAATCTTGATTGGCGCGGGAGTAGTAATTGACCCAAAAGTATTAATAGAAGAAATAAGCACTCTGAAAAAAGAAGGAATCACCCCAAAACTAATTGTTGATCCAAGAGCGCACATTATAATGCCTTACCATAAATTAATGGATGTAGGAAAAGAAGAAGCATTAAAAGAGGGAATGATTGGGACAACGAGAAGAGGGATTGGCCCGTGTTATGCAACCAAAGCCTTAAGGCATGGCATCAGATTCATTGACTTGATCCAGGAAGAAAAATTAAAAGAATTGATTTCAATAAACTATGCTTTCTTTGCTCCGATGCTGGAAAAATGTTTTGGAAAAAAACTTTCTTCTTCAGAAGAAGAATTATTTCAGGAATATACTTCTTTTGGAAAAGAATTAAAGCAGTATCTCGGGGACGTTACAGTAGAAGTAAACAATGCATTGAATGAAAAAAAGAGTGTTCTTTTGGAAGGCGCGCAAGGGGCTTTGCTGGATATTGATTTTGGAACCTATCCATTCGTTACTTCTTCCCATCCAATTGCAGGAAGTGCCTGCACCGGAATTGGGTTAAGCCCGAAAAAAATAAATAAAATAATTGGCGTAGTGAAGGCATATACTACCCGAGTTGGTTCCGGGCCTTTCCCGACAGAGATAAAGGATGAAAAAGCAGATTATTTAAGGGAAAAAGGAAAGGAATATGGAACGACCACTGGCCGCCCCCGAAGAATTGGCTGGCTGGATTTGCCTCTCTTGAGGTATGTAAACAGGCTCAATGGATTTGATGAATTAATAATAACTAAACTAGATGTCTTGAGTGAATTGGAAGAAATATTGGTTGCTGATTCGTATTCCTTTGAAGGAAAAAAAGTAAAAGAATTTCCTGCAATCATTGACCAATTAACTAAAGTAAACCCCAATTACACTAAATTGAAAGGATTTGTTCTGGAAGAAAAAGAAAAGAATGAAATAAAAAAGAAAGGCTTTAAGGCGCTTCCTCCAGAAGCAAAGGATTACCTGAAATTTATTGAATCCCAATTAAATGTTCCAATAAAATATGTTTCCTATGGAAGTGAAAGAAGCGAGACAATCGTAAAATGATTGATTCCGGCAAACAGCAAAACTATTAAAATGATTTTACTATTAATTATTTATCCTTTTTTGCTTTTTTTGGTGATTTTGGCATGTGTGGAGTAATAGGAATTATTTCAGAGAGAGACGTTACTCGAGACCTGTTTATTGGATTGCTTGGATTGCAGCACAGGGGCCAGGATTCGGCGGGAATACTTACCTTTGATAATAACTTTAAGATAAAGAAAGACAAAGGTTATGTAGAAGACGTCTTTTCTGAGAGGGATTTGGATAACCTGAAAGCAAACATTGGCATTGGCCATACAAGATACCCCACTGTTGGTTCTGACTTCAGAACAGATGCACAACCATTCTATGTTGCTTTTCCTAACAAGGTTGGGATAGTTCATAATGGCCAGGTAACGAATTACTATGAGTTAAGGCGTCGCTTCTTCAAGAAAAATCGTGCATTGACTTCTACTTGTGATATTGAAGCGGTTTTAAATGTCTTTGCTGAAGCATTACTGGGAAAAAAAGGGCTTTCCCCAAAAGAACTGTTTGAGGCAGTAAAAAAAGTATTCAAGAGAGCCAAAGGAGCCTATTCTGTGGTAATGTTAATTGGAGGCAAGGGCCTTCTTGCTTTCAGGGACCCTAATGCAATAAGACCTCTTGTAATGATGAATAAAAAATTTGACGGAGAAAAAGCTTATGCATTTGTTTCTGAGAGTACTGCTTTAATTAATTATGGTTATGTGGTTGAGAGAAATATTGCTCCAGGAGAAGCAGTGTTTATTGATAATAATTTAAGGGTTCATTCAAAGAAGATAGTGAAAGGAAAACCTCATCACTGCATGTTTGAGTGGGTTTACTTTTCCAGGACTGAATCAATTCTGGAGGGGAAAGAGGTATATAAGGTAAGGCTTGAGTTAGGCAGACAGCTGGCTAAGGAATGGAGGAAAACTGGATTGAAGGCAGATGTAGTGTTTCCTGTTCCTGATACAAGCAGGACTGCTGCAACAACAATGGCAGAGGAATTAAAACTTCCCTGCAGGGAAGGACTGATAAAGAACAGGTATATTGGGAGGACTTTTATAATGGCCTCGCAGACCAGGAGAGAGGACAGCGTGAAATTAAAGCTGAATCCAATTCCTTCAGAAGTAAAAGGCAAAAGGATTCTTTTAGTGGATGACAGCATAGTGAGAGGAACCACTTCCAAAAAAATAGTTAAACTCCTGAAAGAGTATGGTGCAAAGGCAGTCTACTTTATTTCAACCTGCCCTCCAATAAGGTTTCCCTGTTTTTACGGAATAGACATGCCGGTAAAATCCGAGCTTATTGCTTCGGATAAAACCATCAAAGAGATAAGGGAATTCATTGAAGCAGATTACTTGATTTATAATTCAATTCCTGGTTTGAGGAAGGCGATAGGATTAAAGGGATTGTGCATGGCTTGTCTGGATGGAAGATATCCTTCAAAAGTGCCAAAAGAAACTATTGAAGAATTTGGGAAAGAGAGAACTGAAGAAAGAAAAAGAGTTTAATTTGGGGGGAGAAATTGAAGCTAATGGTTATAGGCAGCGGAGGAAGAGAACACGCCCTGGCATGGAAGTTATCTCAAAGCAGTAAAGTGAAAGAGGTTTTTGTTGTTCCAGGGAACGGCGGAACTGCTCTTGAAAAAAAATGCAGGAATATTCAATTGAATTCTTTTCCCGAAATGATTAACTTCGCAAAGGAAAACGAGATTGATTTTACTGTTGTCGGTCCTGAACAGCCGCTCTCTGAAGGAATAGTTGATGAATTTGAATCCTTTGGATTGGAAATCTTTGGCCCAACAAAGAAAGCCACGTTAATTGAGTCAAGCAAGGTGTTTGCAAAGGAATTAATGAAGGAAAACAATATTCCTTCAGCGGAATTTGAGGTATTTGATGAAGCAGGAAAAGCAATCGAATTCGTGAAGGAATTTCATTCAAATGAATTAGTAGTGAAAGCCGATGGATTGGCTGCAGGAAAAGGCGTAAGCGTTTGTTCTTCAAAGGAAGAAGCGATTGATGCAGTTAATTCAATAATGAATGAAAAAATATTTGGGGGGGCAGGAAACAAAGTAATAGTTGAGGAAAGACTTAAAGGAGAGGAGGCATCAATTCTTGCTTTCACTGATTCCAAGACAATAATTACAATGATTTCCTCCCAAGACCACAAACCAGTATTTGATAATGATTCCGGGCCGAATACTGGGGGAATGGGAGCGTATGCTCCTGCGCCAATAGTTACAGAAGAGGTAATGGAAAAAACAATGAATCAAGTCTTCCTTCCTGCAATGAAGGGCTTAAAGGAAAAAGGGATAAAGTATAAAGGAGTAATTTATGCGGGATTAATGATCAGCGAAGGAGAACTAAACCTGTTGGAGTTTAATGCAAGGTTTGGAGACCCTGAAACCCAGCCAATCCTTTCATTACTTGAAACAGATTTGCTGGAGGCAATAGAGGCAGTAATAAATGAAAATCTGAATGAAATTGAATTGAAGTGGAGCAGTAATGCTGCATGCTGTGTAATGCTTGCATCCAAGGGTTATCCATTGAAGTATGAAAAGGGAAAGGAAATAAATGGATTGAATGAAGTTGAAAAAATGAATAATGTAAAAGTATTTCATTCCGGAACCAAGTTAGAGGGAGAAAAAATCCTTACAACTGGGGGGAGGGTTTTGGGCGTAACAGGAATTGCTCCAACCATAAGAGAATCAATTAATACCGCGTATTCTGCTGTGGAAAAGATTCATTTTAATGAAATGCATTACAGGAAAGACATTGGGAGAAAAGCACTGAAGGACGAGGAGATAAAATGATAGTAGTAATGGATTTAGGGGGCCAGTACTGTCACTTGATTGCAAGAAAGATAAGGGAGTTAGGAGTGAAAAGCGAAATAATTCCGTTCAATACTTCCATTGAAAAAATAAAGAGAATGAATCCAAAAGGAATAATTCTTTCAGGAGGCCCCAATGATGTTAATGCACCTGACGCATTATTTCCAGACAAAGGAATTTTTTCTTTAGGAATTCCTGTTTTAGGAATCTGTTATGGCCACCAGGCAATTGCAAAGATGTTAGGAGGGAGAGTAATTTCTGGGGATTTCAAGGAGTATGGAAAAAAGATTATTTCTATAAAGAAAAATCCTTTTGTTTAAGGGATTAAAGAAAAAAGAACAGGGATGGCTCTCTCATGGAGACACAGTAAAAGTCCTTCCTAAAGGATTTAAGTCAATTGCTTCAACTGAACGATGCAATGTTGCAGCATTTGCCTCTAAAAACAACAAATTTTTTGGTTTGCAGTTCCATCCAGAGGTAAGGCACACCCCAAAAGGAAAAATTGTTTTAAAGAATTTTGTTTTCTCGGTTTGCAGGGCAAAAAAAGAATGGAGTATTAAAAAACTAAAAAATATTTTAATCAACGAAGCAAGAGAAACCATTGGAAACAAAAAAGTTTTAATGGCTGTTTCAGGAGGAGTCGATTCACTTGTTTCATCCACTATCCTCAAGAAAGCAATTAGAGACAATTTCTTCTGTGTATTCATTGACACAGGGTTAATGAGAAAGAATGAAGCAGCATATGTGAAAGACCTTTACAAAAAATTAAAGTTCAAGAACTTCTTTGCATTGAATGCAGAGGAAAGATTTATGCGAAGATTGAAAGGAGTCACTGATCCGGAAAGAAAGAGAAAAATCATTGCAACAACCTTTATTCGCGTATTCGAGGAAAAGGCAAAGGAGTTGGAAAAAACCCATGGAAGGATTGAATTCCTTGCTCAGGGAACAATTTATCCTGACAGGATTGAATCAGCTCAGCCGTCCAACTCAGCTAACAGGATTAAGAGTCACCACAATGTAACCCTCCCGGAAAAAATGGATTTAACTGTCTTTGAACCAATAAAGGAATTGTACAAGGACGAAGTAAGGCAGTTAGGACTTTCACTTGGAATCACAAAGAAATTTTTATTCCGCCATCCTTTCCCTGGCCCAGGATTGGCTATAAGAATAATTGGGGAAGTAACCAAAGAAAAAGTCCGGATTTTGCAGGAAGTCGACAGCATTTTCATTGAAGAGTTGGAGAAAAGCAATTACTATGATAAAACCTGGCAGGCCCTTGCCGCACTTCTCTCCCTGAGAAGCGTTGGCGTAATGGGGGACTTCAGAACCTATGGATATATTGTTAGCCTGCGGGCAGTTGATTCAGTTGACGCAATGACTGCAGATTGGGCGAAACTTCCTCATTCATTGCTTGAAAGAATTTCCACCAGAATAGTGAATGAAGTAAAAGGCGTTAATCGGGTTCTGTATGACATTACCCAAAAGCCTCCGGCAACAATTGAATACGAATGAATTACTGAACCTGTTTCTCGGGTCGCATAAAGGGAAAAAGTATTACATCTCTAATGGAGACAGAATCAGTTAAAATCATTGCAAGCCTGTCAATTCCTATCCCTAATCCGGATGTTGGGGGCATCCCGTATTCTAATGCTCTGATGAAATCATTATCCATTCTTTGCGCTTCAATATCTCCTTTCTTAAAAAACTCTTCTGCTTTTTTCCATTTCTCTTTCAGTATTTCTGGATTGTTTTCTTCTGAGTAAGACAAACCTAATTCAATTCCTGCAATGATTGGTTCAAATGCTTCAGCAATTCCTGCATTATTTCTGTGAACTTTAGCCAGATTGAATATCTCTGAAGGATAATCATAAACCATTGTTGGCTGAATTAATTGAGGCTGTACTTTTTCCTCAAATGCCTTCATTAAAATGCTTCCAATACTGCCCTCTTCCTTTAATTCAATCCCTGCCTTTCCTGCTTCCTTTCTTGCTTTCTCAATTGAATCTATTCCTTCAGCGTCAATTCCCGCATACTTCTTTAATGCCTCATTGAATGAAATCTTTTTCCATGGCTTCTTCAAATCAATCTCTTTTCCCTGATAACTTATTTTAGTTTTTCCCAACACTTTTTTTGCAGTGAATTCAATCATTTCTTCACACAACCCCATGTTGTCCTTATAGTCAGCGTAAGCGCACATGGTTTCCATTTGAAGGAATTCAGGGTTATGTGTTTTATCTATTCCTTCATTCCTGAAATCCCTTGAGAATTCAAAAATCTTTTCATATCCCCCAACAATCAACCTCTTCAAGTACAGTTCATTGGAAATACGCATATACACCTTCATTTTAAGTTCATGCAAAAATGATTCGAATGGATGGGCATTGGTGCCTCCATAAATGGGTTGAAGCACTGGAGTTTCTACTTCCATATAGCCTTCTTTTTTCAAATATTCCCTTATTGCTTGTACTATTTCATTTCGTTTCTCAAACACTTCTCTTACGCCGGGATTAACAATTAAGTCCACATATCTCTGCCTGTACCTCAGTTCCATGTCCTTTAATCCATGCCATTTTTCTGGGAGGGGTTCAATGGATTTAGTCAACAAAGTTAATTTTTTTCCTAAGAGAGTCAATTCTCCTTTCTTTGTCTTAAAAACAGTTCCCTCTATTCCAATAATGTCTCCTCTGTCAAGAAACCCAAATAGTTCTTCTTCCTTTTTGCTCAGCAAACCCTTTTTTACACAAAACTGGATCTTTCCTTTTCCATCCACCAAATCCCCGAAGACCAGTTTTCCAAAGCTTCTCAGACTGGTAATCCTTCCGGAAATTCTATAAGCTGGTTTTTTAATTTCGGTTCCAATTTTAATTGAACCATGTCTTTCATGTAATTCTCTTGTATAACTATTCTTTTCATATCCGTATGCATATGGATTAGAGTTTAATTCAATTAATTTCCTTAGATTTTCTTCCTTGCTCTTTCTTAAATCACTGATATCCTTTTCTTCCATTTTTTTCCCCTAAAAACCCTTAGATTAATATTTAATCAGAGAATTAATTAAATTAGTTACTGAAAGAATAAAAGGAATCACTTCTTTCTTCATCCTTCTTCGTAGACGTCTTCAAGCTTGTGTACTGTCACTCCTTTATTCGTTATAGTGATTGGATGAAGGTTTTCTGAGTGTTTTGTTGCACGCATCTTCCTGATGTGAAGCGTTCTATTCGTTCCTCCTCCCCCTACCCCGCTGTAGTGAAGTACTACCACTCCGTCAACCACGTATTCTTCTACTTCGTATTTTCCGAATTTGTTGCCTCCTTCGGCTATCTCTGAAGTCATGAGGGAGGTTACGCCAATTCTCATCAGCATATAACTTAGCTTTAGGATTGCTTTTCTGATTTCGTTCTCGTCAGCAAAATTAAATCCCAGTGCAGGAATTGAGTCAATCACTACTCTTTTTGCGCCAATCCTTTTAGTGACACGCATTATTTCCAGCAACAGTTTATCTAAATCAAATCCAGTCATCGGAAGAGTGTATTCCTCTTCTGAGGGCATTCCGATTCTTGCAACACTTCCGTCAATAATATGAATCAAGTCCTTGTCTTCATACTTCTTTAAGTCCCATCCAAACTGCATTACATCCTCTCTAACCAGTGCAGGCCTTTCGTCCAGAGTGACATATACCCCTGGTTCGTTATACTTTGAAGCCCCCATATAAATGTATTGAACGCAGAAAATGGTTTTTCCTGTTCCGCATGCGCCAGTAACCAATGTCGACCTTCCTGTTGGATAACCCCCTCCAATTAATTCATCCAATCCAGTGACCCCGCTCTTTACTCTATTCATTCCCTCACTCTCCTAAAAATCATAAATATATAGGGTTTACTCCTTAAATAGTTTTTGTTTAGTAATCTTATTGCTTGGTTTTGTTTTGAATTTTTTGGGGGAGTGATTTCATTGAGAGGAATTTTTCTTTTAGGTTTAATATTGGTATTATGTGCGGCCTCTGCAAATGCTTTAGTAATAATTTCTTCAACCTATGGAGAAACAACTAATCCTGTTTATTCATTGAAGTCAACATCTTATTCATTTACTCCTTCAACGGTTTATCCCGGGGATAAAGTAATTCTTGCACTGAATTTAGAGAACAGGAGCGCAAGTAATGTTTTAAGGGACGCGAATATTTCTTTGGATTTGCCAAACGGCTTTACTCCATTAAAAACTAATGAATTAATTGAAGGCTCAATAACTCCTTCAGTAACCAAAACAGTTGTTTTTGAATTTAATGTGAATAAAAACACTTATCCAGGGACATATGTTGTTTCAGTAAAATTGGATTACGCTTACGGAAATCAGAAAATTTCTGATGTTGAAACCATTAATCTGGTGGTAGAAACAAAAAAGAAACTTGATATCCGCGAATTAAAGGTAGAAAATCTTTTTCCCCATCAAAATGAACCAATAAATATTTCTGCAAAAATAAAGAATCTGGCTTCAATCGAGGCAAGAGGCGTACAGATTGAATTGGTTCCAATTACTGCAGCCGACTTTGCTGGCTTTGTTTTGTTTTCCGACACAGTGGTTCAATTGGATTCAATCAAGCCGAATGACTATGAGGAAGTAGAGTTCCTGATTCAGGCAACAGAAGACGCAACACCAAAAGCGTATGCCTTTAAGTTAGAGGTTTCTTCAACTGACTTTGATGAAGTTGAACCAGAAATAATTTCTTTTGAATTAAAGGGAAAACCAGACGTAATTATTTCAGGCATAGATCTCTCAATAGAGAACCGCCCAAAGGACAAGAAATTGCTCCAAGGAGATTCATTCTCCCTTTCAATTCAATTAGACAACATTGGAACAGATGGAGCAAAATCAGTGAAGATTGAATTGGATTCAGATGAAGCATTTACCGGGATAAAGGAATCTTATGTTGGGGGAATTGATGAAGATGATTCAAGTGCGGCAATCTTTGATTTAAGCATTCCCTTTACTGCAAAGACAGGCGACCATGAATTAAAGGCAACAATTTCTTTCCTGGATGAATTCGGGGAAGAGGTTTCAATGAATAAAACCATTGACCTTTACATCAGTCAAAGGCCTCCTGAATCCCCGATTGGAATCCTTGTCTTATTGATAATTGTTCTTGTATTGCTTTACTTTATCATCAGAATGCTGCTCAGATACTTTTCTATGAGGAAAGTGAAGGGTTTGACTAAATGATTAAGCTTAGTTTCTCTAACCTCTTCAGAAGAAAAAGCCGGACAATACTTTCTCTTTTAGGGATAATGGTTGGAGTGGGAGCAATAATTGTCCTTATTTCAATTGTTGACGGATTGTTTTCCGGTTTGGAGGAATTTGTAAGTGAAATCCAGGGGGTAAGTGTCAGGGAAAAGGATTCAGGGGACGAAGCCTTCTCAAAGATAGATGTTTCTTTTGGCTCAAAACTTGAATCCATTCAGGGAGTGAGGGTGGCAGTCCCAGAAATCTATTATGTCCCAAAAAAAGTGGATGGAGGGCCAGCCATCAGCACCAACATTCTTTCCCCAATAATGATTTATGCAGTGGATGCACAAAAATATTATTCCATGAAAAGCACTGGCTGGATTTCAGGAGACATTGAATTAGGCTCAAGACTGGAACCAGGAGAAAAAGGAAAGGTATTGATTGGCCATGGATTGGCAGAAGATAAAAAGAAGTTCATTGGAAGTTCAATAAAGATTGATGGAAAGAGTTTTAGAGTGAAAGGAATCCTGAAGGAAGAAATTGAAATGCTTGATAATATGATTGTAATGAGTCTGGATGACGCAAGAGAAGTATCTGCTTTTCCCAAAGAAAAAGTAAGCACCTTTTATTTGGATTTAATCGATCCCTCTCAGGACAAGAGAGTTGCTGAATTGGTTGAATTTAAGTTTGGAAACGAGTTGGAGGCATTGACTTCAAGTGATTACAGCGAGCAATTTAGTTCAATTTTAGGGAATTTCTCTCTTGCAGCATTCCTTATTGCTTTGGTTTCTGCAATTGTTGCAGGCATTGGAATCATTAATACTATTCTAATGTCTGTTTTGGAGAGGTTCAGGGAGATTGGCGCTCTTAAAGCAGTTGGATGGACTAACTACGATGTAATGAAAATGGTGATGTATGAATCAATCTTTATTGGCATTTTGGGGGGGGTTGTAGGGATAGTTTTTGGTTCATTTGTTGCGCTTTTGCTACAGGAATTATTGGGTTTAACTGTATTGATTTCAGTTCCTTTATTGGTTGAATCATTTGCTTTTGCAGTATTGATTGGTTTGCTTGCAGGAATATATCCTGCTTATTATGCAAGCAAGCTCTCTCCGGTTCAGGCATTAAGGGGGATGAGGTGAATTGAAAGTGAAGGAGGTATTGGTTGAAGCAAAAAACGTAACCAAAGAATATCATTTAGGCCATACAATAGTTCAAGCATTGAGAGGCGTTTCGATTGATGTAAAAGACGAAGATTTCGTGATTATTGTTGGGCCGAGTGGTTCAGGCAAATCTACTTTACTTCATCTTCTCGGGGCATTGGATCATCCAACAAAAGGGCAGGTATTTATTGGAGGGCTTGATACAGCTTTAATGGATGAATGGAGTCTGGCAATGGTCAGGAGAAAGCAGATGGGGTTCATATTTCAGACATTTAACCTTATCCCTACTCTTACTGCATTAGAGAACGTAATGATTCCAACAGAGCCAATGAATGTGTCTGAAGAAGAGGTAATGGAAAGAGCAGCCAACTTACTGAAAACAGTTGGATTGGGTAATAGGATTTCCCACAAACCAGATGAATTGAGTGGAGGGGAAAGGCAGAGGGTTTCAATTGCTCGTGCACTAATAAACGATCCTGAACTCATTTACGCTGACGAGCCAACAGGAAACCTTGACACTGTTACCGGTGGAAAGATAATTGACTTAATGATTAATCTGAATAAAAAGGAAGGAAAGACATTTGTAATGGTTACACATGATACCTCTCTTCTCAAGTATGCAAACAAGAGAGTATTCCTGCGTGATGGATTAGTTCAAAAAGTTGAAGCAAGTGAGAGGAAATGATTAGTCTTGCATTTCATAACCTTTTTAGGCATAAAGCCAGGACAATACTTTCTCTTTTAGGGATAGTTCTTGGCGTGGCAGCAATAATTGTAATGGTTGCAGTAATTGACGGGATACAGGACGAAATAGTTACTGCATTAAGCCAGTTGCAGGGAGTTCAAGTGCTTGAAGCCGATTCAATGGGGCCAATGTTTTCTCAAATAGATGAATCTTATACCTCTAAACTTGAATCCATTCAAGGGGTTCGTGTAGCGGTTCCAACTATAATGGGTTTAGTAAAAAATATTGATGGCGAAACAGTTCCATTGAGTATGTCCAGAGTAATGGTTTATGGAATGGATATATCCAGGCAGTCAAAAACAAGAGGAGAGACTATTGTTGCAGAAATTACGAAAGGAGAGGAATTGGTTGCAGGAGAAAAAGGAAAGCTAATGTTAGGAGAGGCAGTGGCAGAAGACTACAGTAAGTTTGTTGGTTCTTCCATAAAAGTCAATGGAAAGAGATTCAAAGTGAAGGGAATATTCAAAATGAATTCGCCTTTAATGGAAACCACAATAGTACTGCCTATCGATGAAGCAAGAAACCTCCTTGACTTTCCAGAGGGAAAGGTTTCAATGTATAACCTGGATTTAGTTAACCCAGAGGAAGATAAAAAAGTAGCTAAATTAATTAATTTTCGTTATGGAGATGAGCTTGATGCAGCCTCTTCCTCTCAGTTCAGTGGAGAGATAGAGTCTCTTTTGGGAGACCTTAGATTAGTCGTATTTTTGGTTGCTGCAATTGCTGCAATTGTTGCAGGCATTGGAATCATTAATACAATGCTAATGTCTGTTTTGGAGAGGTTCAGGGAGATTGGCGCTCTTAAAGCAGTTGGATGGACTAACTACGATGTAATGAAAATGATTATACTCGAATCAATAATGATTGGATTCATCGGAGCAATAGCAGGAGTCATTCTTGGCTATGCTGCAGCAGAAGCAGCAAAAGGAATTCTGGGGCTAACATTATTGGTTACACCAATGCTTGTAGCTGAAGCCCTTGCATTTGCCATTGCAATTGGATTAGTGGCGGGATTGTATCCTGCATTTGTTGCTTCAAAAATGGATCCAGTTGAAGCCCTGACAGCAGAATAAAATCAAATCACTTTCCTTACTTCTTTTACTCCTTTTACTTTACCTAGTTTTTCCTTCAATTTATCCAAATCTTTCTCATTTCTTATCCTAACGTTTAACTCACAGGAAACATAGTTATTGTTTACCTTTGCATTGGTTGACTTTACTGAAACATTAACTGAAGAAAGAACATTAATTAAATCCTCTAACAGCCCTGGCCGGTCTTCTGCAAACACCCTGAATTCAGCCTCAAATTCTTTTTTGCCTATGTCACTCCAATTTAAATCAAATATCTTTTTCTGTTCCTCTCTCAATACATTAGGGCAGTCCTTTCTGTGAACCATTATCTTTCTCTTTGTAGTGTAAAACCCTATGATATCATCTTTTGGTGAGGGATTACAGCATTTACTGAGCCTTACTGCCTTTCTTTCTTTCAGGGAAAGCTTTCTTTCCCTCATTTCTTTTTTTGCTTTTGGCAATTCAGGCAAGCTAAGCACTTGTCTTATCTTTGAGATTGCCTTGGAGGTTTTAACAAAACTAAGCCACTGTCTTTTCGGGACCTGTTTCTTTGAGGTAATTATTTCCACTTCATCCCCGTTTTCCAGCACGTAATTCAATGGAACAATCTTTCCATTTACCTTTGCTTTCTCGCATGTTCTTCCTATTTCGGAGTGGATATTGAATGCAAAGTCTATTGGTGTTGAACCTTCAGCCAATTCCGTAACCTCCCCTCTCGGAGTTAAAACAAATACCTTGTTTTTGCCGAAATCCAGATTCAGTGAATCAATGAACTCCCTTGCCTTTTTACTCTTTTTGGTTAACTCCATTAACTGCCTTGTCCAGGTAATCTTCTTGTCAAAGTCCTTGTCTTCCCTGTACCTCTTGTAGATCCAGTGTGCAGGGCTTCCCTCTTCTGCTTCGTTGTGCATTTCCCCTGTCCTTATCTGTGCCTCAAATACTTCTTTACCTTTCCTTAAATCAGTATGAATTGACCTGTAATTATTTGGTTTGGGGTTAGCAATATAGTCATCAAAACAATCAGTAATGGGTTCATACATTGAATGAATTATTCCAAGGATTGCATAGCAATCCCTGACTGAATCACAGATAATCCTTATTGCAAGGAGATCGTGAATATCATTGAATTTATATTTCTGCATTTTCTGCTTTATTCAATAGAAGTGTTTTGTCCTTCCATTAACCTCAGCATTTATTCCTTCTCTCTCCAGCCGCTCTCTCACTTCTTTTAGAAGGGAATTCAATTTTTCTTCTCTTGCCTCCCTCCTTTCCTTTATTCTTCCCTTTATCCAGCTGTATGCCTTTCCATCGAGTTGCTTGAATGCCAGATCCTCTATCTCCCACCTGCATTTAGTTAAACCGAATTTATGGCATATAGGAGAATAAAGAAGCAATGCCTCTCTTGCTATCTCATTTCTTCTTTTTTCATTGAATATATCTATACATCTAAGACTGTCAAGCACATCAGCAAGCTTGATAAAGATTGCCCTCATGTCCTTTGCAGTAGCAAGAATGAGCTTGCTTAAAACCTCTAACTCAATTTTTTTCCTGTTTCTCTCTATAATGGAATTAATCTTGGTTATCCCGATAACCATGTCTGCAACTTCATCTCCAAACCCATTTCTCAATTCCTCTTCTGTCGTCTTGCCTTTGTACAATACATTATGGAGTAATGCAGAAGCCACTGTTTTTTCATCTAATCCGAGTTCTGAGGCAATCATTGCAGTATTGAGCGAATGCTGGATAAATGGTTCCCCAGAAACTCTTTTTTCTTCTGTATACACTTCTTCCGCATAACTAAAAGCCTTTTGGATAAAGGAATCTTTCTCATTAGAACCAGTTTTTTCAATTAAATCCCGGATGGTTGGCTTTGGGCAGTACATTTTTTTCTATTATTATTTTATGGGCAAAAAAGCTTTTAATTCAATGATTTAAGTGAAAAGTTTTAAATACTTTGATTCCCTTTTCCTTACACATGATTCATTCCATTATTAAGTACAATGAAAAAGGCTTCAAGTTAATCGAAGAAGAAAAGCTTTCAGAGGACATTGCAAATGGTTCAGGAATGATTTGGGTAGACATAGTTAATCCGGTTGTCCACGACCTCCAAGTCTTAGAGAAAAAATTAATGATAGAGGATTCGCTTGCACTGGAGTTATGCGCTAACTTCAACCAGCACTCAAGACTCCTGGATTTCAAGGAATATCTTTTCCTTGTACTGCATTCAGTTAAATTCAAGAACGAAAAAACAAAGCTGCTTAAATTAACCCAATTAAACATTTTCTTAGGGAAAAACTTTTTGGTTACATTGCACATGGAACCCATTTCATTGCTGGAAAACATTTCAAATGAATTTGGAAAGAACCATGCAATCCTGTGCAAAGGCGCAGACTTCCTGCTTTACAATATAATTGATTCATTTATTGACTCATACTTCCCATTACTGGACAGGCTGGATGAAGAAATAGACAGACTTGAAACCAGCATATTCAGGGACCCTGACAAGGCTGCCTTAAACAAGGCATTTGATTTAAAGAGAGTCACACTCCAGTTAAAAAAAGACATTGCCCCCTTAAGGGAAAACCTTTTGCTCTTAACAAGGGAAACAACTTTGGTTAAGGCTTCAACAGTAAAATATTTCAGAGCCACTTACGACCACATCATAAGGGTAATAGACCTGATTGAAACATACAGGGACCTTTTGACCACTCTTCTTGACACATATGTCTCAATGGTTTCAAATAAATTGAACGAGATAATGAAAGTCCTTACAATCATTGCAACCATAATGATGCCCCTGACTCTGGTAACAGGAATATATGGAATGAACTTCCGCTTTATGCCCGAAATAGACTCGCCCTATGGTTATGCCTTTGCATGGGCTGTAATGATTATAATTGCAGTAGTAATGGTTGCCTACTTCAAGAAAAAACAGTGGGTTTGAAAAGAAGCTTTAAAAAATAAATTACACCTAATTCTTCTTGAAATGAAGAAACCAATAGCAGTAGCAAACTGGAAAATGAATAAAACCCTTGGGGAAGGAACAGAATTCATTAAAGAACTTAACCCAAAACTAAAGGGAATAAAAAATGTCGAGACAGTAATCTGTCCTGCCTTTCCTTTGTTAACAGAAATGAAAAAAATCCCCTCCTCAATCCTCATTGGAGCACAGAACACATTCTATGAAGATTCAGGCACTTTTACTGGAGAAGTCTCCCCCTTAATGCTTAAAGGACTGTGCAAATATGTGATAATTGGCCATTCAGAAAGAAGAAGCCTTTTCCATGAAACAGATGAATTAATTAATAAGAAAATCAGGAAAGCATTAGAGCATGACTTCAAGCCTATCCTATGTATTGGAGAAAACAGGGAAGAAAACTCTGAAGGGAAAACAAAAGAAGTAATAACTAAACAATTAAGCAATGGCTTGCATGGAATAGAAGAAAAAAAATTAATGCACATAGATATTGCCTATGAACCTTTGTGGGCGATAAGCAAAGGCCCCAAAGACACTTCAACCAAACCGGCTGTACCGGAAGAAATTGAATCCATTCATTCTCTTATAAGGGAATGGATTTCCAAGGAATACGGAAAAGAAGCGTCCAAAGAAATAAGAATCCAGTACGGAGGAAGCGTTAAACCAGAGAACGCTGCAGAATTAGCTGAACAAAAAAACATTAATGGTTTTCTCATTGGGGGGGCTTCCCTTAAAGTAGATTCTTTTTATTCAATTATTGAATCACTTTCCAAAACAAAAAAAATGAACTGATTGGTAATGAATAAAATAAGTTTTGATTCAATTCCCTCGGTAATAAAAGACCTAGAGAAAGGAAGGATGGTTATTCTTGTTGATGACGAGGCAAGAGAGAACGAAGGAGACCTTGTTTTTGCAGCGCAATTCACTTCCCCTGAAAAAATTAATTTCATGACAAAGCACGGAAGAGGCCTTGTGTGTGTTCCAATTACCTCCAAAAGAGCAGAAAAATTAAACCTCCAGTTAATGACTGATTCAAAAGGAGTGTTTGGAACTGCATTCACTGTCTCAGTTGACGCAAAAAAGAATATTTCCACTGGCACTTCTGCCTTTGACAGGAGTGAAGCAGTCAAAGCACTCTGTTTTTCAAATAATCCAAAGAACTTAATCCAGCCAGGCCACGTCTTTCCAATGATTGCAAAGGACGCAGGAGTACTTCAAAGAGCAGGCCATACAGAGGCAGCAATTGATTTAATGAAGCTAGCCAAACTCAAACCAGTTTCAGTTGTCTGCGAGATAATGAAGAAGGACGGAAGCATGGCAAGACTGCCTGAATTAATAAAGCTAAAAAAGAAATTCAAGTTAAGGATTGCTTCAGTAAAGGACTTAATCCATTACAGAATCCAAAGAGAAAGTCTGGTGGAAAAAATTTCTTCCACTTCCCTCCCCACTATTTATGGAAAATTCAATTTAATTACTTTCAAGGACAATGTTTACGGGCACATTTACCTTGCATTGGTAAAGGGAAAAATAAAAGGAAAAAAGAATGTTCTTGTCAGGGTTCATTCAGCCTGCCTTACAGGAGACGTCTTTAAATCAATGAGATGCGACTGCGGTTTTCAGCTGGAGGAAGCATTAAAAATAATTGAAAAAGAAAAATCAGGCATAGTGCTTTACATCCCGCATCAAGAAGGAAGAGGGATTGGATTGAAAAACAAATTATGCGCATATGAATTACAGGATAAAGGCGCGGACACAGTTGAAGCTAACAGGAAGCTAGGCTTTGAAGATGATTTAAGAGATTATGGTTTTGGCGCGCAGGTACTGAAAAAATTAGGCCTTACCTCAATCAAACTCCTTACAAACAACCCAAGAAAAATAATTGGTTTAGAGGGTTATGGTTTGAGGGCAGTGAAAAGAATTCCATTAAAGGTTCCTGCAAACAAACACAGTTCAAATTACCTCAAAACAAAAAAAGAAAAACTAGGCCACCTACTGTAATCTAATTCTTACAAAAAACAAAAACACCGCTTTTGGAAAAAGCAGTGGCGCAAAAACAAAAAAAAGAAAAAGGTTAATTGGTTTAAGTACACGTACCAATTAATGCCTTGTCTCCTACCTGTGTTTTCCCTGCAATATTTACTGTATCATAGGTTATTATTACATCGAAACTGAATCTGCTGTTAGAAGCGCATGTTATAGAATCACTAGTAGGGCCAATTGTTGTTGTCCCTCCTCCAGCAACGTTTACATCTGTGAAAGTCAAGTCAGTTCCTCCAAGTGAGACGTTCTTTAATTCCATTCTGTCTGTAGTCATGTTCTGCAAGACTAATGTTTGGTCGCCATCACCAATCTTATGGTCGACAATTGCCCATGGAGCAGTTCCCTGCCAGTAGGTTTTGCTTTGCTGTTCTGATATTCCTCCGCCTAGTCCCGGGACCCAGCCCATGATTCCTACTACAACCAATGCAATTACAATGATTACTGCAAGAATGATCAGGTATTCGGTTGTTCCTTGTCCTCTTATTCCATTCATTTCATTATTCCCTCCTTTAAATTATATAAAAAAAATTCTACTAATAATAGTTTCTTTTTCCTTTATAATCCTTTGCCTTTAACTATCCTAAAAAAGACAGGAAACCACTAACCACGCTTCTGAATGCAAAGAACAAAATAATTGATGCAGCAAGAATCGGAATAAAGTACTTCAATCCATTCTTTCCCTTTCCTTCATTCAGTATTCCGATAAAGATGCTTGCAAGCAATGCATTCCCGAACAGCAATACCAAAGAAGAATTAAACATGAATTCCGGTTCAATGCTTATCTTTGAACTAAGGAATCCTGCTCCAATCCCTGCTTCATTTCCTTCAGGCAAGGGATTCTCTGATTGAATGTCGCTAATCATTTCAAGAAACTGCACTGAAATGGATAAAAGCAATGGCGTGGCAATAACTATCACAAAAGCCACAAACAATACATACATTTTAGTGCTTGAAATAAGTTCCTTCTTCATTTCCTGTGTTTTAGTGATGTCATTGGCGCCGGTTTCAAGCATTTTAGCTAAATGCCCTCCGCTCTTCAAACTCTGGGCAAAAAATGAAACAGTCTCTCTCAGAATCCTTGAATTAACTCTTTTAGTTAGTTCACTCAATGCTTCCCTGAAGCTTTCAGTGCCTAAACTCTTTGAGGCAGCAATCTCCACTTCCTCTGATAAAGGAGTGAATTCCTTTCTTGCGCTGCTTCTAAATGCAAGGAATGGAGTCATTCCTGCGCGCATATTTGAAGCCATTAATAACAGGAAATCCGGCAATACTGCTTCCACTCTTTTAACTCTGTCATCTATAGCGTAATAGAGGTGAAGGTAATACAAAAACAGAACTAAAACAAAAAAGCCAACCGCAAGAATAACTGAAAGAATTAATGGAATAAAAATTACAGAATAATCAATTAATTCAAAGTACTTCAGTACACTCCATGGAACAAGCAACCCAATTAATCCAAAGAGCAAGGCAACAAAGAGTCTCTTTCCAATCCATTCACCCAGGTCAGCGTCTATTCCAGCAAACTCAAGCATTGGCTTAATCTTTTTTTCCTTTTTTTCCTCTTTCACTAACTCAGCAAGCCTTGCATACACTCTATTCATAGAAACACCTTTGGAATCCTGTTCTTAACAAAACCAATTAATACTATTTGAATTATGAATGAACCCCCGATTGCTGCACCAATATGCAGTTCACTTATATTTGTCCCTCCCATAGAGGAAAGAATTATAAGGAAGGTAATTCCAAGTGTAGGGATTGCTGCAGCAAGCAATAAGTAAACCAGTATCCACAGATTAAGTTCTGCAGCATAATTCTTTATTGCCCTAAGCTGGTAATTCATTAATGTTTCCACTACAGAATTTATTGCTCCAGCCAGACTGCTTCCTGCCTTGATTGAACCAATCAACTGCCATGTTGCCTTTCTTAAATACTCTGATTTAGTTCGTAAGGCCATTCTCTCTAATGCCTTTGTTTCACTCACCCCGCTTGAAATCTCCTGAACTGTTTCTCTGAATTCAGCTGAAACAAAACCATACTCTCCCCTCCCTATATTTTTCATTGAATCAAATAAGGGCACGCCGGAAGAAACCTGAATCAACATACTCTTTAAAGCAAAAACCAGATCCTGGTCAATTCCTGCAGCAATTCTTTTAGCCATTATTCCTGGATAAATCATGTGAAGAAAGAAAAAAATGAAGAAGAAAACCAGTCCAATCCCAATGTTTAATGGAAAAATTCCTTCAATGCTTCCATTCCTTAAAAAAAGCAGTGCGCTTCCTAAAAGAAAAAATATTATTCCATAGATTAATGCAGATAGGAATGCTGCAGCACAGTATTCCTTTGCCTCTATTTCTAGTCCAGCCTTTTTAAGGTCATACTTTACTCCAAAGAACAGCCTTGAAATCCTTTCCCCTATCCCCAGAAACCTCTTACTTATTTTTTTTGACTTTTCAACGGAGAAAAGCAGGAATTTTACTCTCATTTTTTTTCTCCTTAAATTTTTGAAAGAGCTTTATTTTGCATTGCAGCATTCTTTATTGTTTCAGGTTCAGCGTAAAAAAACTTCATTACCTTTCCAACTTCATTTATGTCAAAAATCTTTTGTTTCAGCATCCAGTCAAGAATATTCTTTCTTTCCTCTAATTCCTTCATTACTTCCTGTTCAGTCATTCCGGTATGAAGATTCAATTCATTCATTAGTTTGGTCGGAACACCAACCTTCTCCCATGAATCCTCTCTTGGACGCCATCTGTACACTGTATTCACACTCAATTGTCCTTCACTTACTCCTGTCTCTATTTCACTTAATTCATAAGTTCTTCTTCTGTTGGTTTTCCTGTCCCTGTACTGAACCAAAACAAGGTGAAGGGCTTCCACTTCAAGAGGGGGAACCTCTATCGGTGGTTCAAGCAGTCTTCTAACCACCTGTGAAGCAGAATCAGCATGCATTGTGGAATAGACTGCATGGCCTGTATGCATTGCCTCAAACAATACCTCTGCCTCCTTCTTTTTCCTAATCTCTCCTAAGATAATCCTGTCTGGACGCATTCTGAGAGAACTCATCATTAAATCAAACATCGTCACTTCCCCCAAACCTTCTGGATTAGGGTTTCTTGTGGTAAGGGGAATCCAATTCCATTGAAGGTATTCCGGGAGAGTCAATTCCCTTACATCCTCTATTGTAATAATCCTGTGGTAAGAGGGAATCATTGCGCAGAGAGTATTCAGGCAGGAGGTTTTTCCTGAAGCAGTGCTTCCAGCAACAATTACATTCATTTCATACTGTATCGCAATCCAGAGCAATGCAGCCATTTCCTTGTCCATAGTATTTTTTTCTGGTGAAATAAAATCAGTAATAGTCCATGGCTTTCTGCTGAATCTTCTGATAGTAATAGTGTTTCCCTGGCTGGAGATAGGGGAAAGAGTTGCATTAACCCTGTCCCCAGTAATTAAGTGGGCATCAAGTATTGGATTGAGGGTAGTTATTTCTCTTCCAACCTTTCTTCCAATCTGGGCAGCATAATTAAATATATCTTCTTCTGAATTCATAAGGATGTTGCTCTTCATCCACCCATATTCCCTGTGATAAACAGTCAAAGGAGTCTTGGAGGAATTGATTGCAATCTCCTCCAATAAATTGTCCCCCATCAATAACTCTGTTTCCCCCAGCCCATACATTGAATGAAGCATTATTCCAGTCAATTGGTTTATTATTTCTTCCTTTACTCCAGGGAAGTAGTGTTCCAATTCTTTCTTCACTATTTTAAAGAATCTTTCCTTTAATGCCTTGCTCTTCTTCTTGTCGCTTATCTCTTCTGCATCAATCGGAATCTTTCTCGCAATCTCTTCCTTTATTACATCCAGGCATAATCCGGTTGAGGCACATGGCTTAGGCACTTCAATAAAATAGATTGGCCTTCTTTCTTCTTTTTCCTCAATTATTCTTACTTCAACAGGAACAAAATCAACAGTGAATTTATAGCTTTTAATTATTTTTCCTTCAACTTTTTTTTCTTCTTCAGTTTCAGGGGCCATCTTTAAAGAAAGAGTGGGTTTTGACAGCATGTTTGCAGGATAATCAACTTCAATCACTCCTTTTTTTTCAAGCAGTTTAGCTATTTCCTCCACTGCCTCTTCATTCCAATTGATTTCCTTTGCTATCTCTCCGAAAGAAGCCTTCTTTCTTTTCTTTAATGCTTCAACCAGTTCAGTTACCTTTGTCCTGAGAATCATTTTTTCCTCTCCTTCAAATATTATTCATTTACTATTAATAAATCTAACCCAAAAAAAAGAAAAAATAGGAAAGTTATTTATTGAATCCAAATTCCTGAGCAAGATTCTTTATAATCAAGACAGATTTGATTATGCACGTTGAAGCAATTATTATGAAAATCAATCCAATGAAGTTAATCACTGAAAAAACCAGTTCATTTGAATTCCCAATTAATGGATCCAGACTGACTAAAATCAATGTAACAAGATAACAGGAAAGATATACATTTGAAAGCAGAATCCATTTGCTCAGATTCTTTATTTCTCCCGGAGTGAATTTCTTGTATGAATTGTAAGTGAAATATGCTGCAAGAATAGTCAGAATCAATGCAAGAACTGTTACCACAATATTAAAGAAGTCTAATTCAATCATTTTTAAATCACACCTTTATTACTTTATCACATAATGCTCCCAGCATCTGCCTGAAGGAAGGGTCAAGTTCCTCTGGAAGAGAGACTATTGCTCCGCTTACTCCCATTGCCCTCATCTTTGTTGTTAAGGCATGGGAAAACCTTCCAATCAATTCAGGCGAATTGAACAAGAGCAAAGTAGAAAGGGAGTCAAGAAATAAAAACTTTTTGTTTGACTCGATTTTTGGAACCAATTGCGTTACAGCAATAGTCATGTCTGTAAGGCTTCTGATGCTTTCAATATAAACCACTCCGTCCTCTCTCTTCACCTTGCCAGGAGTAACATTCTGCAAAGTAACTCCGTCAATGAAGAAAAGGTTGTTTGTTTTGATTCCTTTTCCCTTCATTAGCTGAGAAATATTTTCATAGGACCTGTTCAAGGTAATATAGATTCCGGAGTAATCCATTTCATTCAATAGAACCTTCAGCATTCCAGTGTTTACTTCCATTAACCTGTCTCCAGGAGTTTCAACTAATACAATCCATTCTGCTGGCAAGCCCTTTATTTCACTCCTAAGCTTTCCAATGACTTCCGAATCCTCTACTGCAGCCATTTTTTATTTCCCAATCAATAATAACTCTTATCCTTTTTAACCTTTTCCGATTTGAATCAAGCCATTTGCATTAACATCCAACTGTTCATAATTCAAATCAGCGTTATAGTAATAGTAAAGGCTGTTTACATCATTTGAAGGAGCAGTAACACTAAAAACTAGATTCGCTTTACTGGAAGTATTATCAATGCCCTCCACCAAGGCAAAGCCTCCGTTATGCCCTTCTATCCCTCCAACCAATACCTCCAATACATCATTTACTGTTTCAGAAAAATGAATTGCGTAAGTGTGCAGTGAAGAGGAATTCAATGTTCCACTGGAATTAACTGTATTCAATGCATTCTGGTCTTCATAAAATAAATTCACGGTTATATCTCCTCCAGGATCCCAACTCCATGGTTCCAGCAAAACAGAGGAATCATTCACTGAAACATTAATGTCCATTCTTGTTGCATTAGTATCTCCTCCAGAAGCATAAAAGAGCACATTTGCATCACTCCCTCCGTAATTATAATCATACTGTAATCCATTGGAAAAAAGCATTTCTGTTTTTCCATCAACCAAATTATTGAAATCAATTGAAATCACTGCATTCTGCTGTACAGCATACACTCCATACAAAAAATTCTGGTAATCCATTAATTCATTTTCTTTATCCAAATCACTTGCAAGTTTATCATTAAAAGTAATTCTTGTATTTGAATCAATCCTTTCAATCTTTACCGCTGTTTCAAGCAATTTATTCAAATCAAATGCAATGTCATCAACAACAAACCCGGCTTTTTCAATCGGAACCAATTCACTTAATGCCTTTTCACTCTTCTCTGCTTTACTCAAATAAAACACGGAAAAGAGCAATATAATTGAAACAATCAATAATGTGCTGATGGTTAACACATATCCTTTGCTCTTCATTCCTCTTTCACCCACGCCTTTGCCTTTGCAAGATAGAAGTTAAGGTCACTGTTTTCTTTCACCAAAAAACTTCTCTTCACTGAAACGAGTTCACTGTACTTTCCCCCACAATCACTCTTATTCACAGAAATTACTGCATTACCCATATCATCAGACGAATACAATTCAAGGGAAAGGCAGTACTGGCTTTGAGTTTTCTCAATAAACCTCTTCAATTCAGTTGCATCATTGCCCTTTACTGCTTCCTCTATTTTTCCAGACTTCTCCAATACACTTAAAACATCAAAAGTAAATTCCTGCAGCCTAATGCTTTCAAGGCTTTCATGCTTTATTCCAGAAACATAGAAGGAAATTCCCACAAACAATACAAGCATTACCATTAATGCAAGCACTGCATCAAAGGAAATAATCCACCCCTTTTCATTGTATGCCTTCGGCATACAATATTTTTTTGATAAAACTTTTCGGAAAAGTTTTGCATTCATTCAATCACTCCAATCCTAATCTTGCATAAGTTCCCGTCATACAACACATATCTTTCCACTGAAATAATCTGCTTGTTTTCATCAGCATCCATTCCAATTTTATTTAATTCCGTTCCATTCAAGTCCTGCAATGAAATCCTTAATTCATACTTGCTTAAACCAAGCAATTCCTTTACTCCATTGTACTGCAAGGCATTATTGTCCACTAACCATTCCACTTTATTTTTATCCAGTACATTCCTGCTTTCCGCTAAACCCAATGAATTCACTTCATTCAAATCAGAAAACTGATTCCAGTTAATTGGCTCTCCGCCAGAAAGAATCAATTGATTCACTGCATTGAAAGAAGCTTCCTCCAATTCATTGTATTCCTCAATTTCACTCACCCTTACATTAACATTATTTGAAAGAACCAAAGCCAATGCCAGGACAAAGAGGAAAATACTCAATGCAACAATAAAGTCAGTGGCAAAAACCTGCCCCCTACACATCCTCAACAAAAATCACTCCATCTTCCTTTCTTATCCTTACTTCCTTTCCTGTTTCATTTGAATCAGTATTCACTATTACTTGATTAGTCATTAATGCATTGGAAAAGAAATTCGTCCTGTAATGAATCCTCAGATTCCTTCCCTCAATAGAATAATTAAAATCACCTGGCTCAAGAAGAATCTCAGTAGAAGCATTTCCGTCAATCAAATAAACTGCATTAATTGAATTCCCGAATTTTTTTGCTAAAGCCTTTGCATTAAATGCTTCCTTTGAATGAATTAATCCCTTGTTCTGTTCAGAGTAAACAAACAACGCAAAACCAAACAAAGAAAACAACAGAATCAGAATAATCATGAATTCAACCGTTACCTGTCCTTTCATTACTGGATCACTAAATTAATGTTATCAAATTCTGCCTCAAGCCACTCATTGTTTCCCCATCCATGAATCTTTCCCCCAAATTCAAGGTAATATGTTCCAGCAGCAGTAATATAAGAACTCAAATCAATACTCTCTGAACCACTATGATCATTTGGATTATTATCCCACTCAATTTCATTATCAGGATCAGCAGCATCATCTCCTCCATCCAGATTGCTTCCCAGATAATTCATCCCACCTGCATTGCCAAACCTTGCCTTAATCCATGCTTCCTCTCCCCCATCTAATCCATGGTCATCCATTACCCAACTAAAGGCAAGTGTGGCGGTTCCCCCGCCACTTATTACTGCATAATGTTCTG
>JBDRIL010000035.1:0-4350 GCA_043815885.1 archaeon | reverse complement strand
CTCAGAACAATTCAATTTTTACTGGCTTGGAACACAAGTGCTGACAGGAATAATATTCCTTGCATTCGCTTACTTCAGGTTTGTAAAGAAACAGCAGTAAATTTACATTAACTATTTATATTAAAACAAAGCATTTATTATTTATGAAAAAGGTTCTGCTTGTATTTCTACTGATTGTTTTAATCACTGGATTGGTTTATGGGGAAGAATTCAGTATTGATTCCTTTTTCATTAAAATGAAAGCAGAGGATAACCCCAGAAAGACGTTAAGGGAAGCATTTCCTATTCCAGAAATCGTTGAGATTGCTGTCTCAAAGGAAAAGCCCTTCTCTGAAATCACCACATACATGGTGAACCAAGAAATATTTCCTTTGATGGGAAATGACTGGAACGCCGATCCAACAGAAGTAGTTATCGAAGGCTCAAAGCAGGAATATTTTTCTTATGAAGTAATTGCAAGCGAAGACCCATCAATTCCCCAGCCATACAGAATCAAAATAACGATTGACCTGTCTAAAGACGGAGAAATGAACTGGGATTACGTGCTTGTAGATAATGACTATGGACACTCTCTTCAATACGGTTACGGGCCTTTCTACGGAGGCATTCAGCCAGAAGAACCCATACTGCTTGTTCTATACATTGATCCCTGCAAGCAGAGACTACTGGAGTTAAAGAAGGGGATTAATGATGGAACTGAGCTGGATTCTCTTTTTCTTGGGGAATGCTATCTGGAGGAAGGAATTAAAGAATTAGAGAATTACAGGGAAAGACTGCAGGAATCAAAGAAGAATGCTTCGGACTTTCTGGAAACCAATCTATCTTTATTTAAAGAAAGTGAATTGTTTGAATTGCTCTCAAGAAATGATTTGTACTATGAAAAGAACTGCGAAATAATTAATGAATTAAAGGAATTGGATGAAATTGAATTCGAAAAAAAAGAGGAACTAAGGAAGCATTTCTTTGAGAACTGCATATCGCAAATAGATTACGTGAATTCAATGAATTATTTTTCGGAATCAGTTAAATCCTTTGAAGTGTTCCTGGAATCAAAAGATTCTTTGGCTTTACTCTCACTGGATGAGGTTGGAAGAGCCAAAATAAAAATGATTGAATTAAAGTATGAGCGATTAAAGGAAAAAATCAGGTACCATTCACTGCTCTCAGAGGAAGAAGGGGATTCTTTAGATGAGATGAAAGAAGAAATAATAGGGGATTTAAGTAAATCAATTAATTACTTCAAGGGAAAAAAAGAGCTTCCCAATTCCAGTGAATGGAGTGAAATTTTTAATGAATTAAAGGAATTATACAGAATAAAAATTGAGGCATTAGAAGGGAAGTCTGCAGAGGAAGAAATTAAAATAAAGGAACAGGCTTACAATGAAAAAATTGAAGCAGTAAATAAAAGAATAAAAGAAACAATGAACTCTGTTCCCTTTAATGCAGGAGATGAAAGCTACAGCAAAGCGATTTTGAATGTGATTAAAGAAACCCCTCCTGAATCATTGGAGGGAATATTAAAGAGAATCGAGAAAACAAAAACCACTAAAACAATTAATTTGAATGAAGACCCTTACCTTTTAAATGAAAAAGAAAGCACTGTTCTGGAGGAAAGCGATTTTGAAGAAAATGACTTTCTGGAGTTTTACGCAACGGACCTGAATGCAGGGCAATTTTGGCTCCAAGGCATCGGAGAAAAGTTAGCCGGAATTCAATTACTTAGCTCCAGAGATAAACCAATACTCTACATTAAATTAAATGACTTCAAAAGAGTAGTGGAGCTTAGAGTAAACAAGAAAAAAATAATTTTTGATGAAGAAGCAAAAATGATAAAAATAGATGAAGAATATATTAAAGAAAAAGGAATTGATGAAATAAATCCAGAAGAAGAAAAAGGAGAAATTGATGAAGAAATCAAACAAGAACTATACAACCAATTAAATAAAAATGAATTAATTGAAAAAGTATTCAAGGAATTGAATGAATACTATGCAAGGAATGAAGAAAAAGTAGTGAAGATACTGGAAGAGGGAATGAGTGAAAAAGGAGTTAATTTATCTCCAAGGGTGGCTCTATTGAGAACCCTTGCAGCAAAAGAAATAGCTGGAAGAATCATTAAAGGAAAAGAAGAATTTAAGAAAATGTTATTGATTCGTTATCCTGAATCAAGTGAAAGAAGAAGTCTTTTGGAATACGTTGAAACACACCCTTCCTGGGGAGAACAAAAAAAAGAAGTTGAAGTAAGCGATGAAGAATGGAAAGAAGAATTCGTTAACAGGTTTTCAGTGGATGTTCCAATAGAGGCAGAAGGCTCTGTGTATGGTAATCCTTATCAAGATGGCTATCTTGCTCTTTCAATGGATTTCCAAGGCAACAAAATCGGTTTGCCTGTGAAAAGCCAGTCAAAAGAAAATTTCGGTTATTTTTTTGATTTAAAGGGAAAAGAGAAAGAAGAATTTGAGAGACTAAACCAGCAAAGTGATTTAGGAGTCTTTAGAGGGACTCCTTACGCTGAACCAGGATTTGAATTCAAGAAAGACATTGAGTATGATTATTCTCCTTCCTCTTCAACTCTTGGGTTGGCATTTAATGAAGAAAAAATCAGGGTTGGGGCACAGTTAAAGGATGGAAGAAGGCTGAGCCTTGGAACAATTAATGAGTTTGGAGGACTGACTCTTGCAACAAAGTTTGGCACGCTTGGAGAAACTGGTTTAAGGAACTCGCTTCCAGAAAAAGAAGAATTCAATTTATTCGTTGTATTGGAGAACGGAAAAGAAATTGATTTAGGGAACTCCAGTACAGACATGCACTTGGATGATATATTAAAGAAATGGTGGGAAGAAAGAACCATGCTCAGGACAATATTAATTAAGGGAATGACTTCTATTGAAATAAGCAGTGATGTTAAAGGCAAAGAAAAAACCAATTACTTTATCAGGCACATAGTGGATGAAGGAAAACTAAATCTTGAAGTATACGGAGAAGATGCAATGCAGGGAAGGCTGGCAAGAACAACCATTAATGCTTTTGGCCAAACGCTTGCAGCAGTATACGGGGAAAAGACTGGGCTTGACCTGGTTTCAATGAATAAGATAGGCAATGCAAGCATTACTGCAAGAAGCTATGACAAGGGAGAAAAATTTGACTGGAGCCTGAATTATTCTCTAAACCCTGGGCAATTATCCATTGGAAAGGAAAGCAAGGGCTACAGATATGGAATTCAAGGAGAGGAAATCACTGCGTCTCTATTTAAAGGAAAGGACTACTACTCATATAATATTAAAAGCAGTAATGCAGAGGGATTCAGTGCAGAAGTCAGTGGAGAGAAAGGGGAAAAAGAGAACTTATTTTATTATGCAGCAGAACCGCGAAACTTTGTTGACTTAAAGTTTTCAAAGGAAAAATTTTTTGGTGAAGTAAAGTTTTACACAAAAGAAAAGCCAATGAATAATGAAAGGCTGTTCATTACTTCCAGAGGAAAAATAAAAGGACTGGATTGCTCAATAACTGGGCCATTAAATGGAGACCTTGTCTTTGGAGTAGGCAACCCAAAAGTCAATGTAAATGTCTACTATAATTACAGGAAAGTATTTGATGAGGAAAGAAAAAACTTGTATAAGACAGTATCTACTTTTAATCTATTGGAAGGATTAAGGCTGACAACAGGGATAGGTAAAGAGAAAGACCGTTTTATCAACTTATCCTATGTAAAAAATTTCTCTATTTTTGTGGTAAAAGAAGACAATGGAGAGGAACTAAAAACAATAAACAAGGCATTCGAGTTCGGCCCAGAAGGAATCGAATTCAATAAGCCAATCAATTTAGCTCTGAAATTCAATGGAGAAGAAGTAAATAATAATGAAGATTTGGCAGTGTATCAGTTTTCTGCAGATGAATTGGAAGGATATTGCGGAAAGAAGATTCTTGATGGAACTTCTGCAGTAATTGGACCAAAAGGAGGAGTGCTTGAAACAGATGACTTCATCTTAAGGATTCCTGAAGGAGCACTGAACGAAGAAACAGAGATTGCTGGAGCAACAATTCTTTTAGAGGAATGCAGGATTCCAACCTGTTCAGATGGGATAATGAATGGAGATGAAGAGGGAATTGATTGCGGAGGCGATTGTGAAAACAAGTGCAGTGAAGAAAAAGAAGATGGATTTATTGGATTGTTAATGCAAGGCTTTTCTGTTGCAATAATTGCTTTAATATTAGCGGTTTTAATAATTGGAGTGAGAATGAAATATAAAAAAAGCTAACTTTGGATTTCCTTTTTGAATAACTCCAAGCCTGCTGTTTTGGCGCCAAACCTCTTGTAGAGTTTTACTGCTTTCCCTTTTTTGTATGCAA
>JBDRIL010000034.1:0-25852 GCA_043815885.1 archaeon | reverse complement strand
GGGGGAAAACATTTTCAAGAAAGAATTAGATAGGGAAACGGTTTTTAGGGACAAGGATGCAATTTCTCCTCATTTCATTCCAAAGGAACTTCCTTTCAGGGAAAAACAGATAAATGAAATTACAAAGAATCTGGCTCCTGCATTAAAGGGAAAGAAGCCAAATAACTTATTCTTGTACGGAAAGACTGGTAGTGGAAAGACAGTGGTAACAAAGCACGTGACTGGAGAGTTAATGGATTACGCTAAAAAAAACAAGGAAGGAGTGAAATGCTTTTACGTTAACTGCAGGAATCATAACAGCAAGTATAAGGTAATGATTAAGGCAGTGAAGGAAGCATTTCCAGAAGAAAACTTTTTGGGTTATTCTGCTGGATTCATTCACGATAAATTAATTGAATTCATTAATGAAGGAAAACAATTAGTAATGGTATTGGATGAAATAGACAAGGTAAAGGATTTGGATGAATTAATTTATTCTTTAAGCAGAAGCAATGACGAAGTAAATAAAGGCGGTCTTTCTTTAATTGGAATATCAAATAACTTAATGTTTAAGGACAGGCTTGATCCCAGAACAAAAAGCAGTTTATGCGAAGAAGAAATGGTTTTCCCTCCCTATAATGCAGAGGAACTGAGAGCAATACTGAAACAGAGAGTGGAATTAGCCTTCAAGAAAGGAACAGTAGAGGAAACAGCAATTAATCTGACTGCAGCATTTGCCGCACAAGAGAGTGGAGACGCAAGGACAGCAGTAATGCTGTTACAGAGGGCAGGGGAATTTGCTGATTCAAAAGGAGTTTCAATTGTAGGAGAGAAGGAAGTAGAGGAAAGCAAGAAAAAAGTAGAAGAAGAAGTAATCTTTAACATGATTTCTACTCTGCCAGAACAACAGCAATTGGTTTTGAAAGCAATAGCTGATTTAAGCCTTCATTCAAAAGGAATTAGAAGGATTACAGGAAGAGAAGAGTTTGGAGTTCTTTACAGCGGAGAAATCTATGACAGGTACAAGGATTTTGCCAAAAACTATAATTTGAATGTAGTGAGCAGCAGATGGTACAGGCAATACATCAATGAATTAGAAATGTATGGATTAATTGTAACTACTTCCTCAGGAAAAGGAATCAAGGGACAGACAAGACTAATTAAATTAGGCTTTGACGCAAAAAAAATCAGTAACGCAATAGAAAAAGAATTAGAGAGATAACATTTATTTTATGCAACAGCAAACCTTATTGTCGCCGCATCTTAATTCGAAATGTGTTTGCATTCCTTGATTTACGCATTTCTGTTCATTAACTGCTAGAATACAGTAATTTTTTGTAGAATACTTTGGACAATCACTAGGACAGGTAGCGCCGTTTGGGGGAGGTGAGCTAGTAAAACAACAACAATGTCCATCTTGGAATGTATCAGTTTTACAATCTACTGATCCATCAAATGTCCCAAAGTACTCTGCCCTGCACTCTCCCTCTGTAAGAGTACAAGCCCCTTTTTTGGGTTTACATTCAATTGAACAACTAACATATTGAGGACAGTCATCTGGACAATTACCATTGTTTTCATAAGTTGGATTACAATAGCCATCACCACATTCATAACACAAAGAAGTATTAAAGACGCAATCGTTTGGGTAACAGCTTAATGGTCCGCCCCCGTCAAATTTGTTTCCTGGCGCAAAGTCTAGATCAGTGCAAGCAGTCACATTGCCCCAATCAAGCCCATCGCATTTCTCCGAAGCTCGATTAATTTCATTGTCTCCGCAGAAAGGATCAGTTGAATCACAATTACTTATATCAAAGCTCTCACAGTTAGAAGAACATCCAAGGTCTCCGGTATCGAAGCCTTGAGTCTCGCAATTCTTGTCATTTAAATCCATTTGAATGTCTGGGGGAGAGCCTTTATCACATACTTCTCCATAAATTGGTTGGATTATTCCATCACCGCATTTAGCGCATTGAGTTCTATCATACTTACATTTTTTATCTTCCCCAGCTTCTGGGCCTAGACAGGTTGTAGGACCATATGGATAACCTTCATCTAACTCGCTACAATACGTGAAAGGCGCTGGGTCTGTTGAATTTGGGTCGCATTCCTCGCCTATATTGGCATTTACGTCTCCATCACCACAGGTTTCTCCTTCCACCAGAACACAATTACTTTTATTATATTCACATCCTGAAGTGCAGGAGAAAGTGCCTCCACTGTAAATTCCTGGCCATTTGGTAGCACAGTTAGTATCATTATGATTAAGGTTAGTTCCATCGCATTGCTCGGTTCCATCAATTTCTCCGTTACCACATTTACCGCAGGATGAAAAATTCCAAGCACAGTTGGTACACTTGGTTAAACCGCTTGTGTAATAGGCATTAACATCACTGCAATTTATTTCAGGTGGGTTAGTGCCATGGTCGCATACTTCCTCGTCATTTTGAATCCCGTCATTATTGCAGGTTCCTACAGGCAAGCAATATTTAAAGTCAAACTTGCATTGCTCACTGCAACTTAAGCCAAATTCTTCAGGATCAATGCATTCAGGATAAATTAAACCACAATCATCAACGCAATTTAGCGGGGGATTTGGATAACATGCTTGAACGCATAATTCATATCCAGTGCAATCAATTGAAGGAGTAACCATTCCCTGGGTTTCACAGGTTTCTCCTCCTAAATTCATGTCAACGTTTGGTGGAAAGCCTTTGTCGCATTCTTCGCCATTTTCTGGGTCAATTATTCCGTCACCGCAGTCAAAGGTAATGCATTGGCATTTTGTTGTTCCAGTAAGGCTGCAGTAAGCATTTCCAAGACAGTCAGCATCGGTTTCGCATTGCTCGTCTCCAGTGACTTCCCCATCACCGCAGAAAGGAACTGCAATGCAGTTCTCTTCTCCCTGAGCGAGAACTGAATCCAGTTCAGATTCTTCCAGTAAGGTTTTTTCTCTCCAGGAAAAGCTAACTCCTTCAGCTGAATCATTAACGCAAACCATGTTCAAGTCAATTAATTCAAATAAATCAGTTAATTCTACAATGGATTTGTCTTGGTTTCTTTTGGAGTCATTGAATTTCTGTTTGGTTCCATGCAATAAATAATATTGAAGATCGTCATTTAATGCATTCAATACTCCGTCATGGACGGCAAAGGAATCAAAGTTCTCTCTAGTCCATTTAAGAGTGTCAACTGTTCCATCAGTTGGAGTAAAGAAGATGCTCTTTAGGAATACTTTCCCAAAGTTATTTGGATTGCTCCAGGCTAATTCAAATAATCCTTCTTCTGATGCCTTTCCGTCCAACAAGCCTTCTTCAAGGCTCACCCCAAGATAGTCAGCGCATTTCTCTGAACCAGTCCATTCAGCCAGGCTTGATAAAGTAATTGGAAGGAATTCAAGCTTGTCATTGGTTAAACCATATTCAATGAATGCCTTTTCCTTGGAAGATGAAAGCTCTGTTTCAAGGACAATAGGAGTGGCAATGGATGGAGAGAATTTCATTGAATAAGAGGGATTGGTTTCCCCTACCTTTTCTATGGAAAGGAGCTTTCCTTTCATTTCCTCTGAATTAATTGATTCAAATTCAGTTAATTTTTCTGCACTCATTGAAGCCATTCCGCTTCCCTCTGATGAAGCCAATTCAAATGATTCAACTGTAAACTTGCTTAAGGTGATTGCAGTTCCTTCAGCCAAAGAATAACTCAATCCATAACCATTTCTATTGAATTTATTGGAGGAATAATCATAACCAGTTCTTCCATTGAATGGAAGGGAATAAAATATGCTGTCTCTTCCTGAAGCCTGTTTCGGGGTTTGTTTCAAGGAAAGGATTACCTCAATTAATCCATCAGAGGAAGAAGGGCTTGCTCCAGAGGTGAATGAATCCTTTATTGTTTCAGTAGAGAAATTAATGTCCACTTTATACAATCCAGGAGCATCTAAAGCATTAGAGTAATACCCCCCCTTATCCAGAAGAACTTTAATATAGCCTTCTTTAACGTATTCATCAAACCATGCCCTGTACTCGTTTGGAGCAGCAAACGAGGTAGAAGATGTTTCCCTGTCAAAGTCCTCAAAGAAGTCAGTTGAATAACCGTCCTTTATTAAGTAAGAATTAAATGAGAGTAAGGCGTCTTCTGAGTCTTCTCCAGCGGACTTGAATTCAAGCAATCTGTACACTACAGTCATAAAGAACTGGGTGGAATCACAGTAAACGTAATTCTCATAACCATCATCACATCTTGATAAATTGTTTTCATTTAAATTAAAGTTAATCCATCTCCAGTCCATTAAAACCTTTGGCTTGAACCTTGAACCAGTATTGCAGTCCGCCCCTTCAAATTCTCCTTCGCCATAGAATACTAGATGGAATGGAACAATGACTGTTCCAGCGCCTTTTTCAGAATAATAATTTACGCGTATTTCTCCTTCAGCAGTCAGCTCGCCAGAAACTTCTTTTCCTTTATCTGAAAGGACTGCAATTAAATCAATGGTTGTTCCATCAGAAGTAATTCCTTCTCCTTCAAAAGAGGAAAGATAATAGGATGTTTGCTCGCCGTCCATTTCTGCTGGAGCAATTAAAGTGAATTCATCAACTGAAATTTCTATTGGAGGAGCAGATTCATTTACCAGCTTGAAGGATTCTTCCTTGAATTCCTGGTCAGAAAAGAAGGAAATCTCTAATGGGTTTGATGAAGTGATTTCTTTTCCTGCTTTATATGCTTTAACGTCAACAGTATAAGGCCTTTCCTTAATGGTTACAATGAATGGAATTATTTCCGGATAAGTCATGTAATTGAATAAAGTAATATCTGCAATCAATCCCCCAGTAATTACTTCTTCTCCTTCAATGCTGTTTGCGTCCTTGCTTAAAAGGACATTAAAGTCAATTACCTTTCCAGAAGAATTAATATCAAACGGAGTGAGCGCATTCAATGGGAAAAGCATTACATTGTTTTTCAGGTAAGTGCTTTTAGGTTCTAAATCAAAGGACTTTAGCTTTTCCTCTATTCCTTCTGAAAGATTAGTGAATTTAATGCGTTCTCCTTTTGCTTCAGTTTCATCCGCCCAGAAAACAAATGTTAATGGATTCTGTCCATTAATTGGAGTGTTGTCCTCTTTTGTAATAGAGTATAGTCCGCTGCTGGTGACAGTGAATGTTTTTTCCTCTACTGCAGTGCCTGATACAAGAGAAGCTTCTGCCCTGAATTTAACTTCCTTTCCAGGAGGCTGTCCGTCAATATCAATTGAAGCAACGCCACTATAAGCAAAGATTGTTTCTCCATACTTTTCTCCATCAATGAATACATCAATAGTGGAAAAGACTGGAAGATTGAATTCATCTGTAACTGTAAGAGTAAAAGTTGCATCAATTAAAGGGAAGAGATTGGTTCCATTAAAGATTATCTCTGGAGATGCTTCCACAGCCAGATTCAGTTCCTGGTCTGATTTAATCTTTAAAGGAAGGTATTTCTGGAATGCTTTAGTGGTTCCTTCCTGCATCTTCAATCTTAAGGCAGACTGGTCAAAGGGGTCGCCAAGAGAAACCACATCAAATTGAGTGAAACCGTCAATCACTTCATTTGGATTGAATGAAGTAAGGAAAGGAGGAACTAAATTAGAGAAGGCTGTTCCACTGTGCTGTCCTTTTTTAGAGGAAGAATTAATTGAATAGGAATTGAATGTTATATTGTCTGCTTCTTTGCCTGAAAGAGTTACATTTTCAACAAAGAGCATTAAATTGGAATAAGAATCCAGTCTGTTCACTATAGTGAAGAAGAATTCATAGGCACAGTTCTTCATTACCTCTGTCTCTCCGTTAATCTTTACTGCCTTGCATTCCTCTTCCTGTTCCATTGCTTCTTTCAGGGAATAAATGAATCCAAATCCATCAACTATCTCTAAATCCAGCTTTAATTCCTTCATATAGTCTTTGGCGTAGAGATAGGCTTCAATCCTGTCTCTTTCCTCATCCACTGGATCAGTTAAAGGAAAGTCAGAGGAACCAGCCGGAACTGCAAGAGCTTTATAGAATAATTTCAGGCTGTTAAGATCCTCAATCTTTTCTCTTATTTTTATTCTTGCCATTACATGGAATGCAGGAATAAATTCTTCATCAATATTATCAAAGGAAAGCTGAGCGAACTTGAATGCATTGGCATCAACCTTGTTTGTTTTAGTGTCAGCCAAATAATTCGCAGGAGAATAGCTTCCAGCATAAGAGGTTGATTTAAGTACATGAGGAGAGTAAGGGGAAGAAATGGATTGCAGGAAGAGAAGGTCTTTTCCCATTGAATTATTTGTTCCAGTCCTTAAATGGACATCGAATAAACTAATGGAGTTTTCTTCCTCTGAACCAGCATACACTAAGAAAGTTGCATCATACTCCTTTCCTAATTCAACTGAGTAATCATTTACCCTGTCCCCGCTTAAATCAGTTAATTCAACAAACTTAATTTTTGGGGAGGTTCCTGAAGGCTTTTTCATTAAATAAACATTCACTGTCTGGGTGAGGTCTTTCTCTATTCTTGGGATATCCTTTCTCACACTCAGATAGCCTTCCTTTGAAACCAATGCATAAACCTGTGTTCCAGCTTCAAAGGAATAAGTGCTGTTAGCGGTATTTGCAAAATAGTCTTCGTCTTCCTTTAAGTCCTTTCCGGTAATTGAATCAAAGAATTTAGTAGTGTAATCAGTTAATTTTTTGGAAGGAGAATCAGCATTGTAAACAAATAACTTTACTGCCCCCCTCATTTTAGCCATTGTAATATTGTAAGTAGTGACTGAATTGATGTCAACGTATTTCATTGAAGAAGTTCCTTGTTCATCTCCATATACTGCAAAGGCAAAATAAGATTCAGGCTTGACTCCAGTGAATGTCGCAATGCCTTTAGCATTAGTCATTTCCTTTGGATAAGGGGCCCTTCTTCCCTTATCAGTATAATAAAGCCATACAGAGGCATTCAATGCATTAGTGGAATCAGGATGCTTTACCAATACCTCTGCTGTACCGCTGTTCTCTGGAGTTGCTTTCTCTAATTCGGCTTCAACTGTTTCCCCTAACCCAACTCCTGTCTTTTCAAATGGAAGGTATCCTTCCTTGTAAACAGCTATTTCATAGGAAACGTTCTCCTTTGCAACAAACGCTACAGCGCTTTGTTCAGTAAAAAACTGAACCAAAGAACTATCTTCTTCCTTATACAAAGAAATCCTTGCAGTTAATGGAACAGAAGTGTTTGCATCAAATACCTTTACTCTGATGAAGTTAGCGTCATCAATTATTCTATCACAGTAAACCTTGAAGACAGTTGTTTCGCCTCTCTCTACTTCCTCTGAATCAGATTGCTCGCAGAAGAATTCAGGATTTAATGGATCAGAATCATGAACTGAAACAACATACCAGCCTGGCTCGAATTCAAAGGTCTTCTCTCCCATTGCGTCAGTGATTCCGCTATGAACAGGCAAATCCAATTCATCTTCCTGGAATAAATCAAAGGTCATTGTCTTTCCAATTGATTCACTTGAATTGGAATCCAGTACCTTTAAGTGAATTGTTCCTGGAAGAAGGCTGTTATCCTTTAACTCTAGATAAACCTTATCCCCAACTAATGTCTTTGTATCGATGTCTTCATACTTCTCTGACTTAATAGAGTATTCAAGAGAACAATCCTCTAAATGAGTTAGTCTTGCCTTTCCATTAGTTACAAAAGCAGTATTCTTGTTATTAGAAGTAAACCTGACGTTTTCACTGCTTCCATTACACCAGAAAGAAACAGTAAGAATGTCATCATCAGCAAGGCTTCCGTCTGGTTTAAGGAATTCAACTGTTAAAGGCGTCCATTTCTTTGGTTCTTCCTTTGGTTCAAGAACCACTCTAAAGAATACATCTTCATCAGTTATTTCAACTTCATTGCTTACATAAGGAAGAAATTCTTCTTCAGTTATTTCAATAACCATCACTGAATTTGCTTTAACTTCAGAAATGACTACTTGACCGTTTTCATCAGTGTTAAAGGAAGAAGAGTCTGCTTCATTAAAAGAAACACTTAATGGAAGGCCCTGCAACGGATAACCTTCCTTGTCTTCAACCTGAATAGTCACAGTATAAAACGGAACAAAAAATAATGGAGAAAGCAATGCAATTAAAATAAATAATAAAAGAAAAACACACACAAGGAAAACAATAAAGGAAGGAAACCTTTCATCAATCTTGTCAATCATTCCGTAAACTGGAATTACTTTATTCACTTTATCCATTAAAGCGTAATAGATGTCCTCGAAAAAGAAATATATTTTGTCTGCTCCGTGGGGTTCTCCAGCCTTCCCTGCATTGATTGCCTTGGCTGAAACAAATGCATCCCAGAGGTTTACTAATGCAACTATAAACAAAATAATTGGAACAATTATCAGTAACGAAAAGAATAGCATAATTAATTCCGCAAAACCTGATAAAGTAAAATTGTTGAAAACTGCAATCACTTTTGATAAAAACAGGACAACTCCAACAATTAATATAATTAATTGAATTACAATAAAGCCTATTCCCTTCTTTATCTCTCCATTATAGATTTGACCTAGACCAGCAAAAATAAAGGAAAGAACTACAGCAATAATTGGATTCTTTGATTGAGTATGAGAAGGAATATTTTGAGGTTGTTTTGCAGGAGGAGTGACTGAAGGTTGTGGAGCTGAAGGCTTGAAAATAGATGGTTTTGGCGCAGATGGAGGAATGGGTTGTTTGGCTGGAGAAGGTTTGGCTTCCTGTTTTGGAGCAGTGGCTTTTGCTGCTTCTCTTAATTCCTCTCTTGCCTTCATTCTCTCAAGATATCTATCCTTTGGAGCAGAATCAGGCTGTTTTGTTTCTGCAGGAGAAGGTTTCTTTACCCATTTAGGGGATTTAACTGTTTCCTCTTCCTCTGAAACTTTTTCCCCTTTCGAAAGACTTTTAAGCTTTCCAAGCAATTCCTTTACACTAGCCAAACTGCATCATCCAAATAAAATTAATTATAGATAACAATAAAAATAATGCTTCTACCTATATAAAGCTTTTGCTTGGATTATCCAAAAATTGGATGGATTTTTTTGAGTAAACTCTTTTTTCTTGAATTCCTTTGCAGTAATTTTTTCAATAGAAAGGATTAATCGCAGAATAAACCAAACACATATTTTTTTATAAGTTTGATTGAGTCACAAAAATTGTAGGAAAATTGCTTTAGAAATCAGTTAAGTCTTTTTGGAGAAGATGTTTTTCTTTTTCACTTAATATTTTCCCTTGGATTTTTTCTCCTAACTGTTTTTTTACTTTTACTGCTGTTTCCGAGCCAATAACTCTTACAAGGGAATCAAGTGAAACCTTCTTTAAATCATTAATTGTTTTGATGTTGGAATTGAATAGTTTTCTGGCACGAACTCTTCCAATGCCTCTTAATTCTGTTAAGAGAATTAATTCTTCCTTTATTCCTGGCTTAATTCTTTTCTTCATTTTGAGGATGAATGGAAGAAGTGAGGCTTTTCCGGTCAATTTTGCCAGTTCTGAACAGCAGTAAGTAAGCCAATCACAGATTAATAATTTAGAGTAAAGTATTCCTGGTTGTACGCCGTAGTTTTTTCTGATTGAGTCCTCGCTGGATTCATTAATCCATTCCTTCAGCATTAAGGCTGAATTGAATTTTCTTAAAAGAAGGGGATCCAGAAACATTTCTTTTTCTAAGTCAATCGGAAGTTGCTCTGAATCAGCCTGGAGTGATTCCCATAATTCTGCTTCCTTTGATTTAGGGACAGAGAGAAGAGGAAAGAATTCATAGGTAGAGGAAATAAGGAAGAGCAAGCCTAATTCATTTAATGATTCATTCTTTAATGCATTAATAATAGAGAAGGCAGAATGCGGGTCAAGATAGAGTTCGCTTACCCTATTACCCAAAGGAGTTGCCTTAAAGAATCTTTCATTCGAGGAAATGAATTCCATTTCCTCTAATTCCTTCAGTATTTCATTTATTTTAAGGAATAATTCTTTAGTGTCCTTGAATTGAAATGCATAAAATGTCTTGGAAAAGAATTGTTCCAGTGACTCCAAGTCAAATACAAATCCAGAGGCAATTGCTGCAAGCAAATGCGTTCTAAGGACTGGTTCAATTCCGAGCTTGGAGGAAACCTCTTCTATCTCTCCTAAAATAAATTCTTCCTTTAATTCGTCTGCCTCGAACTCGTTTTTTGCAATAAGAATTGATTCACCAAAAGCATCATTAAAGTCAGGCCTTCCTGCACGACCAGCCATCTGACGGTATTCCCTTACTGGGATTTTTTGCTGGCCAAACATTCCATACCTGTAAATGGAAGGAATGATTACCCTGAATGCGGGTAAATTTATGCCGGCCGAAAGTGTTGGCGTAGCACTCAGTATTTTTAGTTTTCCTTCCCTGAATAAATCCTCCACTATTGCTCTCTGCCTGTACATTAATGCAGCATTATGAAAGGCAATTCCTTTTTTTACAAGAGAGGAAAGGATTCTGCATTGTTCTGTAGGAGTTTCTAAAACTGAAAGAATTGAATCTGCTTTATTTGAGAGAAAGGATTTTTCTTTCAGTGAAAGGGTTTTTTCCGTAAAGCTGGAGAGTTTCTTTGCAACTGCAATGCTTCTGGGGCGGGTATTGCAGAAAATTAATGCCTGTTTCTGCTTTTCAAGCGTATCCTTTGCCAGAGAAGTTAATTCATCGGCTTCTTCCTTTATTTTTTCTTTTCCTTTCAAGTATTTTATTTCATTTTCAAGAAAGACTCCTTCCTTTAATTTTATTGGACGGAAATTAGATTCAATTAATTCTGCTTTAAGCCATTTGCTTAGTTCAGAAGCATTGGGGATTGTAGCGCTTAAAGCCATTATCTGGAGTCTTGGATTAAGAGAACGGAGTTTAGTTATAACCATTTCAACTGTAGGGCCTCTCTCTGAATCAATTTCATGGACTTCATCAACTACAAGCAAGCCAATTTCCTTCAGCCATTCCGCTTTATGCCTTAAAAGGGAATCAACTTTTTCGTAAGTGGAAAAAATTATATCGTAATTGTTTAAGTAGTGGGAACTTGAATCAAAGTCTCCGGTAGAAATAGTCAGCTTTACATTAAGTTTTTCGGAATATTTTTTTTTGAAAGAAGAATAATGCTCTGATGTAAGCGCCTTCAAAGGGCACATGAACAGGACTTTCTTTCTTTTATTTATGACTGAGTTAAGGGAAGCAATTTCTGCCAGAAGGGTTTTCCCTGAAGCAGTTGGAGCGGAAACAACAAAGTTAGAATTAAGCAAATCTTTCTTTAATGCGGCTTTCTGCATTGGATTGAATTCAATTTTATTTAATTCCTTTACCTTTTTTACTGCATTAAAATTCACACGGACTTCCCCTAAATTAAAAATTGAATAGAAAAAAATTAAAGCTGTTCATTCCTTCAATGCAAGGTATCTGAAGGCTTCCTGCAATGCAAGGATTGCCTTAGGCACGTCATTCACATTAAAGGAATTGGTTGACTTCCATTCATCGTTATTGTCCTTATATCTCCTGTCAATGCTTACAGTGTAAAAATTTCTTTCGTCCCCAGTTTTATTGGAAGAATTTTCCCACACAGATACAATCACTGAACCAGTTGAAAACTTCTTTATTGGAGCACTCATTTTTATCACCCCCCTAAAAGAAATAGCAAAGAAATGAATTATCAATTCTTTTGGGAGAGTTCATTTCCCCTGAACTGCCGCAAAATGGTTAAATTACTAATAGTAGGTTCCCCCAGGGACACATTTGCAAACATAATCGCAAACAGGGAATTGTTCAGTAGAATATTGAGCAGAGTGATAACTCATAAGGTATCGTTCAGTTGGGGGGCACTGTATGTTTTCACAATCTTCACTAGTAATACATAAATCGCCGATTCCCTTTGTTTTTGTCAGTTGCCATATGACAAACAAGCCACAAATCAATACAATAAAAGAAAAAATCCATAGGACTTTATTTTTTTTCATAATAAATTCACTCTCCAAATTTAGATTAATCTTTCATTCCATTTAAGCAAAACAGTATACATTTTAATGTCTGAATTTATTCTGTCTATCCTGGATTTTATTTCAGTCATTTTTTTTTCTGATACTTCTCTCCTGAATTCCTGGAGGAATGTAGCATATTTGGCCAGCTCCCTGTCTTTCTTGTAGACAATGGAATGGTCCAGTGTTTCAATTAACTGCTTTCTGTAATCAGAATCAGTTACAAACATTCTGATCATTGGCTCCCATTTAGGGTCAGCAACCAAATGAGTTGGAAGATTAACCTTCTTTGTTTCTTCCCGGTATTCCTTGTCCTTCATTAATTTTATTACATGAGTCCAATACACTTTGTTCTTGAATTTCTTGGCTTTATTCGTTAAGTCATAGGTTACTGCCTGAAGGTATTTCTGCTTCCAGTCGCCGTGCTTTCTTGAAAAGAGTTCCTTTTCCTTTCTTAATTCCTTTAATTCTGCCTCAATCTTGAATTTGCTTGGATAAGTGATTTTAGGCCAGGAATTCTCTGAAGGAAAAAGCCTGACAAAATTCCCGGAAGAAAAATATCTCTTCAATGCCTCGCTTCTTTCAGGATTCTTCTCTAATTCTACTTTTCCTTCAACCGCCTTCTCGAATTGGGTGAAAGAAGAAATAATTCCCTTAGACATAAAAAAGAATAAGTAAAGAGAAATTAATAAAGTTATTGGAAGGAATTAAAAAGGCTTTCCAATCAATGAATTAAAAGGTGATTTGAATTGTTTCCTGGAATGGGGAAAATGAATCCGCAGCAAATGCAGAAGCTGATGAAGCAGTTTGGGATAAAGACTGAAGAGATTCCGGCAAAAAAAGTGATAATTGAGTTAGAGGGAAAGGAACTGGTGATAGAGAATCCGAGTGTTACTGCAATGATTATGCAGGGAAAAAAGACTTACACTGTAATGGGAGACGAAAAAGAAGAAGAACAGGGTTTTCCGGAGGAAGACATTGGAATGGTAATGGAACAGGGAAAGTGTGACAGGGAAAGAGCAGAAGAAGTATTAACTGAATTAAACGGAGACATAGCTGAAGCAATAATCAAATTAAAACAAGAAAAGGAATTAAAAAAATAAAATTCATCCCTTTATCCTGTACTTGTGGATCTTTGTTATCCTGAACAACAGCAGGATGGTTAAAGTAATTGAAATCGTGTTGCTGATTAATAGAATCGTAAATTCTGGGCTCATTAAATAACACCTCCAAGGAAATAAATGATTATTCTAATTAATAAATTTAATGGAAGAAAAGAAAAAAAGCGATTTTTTTATTGTATCTCAACTGCTTCAATTGCAGTTGCCTTGTCTCTGATGCCAGTAAACCTGATTTCCATTGAGACTGTTTCTCCAACTGAATGCCCTGGGAGAAGGAATAATTCAAAAGAGCCTTCTTCCACCAAAAATTCTTTTTCTGTTTCAGGGTCAGTGAGAGAGGAAGCAGTAGCTGAAGCTTTCTGGAAAATCATTGCTTCATCAAAGGAAAGGGAATTGAATAAGGATTCAAGTGAATCAGTTGCTGTTAGAACTTCTCCAGAGAATTTAATGTCTCCTGTGGCATTTCCCTTTGATTCAGTGAAAGAAAATTCCTGCAATTCAAAAGAATTTAATTGTTCAGAGAACTGGGTTTTGAAGGAAGTTAAATCAAATACTTCTTCAAAGGAAACAAATACTTCAAATGATTCATTTTCTTCGAAAGAAAAGAACTGTATTCCATTGTAATCAGTCAAGAAAGTGTTTAGGTCCTGAGTGAAATCAGAAGCATTAACATCAGCTACTTCAATAGTTATAAATTCCTTTGGAAGAAGAGTGTTTAATTCTACTTCATTTATTCCTTCAAGTGAAAGGATTCTTTCTTTCAATTCATCTTCTTCTAAAAAAGAGGAGTAATTCATTTCAACAGAAAAGAATAATTCTTCTTTCAGTGAATCAATTAATACTTCTTTTTCCAGTAAAATATATCCAGGAGAGGCAGTAATGTTTTCATTAAGATAGGCAATAGAACTGACCAACGCCTTTCCTGAAAAGGAAGCGCGGATAATTATTTCTATTTCATCTCCCTTCAGGGAATCAATAGTAACATATGCTTGAGTTAATGGTTCATCAAATACATGTGTTCTGGTTAGGTTCAAGTCAGGTTCAGTGAATTCAATTTCCTTTGGAATGCTTACAAGGACTATCTTGTATGCTTCTTGCCCGAAAAGAACCTCCTCTGCATTTTCCTTTATTGCATCCATTAATTCTTCCGCGCTGATAGATGAATCATCAAAGGAAATCTCTGCAATATAAATCAATGCCCCGCTGATGCTTGGCTCAGTGTTCTGCCTGTATCTGCTGTCAATCCTGTAAATTCCTTCAATAGAGTAAAGCAAGGCATCAATTTCGCCAATGTCTGCTTCATTTGTTCCGGCAGAAAAAAGTATTTTTGGAAGTAATTCAATTACTTTTCCGTTTACTGCGCCTGACTGCATGTCAAGAATGGTTCCCTCATCAAAAGGAGAGGGTTCATTTGTAGGGGATGGGCTTTCATCCCTGCTGCCGGTGTAAAGAACTGCAAACCCAAGGATGGAGCCAACCATTACCACAATAATGAAGATCGACATTAATTGATTTGAATTCATTGCAAAACCTCAGTTTAATACGGATGTATTGAATTATAATTGTTTTTATTGAAAAACTTATTAAATTGAATGCAAAAGGAAAGGTGAAAGGCTGAAATGAATAAAGGAGACATTATAGTAATAAATTACACTGGAAAGGATTTGGCTTCAGGAAAGGTATTTGACACAACAGACGAAGAAACTGCAAAGAAGGAAGAAATTTATGAGGAAAGAATAAGGTATAGGGCACTTCCAGTGATTATTGGAAACAAGGAACTGCTTCCAGCACTGGAAGAAAAAGTACAGGAATTAAGGGAAAAAGAAGAAAAAGTAATTGAGTTGACTCCGGAAAAGGCTTTTGGAGAGAGAAAGAGCGAATTAATCAGAGTAGTTCCATTGATGGAGTTTCAGAAAAGGAACATGAATCCATTTCCAGGAATGCCAGTGGAAATGAATGAATTAAGAGGCAAGGTACAGAGTGTTTCCGGAGGGAGAGTGAGAGTTGACTTTAATCATGAACTGGCAGGAAAGAAGATTGAGTATAAAGTGAAAGTGGAAAAAATTCTTTCAAAGAAAGAGGAAAAAGTGGAAGCATTAGTAGAAAAATATTTTCCAGTAATGGATGACAAGAAGATTGAGTTTAAAGGAGAAGAGGTAGAGATAATCATTCCAGGAAAAAATTCCTTGGCAGTAAGCCAGGTTAAACCGCTCCTGGCAAAAAACGTACTGGATTTCGTGGAAGGAGTGAAAAAAATAAGGTTTATTGATGAATTCAGCAAAGAAACCGAAAAAAATAAAAGCCAGGAAGAAGAAAAATAATTAGGAGAAAAGAAAATGCCTTCAGGAAGAATACCTCCAAAAAATGAAGTCGCAGTAAGAAGAAAATTAAAACAAGTAGCTGATAGAAGACAAGCACTACTTAAAGCAAAAGCGGTCAAAGAAGCGAGACTGAACTTGCTTGGGAGAGCAGGAGTACATGTTGCACAAAACCAGAGGATTATAGTGATTGGAAAACCATTCCGTTTTGAAGGACGCCGATTTAAAGTTACGAGAGATGGCAAAGTAAGATTTGCTTAAATTCAAATGTAATCTAATTCTGAATGAAAAGCATTAAATACATCTTTCGTCTATTTTTATTGGAATGGTTTTAAGCAGGATATTGAAGGAATTGAATATTCAGGCGAAGGCAAGGAATGCTTTTCTGATGGGAGCTATTTATGCAGTGATAGGGATAGTGATAGGATTTATTTTGTTTCCAAAGAATGTGGGGATTGTAGCGGTTTTTTTTACTTCAATGGCAATGATGCCTCCAATTAATAGTTTAATACAGCAGCTTGCAATGAGGGAGGGAAGGGAAAAGGAAGTAAAGGAAAGGGGATTGAAGTTAACGGAATTAAAGGTTACAGGGCATAAATTTTCTTTAAGGCAGTTATGGACTGACCACAAGCACTTAATCCTGGTGTACACTCTTTCTTTTTTCGGGGTATTCATGGTGTTTGCTTTACTGGTTTTAGTCCTTCCCTATCCGGAAAACAATTATTCAGGAGTAATTGATTTTTATTACACTAACGAGTTCGGGGAAAAGGAATTGCTTACGACAAAGAATTTATTCGGGGAACAGGTGAGCGTGTTTGGGGGGAGGGCAACAGACAATATAACAGGGAATGCAGCAGGAGATGCAATAAGGGATTGTGATTCAAAGGAATGCAGTTTCATTGGGATAGTCCAGAATAATTTATGGGTGCTGGTTGTAGCATTCATTATTTCATTGATTTACGGGTTTGGAGCAATATTCATTATTACATGGAATGCATCTGTATGGGGAGTGGCTTTTGCTGTGCAGGCAATAACGTTTGCTCCAATTTATGGAAAAGATATCCTTACTTTCTTTGGATTAATAATGGTTGTTGTAATCCCTCACACTTTAATAGAGGCAATGACTTACTTCACTGGAGCAATAAGCGGAGGAATTACAGCACAAGGAATTGCAAAGGAAAGTCTGGTGAGTGAAAGATTCTCGCAATTGGTAACGCAGTCACTGATTTTATTGATAATTTCATTGATTCTGTTATTGATTGCAGCATACCTGGAAGTGTATGTAATTGAGTATCTTATAGATATATTCTGGAATTAAGCGTATTAAATAAATTTTTAAACTTTTGCTTAGTGAATAGATTATAGGCTTTACCTTAACTGTTTTTTTAGGTGATTCTTGAATGAATGAAGAAATAAAGACTGGAACAACTACTGTTGGATTGATTGCAAAGGACTCTGTGGTTTTGGCTGCAGATATGCGTGCTTCAATGGGGCATCTTGCGTCAGACGAAGAAGCAAAAAAAATATATAATATTACAGACAATATTGCAATGACTAATGCTGGGTCGGTTGGAGACAGCCTTGCATTAATAAGGTATTTAAGGAGTCACGCAAAACTCTATGAAGTGGAAAGAGAAACAAAGATTACTGTAAAGGCAACAGCAGTATTTTTATCAAATATATTGAATTCAAACCGCTTCTATCCATTCCTGGTCCAATTCATTGTTGGGGGAGTGAACAATAAACCAGAATTATATGAATTGGATTTGAGTGGAGGAGTGCTTGACAGAAAAAAGTATGCTGTAAGCGGAAGCGGAACAGAATTAGCTTTAAGTGTTCTTGACCAGCAATACAAGGAAGGAATGACAAAAGAAGAAGCAATAAAGCTTGCAATAGCAGCAGTAAATGCAGCAAAGAAGAGAGACATTTACTCCGGAGGAGTATCAGTAACAGTAATGGTAATAACAAAACAGGGAATACATGAATTAAATGAAGAAGAAATAAAAAGCTATTCAAATTAAAAAAACTTTTAAGAAACCCTATTTGAATCCAAAGATTCAAAGGGGCCCATTTGAGTTCCACTCAAATTAGGAGTTTTATCAAAAAAACATTGTATACCTTCGGCATACAATAAAAAAAATAATTTGTCTTCATCCAAAAAAAGAGAGTAATTTTTTTATAGAGCAGAGGAGGTTCTGCTTTTTTTATTTCAAAGGAAAAGGGATGCACTAATGCAAATACTGAAAGAGATAAAAGAAATAGTAAATAATTCTCTGCCTCCAGAAACAGGAATAACCAGTGTAGAAATGGAGGGACCAGAGGTAGCTATTTATACTAAAAATCCAAAGGCATTCTTTGAAAACGAAAACTACGTGGCAAAGATTGCATTTGATTTAAAGAAAAGAATAAACATCAGGACAGACAAGAGTTTACTCATAGAAGAAGAAAAGGCAAGAAAGAAACTGGAAGAAATAATTCCGGAAGGAGCGGGAGTAAAAGAAGTTTACTTCAATACCCCTTTCAGTGAAGTAGTGATTGAAGCAATAAAGCCAGGATTAGTTATAGGAAAAGGAGGGCAAACCTCAAAGGAAATCATTCTCCAGACAGGATGGACTCCAAATATTCTCAGAAGCCCGACAAGTGATTCAGAGATACTCAGAGGATTAAGGCATCACCTGCATAAATATTCTGCTGAAAGAAAAAAAATATTACAGGAAACAGCAAAGAAAATCTACAGAGAACTCCCGACAAACAATGGATGGATAAGGCTGACTGCATTGGGCGGATTCAGAGAAGTGGGAAGAAGCTCAATATTAATTGAGACCCCTGAAACAAAGGTATTACTGGATTGCGGGATAAATGTTGCAAGCAATGATGAGCCATTCCCTTTCCTTGACGCAATACGTTTTCCGATAGACCAACTGGATGCAATAGTTATAAGCCATGCACACATAGATCATTCAGGATTTGTCCCGTACCTGTTTAAGTTGGGTTACAGAGGCCCGGTATATCTTACCAAGCCTACCAGAGATTTGATGGCGTTACTGCATTTTGATTATATAGATGTACTGGTTAAGGAAGGAAAAGATCCTCCCTATACAGAGAGGGATGTAAAGGAAATGATAAAGTACTGTATCCCGAGAGAATACAGAGAGGTAACAGACATTGCTCCTGACATGAGGCTGACACTGCATAATGCAGCACACATTCTTGGAAGTGCTTCAGTGCATTTGCATATTGGAGAAGGTGCTCACAACTTAGTGTATTCTGGTGATTTGAAGTATGGATTCACAAGACTGTTCAATAACATTGATTTGAATTATCCAAGGCTTGAGACACTCATAATTGAAAGTACGTATGGAGGAAAGGACGACATTCAGCCAGACAGAAGACTGTCAGAAGAAAGACTGATTCAGATAATAAAGGAAACAATTCATAATGGGGGAAATGTATTGATTCCAGTGTTTTCAGTTGGGAGAGCACAAGAAATAATATTGGTTATAGAGGATTATTACAGAAAAGGGATGCTTGAAGCAAAAGCATATATTGACGGAATGACAAAGGAAGCCTCGGCAATCCATACAGCTTACCCGGAATATTTAAGGAAAGGAGTACAAAGAAGAGTACTGCAAAATGACTCGCCTTTTACTTCAGAATTATTTAAGTTGGCTGACAACAGCAACAGAGAACAAATAATAGAAGAAAAAGGCTCTGTGATTCTTGCTTCATCCGGAATGCTGACTGGAGGCCCTTCAGTGGGATACCTGCATAAAATGGCTGAAGACCCAAAAAACTGCCTGATCTTTGTAGGATATCAGGGAGAAGGAAGCCCAGGAAGAAGGATTCAGAATGGGTTAAAGACAATAGTAGTTAACGCAGGAAACGGAAAAAGCAAAGCAGTGAATATCAATATGAGGGTAGAGACAGTGGAAGGTTTTTCAGGGCATTCAGACAGGAACCAGTTAGTGAATTATGTAAGGACATTGAACCCAAAACCAAAAAGAATTCTAGTGAATCACGGAGAAAAGAATAACACAATAGAGTTTGCAAGGTATACTGCAGCAAAATTCAGGGTGAATTCAAACTCAATAAGGAATCTGGACAGCGTAAGACTAAGGTAAAAGAACAGGAAAAAAACTACTTATACATAAACTGGTTTTTTGTGAAAAATTTTTTTTTGAAAATCTGCTGAAAAAACCTATTTCTACATTAAAAAATTTGGAATTTTTGACTTCTTCTACATAAATTTTGTTTTTGGAAAATTGCCGACCGAAAGAAATAAAAATATGAATGGCATTCTATTTAATCGTTTAAAAAAAAATTAGGTTGGTTGGAATGAGTAGGGAGAAGGCAGAAAAACTCTGCAAAATACTTGAAGAAAGGGGCACTAAAATGAAGAATGAAGAGATTGCCCTTCACAAGAAATGCTTTTTCTCCAGAAAGCTGGTTCCCTCCAATTAAAACGCCTTTTTTTCTGAAAAACTGCTTTTTTTTAATGGGTTCTGACCTATTTCCTTTGTATGAAGGTAATTATTACCGGAGTGCCTGGAAGCGGTAAAAGCATTCTGGCCAAAAGATTAGGGAAAAAGCTGGGAATGAAAGTAATCAATGAAAAGAGTTTCAGTGAAAGGAAGGGGATAGGAAAGAAGGAAAAAGGAGAATTGGTTGTTCCATTGGAGAGGCTGGAGAGAGAATTAAAGAAAGAACTGGAAAAGAAGAAAAGTGTTATTATTGAAGGGCATTTGCTGGCTGAGGTAAGGCTTCCAGTGGAAAAGGTTTTTTTGGTCAGAGTAAATCCAGAAGAGCTTGAGAAAAGACTGAGGAAAAGGAATTACAGTGAATTAAAGACCCAGGAAAATGTTTTCTGTGAGGAAACCAATTACTTAGGAAAACAATTGAAAAAAAATTATCCAAAAGAAAAGATTGTTGAGATAAAAAGCGATAAGAAAATAAACAATACTCTGGGTAGGATTATTAAGGAAATCAGGAAAGGGGAAAGATAATGGGGAAAAGATTGGTTTTATTGATTTTTTTACTGCTTTTTTCTTTTTCTTATGCTGCTACAGTAAAGGAAACCTCTTTTGATAAAATGGGTTACAGTGAAGACTTTTACGTCGAGGGGGCAGGAAAAGAGGAATGCAAGGAAATAATCTTTTTTATTGAGGGAGAGTTATTGAGGGAGGAAGAATACTTTATTTTATCACTTCACTCTGAATTCCTCCCAATAAAGAAGGGAAAGGATGCAATGATTAAGGTTTTCTTGAATGAAGAGGAAAAAGCAGTAAAGGAAGTTAATGCTGGGGAAGTAAAAGGAGAATGGATCAGGATTTTCTTGCCTAAAGAAAAATTGAAGGAAGATAATAAATTGGGAATGTGCATTACTGCCTCCAATACTGTTACAAGGATTGGAGTGCTGAGAGATTCAACTATTGGAGTGTATAAAACTGCTTTTTTTGGGGAAGGGGATTTCAGAAAGAGTGCTTTCTCCATTCATCCGGTAGTTGGAAGCGAGGTAAAGGTAATCGTTAGTTTAAAGAATAATGGAAATGCCGGAACATATGTAGAGATAAAGGAAAAAGAGCCATTGCTGAAAAGAGAGGACATAACATTTATCAGGGGGGAGAGTGAATTCAAGGGGGAAGTGCTTCCAGGAGAAGAAGCAAGATTAGAGTATTTCATTAAAATAAATGACGTGAAGACAAGGGTTCTGCCGGCAGCAGAAGCATATTATGTGAATGAGTTCGGAGAGCATGAATTAATTTACTCCAATTACCCTGAAGTGATTCCAGTAGAACCTGAAGCGCTTAAACCAGCAATCCTTCTCCAAAAACCATTGAATAAATTAGGAGAAAAAACAAAAGCAGTTTTAGTGGTAAAAAACAACAGTGTTAATCCAATATACAATCTGTCAGTTGAATTGATTGCCCCAAGAGAACTGGCCTTTATTGAAGGAGAAAAGAGTAATGTGATTGAGATAATTCAGCCAAACGAAGTAAAGGCAATTGAGTTTGGGTTCACTTCCTCTCAGGAAGGAAGTTACTCCCTTGGATGTAAAGCGAGTTATTCAGATGTTAATTTATTTGAGGAAAATTGTCCTGCAGTGAATGTAGTGTTTGAAGGAGAACAGCCTGATGTCGGTTTCTCTGTGGGAATTGCAATGCTATTGATTGGACTGATTATTTATTTGTATATTTATTTCAGGTGAATTCATAGATTTACCTTTCCCTCAGTACTTTCTGGAGCCTCAGTTTTTCTTTGCTTTTCTGGAAGAATTTCATTCTTCTGGCAAAAACAAATACTGCCACAAGAACCAGTAATGGATAGACTGCAAGAGGGATTTCAATGGGGGAAGGTTCTTTGGGGGAGAGGATTGCTGCTTGTTGTGAGAAGTCAATTGCTTTAAAGTAATTCTTTTCATTGAATGCGGTTTCTGCTTCACTCAGGAGGTATAATGCTTCAGAGTTATTGGATGAAGTGGTTTTTTCTTTTGCAGTGGAAAGGAATGCGAATGCGTCTTCCTTTATTCTGCTTAATGCAGTGGCTAACTCTTTTTCAATTAATTCTGCTTCCTTTAGTTTTTCTTCTAATTCTTTTTCAAGGGAAGAACTGAAGTAAATTGTGTTTCCGTCAGCTAATTCCATTTCTTCTTTCAGGGAAGCCGTGATAATTGAATTTGTTTGGAGGAAAAGAGTCTTCAATCTCTCTTCAGTAATCGGGGAAACGTAATTTTCCGGGATAGGGGAAGAAAAAATTGAGTCAAGCTCTGCAAAAAGAGAGGGAATGATTGAATTGGTTTTTTCTTTAAGCAGATTTATTTTTTCTTTTAATTTGATTGAGTCATTGTTCAGGGTTGAATTATTTAATTCATCCATGCCTGCAATTGTTTCCTTTAATTCAATTAACTGGTTTTTTGCATTGGAGTAGTCCTGCTTCATTAAGGAAGAAGAGATTTCTTCATCCAAGGAAAAGGCTTTTTCCTGTAAGGAAAGAAATTCAGGAGAAGAAGAAAGAAGCGGGGAGAAAAATTCTTCCAGCGAGGTTATTGCTGAAGTTCTTTCTTCTTCTATTGCATTGGAAACTGAATCGGAATTATTGTCTGTTACAATTGATTGGGCCTGGAAAAGCAAGGATAAAGCTTCAGAGGAATCAGTGTGGAGTAATTCATTGGAGGAATCCAATAGCGCATTTACGCGGGAGATTTTTTCATTCAATTCAATTGCATAACCCCCGAAACCCAATTCATTCAGGGAATGCACTTCATTTTTTAGAGATTCCAATTCATTTAACAGCGAATTTCTTAATTCAAGAAATTCGGCAATCTCTGCTTCAGTTATTCTTTCCTCTTTAATTAATGAATCTGTTTTTTCCCGAAGAGAAGAAATTTTGTTCAGTAATTCTTCTTCCTTAAAATTGGATTCATCCTTCAGGGAATTTAATTCCTGCAAAATGCTTCCTGATTCAAGGGAAATGCTTTCCTTTGAAGAGTATTGGAGAGAGAGAAGGTCTGATTCAATTTTCTGGATAAATGAATTCCAGTAAGCGCTTGCGTCATTTACATAAAGGTTTAGGGAAAAGCTTTCCTCCTGTCCAGGGAAAAGGGAGGAAAGAGAAAAGGAAATTGAATTGCTTGAAGGAAAGGAGAATGAAACTTCTTTTCCTCTGGAGTCAAAGAACTCCTTTCTTTCAATTTCCCTGTCCTGGAGATCTAAGGGAAGGAGAAGGTTCACTTTATTCAATTCCATTGGAAGGAGGTTTTTTACTTTCAAGGAATAACTGTACTTTAACTTATTTGCATCCATTTCTTCCGCTGAATCCAGAGAAAAAGAAAATTCTATTGGATCAAGCAGAGAGTAATAAATTTCTACTTCATCCCTGTCTGAAACGTCTTCAAGGAAAAAGTTAATGTTTTTTTCCTGCATGTAAAAAGGAATCTTTTTTTCCCTAAAGAAAACAAATGCTTCTCTCACTTCAAGTGAATCCGAGAGATTTAAGTCTATCTCTATTCTTGGAATCAATGCACTTGAATTAATTATTAAGGTTTTACTCATTACTGCTTTGGATTGATTGATGGAAAGCAATTGGGTTTCCTCGGAAAAAGAGATAAGAGAAGAGGAAGCATCTAATTCCATGAATGTTTTTCCTGAAGGCATTCTGTCCAGTTCAATCACTAATTCATGTCCCTCCAGAAACGAATTAACTACATTAGGGGAAGAAGAAGTTAATTCAAGAGAAGAAAACTCTCCCTCTACTGGGATTCTCAGGGAGAGGGGTTCTTCAATGGAATTAAATGGATTGGTTAAATGAATTTTCAGATTGGAAGAAAATTCCTCCCCTAAAAGCATTTCTCCTGCAGTGAGCTGAATATAGGAATTTTTTATTATGAAAGATTTTAATTCCTCCAGTAATTTTTTTTTTGCTTCATTCTTTAATCCAGAAAGAGTTGCACTGACTTCATCCAATACGCCAATTGAATTCACTAAATCCAGTTTTCCTTCAGAAAAAAATTCATTCAATTGCGTTATTTTTTCATTGAAGTAACCGGAAGAAGTCCCGTTCAGAGAAGAAACATCGTTCAACTCTTGTATTAAATCGATTACCTCAATATAATCTTCATTTATTTTTTTTATTTTTGGATTGTAATTAAACAGGAATTCTTCCACGTCTTCCATTAACCTGAAACAAGAGATTTGGATGAAGGAAGGTTCAGTGAAAGAAGAAGGAAGATGCTTCAATGCATTGTACCTCTCAAGGAAATCACTTAAGTCAAGAGAAGAATCAAAGATTTTATCCAGAAAAGAAAAGCATTCATCCACTTTGAATGAAAGGATTTTATTGTAGGAATTGTAATCGTTTAATGCTGATTGGAGTTCCTTGAAAGAGGAAACAATTTCCCTGCACTGAAACAATTTTTCTTCCAGGGGAAGGGAAGCATAGGAAGAAGCCTTGAATTCAATTCTTGCCTTTAAATCAGAGAGTTTGGTTGTGTTTTCTTCCAGTGAAACCTCTTTTATGGAGGAATCAATTAATTCAATCCTTGAATCGCACAGCACTTCCAATCCTTTCACTACCTCTGAATTAAAGTAATCTATTTCATCATTAAGCAGTTGCAGTTCATTAAAGATTTCCTTCAATGAATAAATTCTCTCTCCCAAGGAAATTGAATGAAAGAAGTGATCTTCCTTCACTGAATTGAATTTTTCCTTAAGAATAAGAAGTTCTTTTTCTGCTTCATCCCTGAAAGAAACAGTGTCAGAGAAAGAGAATTTCTGGGTAGTGATAGTGGAAGAAGGGGTTTGTTCAAGCAGGGAATACAGGTCAGCCAGAAAATTTGAATCAAATGAAGCATAAGGAGAAGAGGATAATTGATTAATTTTTTTCTGGGAAAGGGAAATCAATTCAGTGGATTCTTTTTCTAGTTTGCCTGCCCTCTGCTCTAATTCATTTCTGTGGAGGAAGTCATCCCTCAGGATAAAAGAGAATTCTTCCACAACTGAATTATTTGTTCCGGCAAGGGCATTCAATGCAGAGAACAAAGAAAAGGAATCCATTGAAAGAAGAATGCTAACCGCACTGGCTAAATCATTTTGCTTGCTTACCAAGGAAATAAAGGAAAGAAATGTATTCTTGAGCAAGGGAATATAGAATTTTTTATCCTCTACCTGCTCAACCAAATCCTGGTCATAGTAATCAACCAAGTCAAGCAAGGAGAATTCAGCTGAATAATCTTTCTTGAAACCAATACTGGAGAGAGAGGACTGGACTTCATTCATTCTGGAAAAGTAAAGGGAAACATAGGAAGAAGTGGAGGGGGATTCATAAGGAGAGATAAGAAGGTCATTTAGGTTAGCATTAATTTTTACATAGTCATCGAACAGGTTTTCTTCCTTAATTAAATTAATTTCATCTTTTTCCAGATCATTTTTTTCTGTGAGCAGGACTGAAAAGGAAGTGATTGAAGCCTTATCCATTTCCCCAAAGGACTTAAGCAATAAATGATTCAATTCATTTACAAGGGAAGGAAGCACGGAATAATTGTCTGAATAGCATGCCTGGTTTGCCTGTTTTACTTTTTCAAGAGCCTTATTGTAGTAAAGCCATGACCTCGCCACCTGATTCTGATAGAGATGCATTTTTTGCTGCACTGAATTAGAGAAAAGATTTTTGTCAAAGGAAAAAAAGTTTTTCCTGACTTTTTCAAAGCATTCTTCCTGCGAAGAACACTTCGGAATCGAGGTAAAGGAATAAGAAGTCAGGTCAAGGCACTTCATTTTATTCTCAAAAAAAGTCTTCTGGTCAAGACAGCCAGAGAAAAAAAGCAATAGCACTAACCCTAAAAATATTCCAACTCTCTTCATTCTAACTGAATTCTGCAAAAGAAAAACTTAAATAGATTTTTCAACGTGAATCAACGAAA
>JBDRIL010000033.1:0-15655 GCA_043815885.1 archaeon | reverse complement strand
GGTCGCGGCCGGGATTTGAACCCGAGTCAAAGGATTGCTGTAAACAATTCCACAGTCCCTTATCATAGACCAAACTAGACCACCGCAACCATTCCGCACAGTATTTATTGATGTCTAAAGTAGAATAAAAACCTTTTTTTATTGTATACCGAAGGTATACAATGTTTTTTGATAAAACTTTTTTTAAAAGTTTTAATGCCTTCCTATAACTAAACAGAATCAGCCTAAAATCATTTTTGATCAAACTTTTTTCTAAAAAGTTTGATATGAAGACAGTCACTTTTCATTGTTAATCAATAGATATTAATGTCTCAATTATTTTAAATAGGTTTTGTTTTATTCAAACTTGTCTCCCAGTGCAGTGTAAGCAATTGTTGTTGTTCCAGCCCATACTGGAGCCGCAACAGGAAGAATTACATTAATTGGGATATTAAATATCCATAAAACCAGGCTTAAAACAAATGTCACAATTAATCCAATTCCTACGCTGTAAATAACTCTTTTCCCTAAAAATTTCTTTCTTCTCTCGTGAGGAGGCTCATGTGGCGGTTTATGTGGCGGGGGATGAGGTGATTTAGGCGGAGCTTCATGCAAAGGCGGTTTCAGTGGCGGTTTTGGAGGCATGAAATATTTGTTCAGGAGAAAGTTTTATAATTGTAGACAATCCAATTAATTTATAGGGGTGATTCAATAATGAAGAAATTTCTAATTTTGGGTTTATTTGTAATGCTGGTTTTTTCAGTTAGTTCTGCAGTGGCAGTAAAACCAGACTACGTGCCAAAAGAGATTAAAGAAAAGGCAAAGGTTTCCCTGCCTTCAAATGCAGTGGAAGTCTCTCCAGGAGTATTTTACCTTGGAAAAGCCGTACACAAAGGAAAGACAGTTGAAGGCTATGCAATAATCCAGTACAAGAAAGGTTTCGGCAAACCTGGAACTGAATGTGGTAATGGATTCTGTGAACCTTCAGAGAATTCAAAGAGCTGTCCTGCTGATTGCGGGGGAGACAATGGAGAAGAGGGAAGCAATTGCTATGGGTTTCTTGCAAGAGGCGCTAAATGGAAAACCATTGAACCTTATGTGGTTAATACATCAAACACTCAGGGATTAAATGCCTCATTTATACTCACTAATTTGGCTTTGGACATCAACAAGTGGGAAACAGCTGCAGGGGTTGACATTATTGGAAATGGTTCAAGTACAAATGAAGAACTTGAAGCAGACCTAATAGAACCAGACAACAAGAACGAAGTCTATTTTGGGGACGTGGATGATTACGGTGCTATCGCTATAACTGTAGTGTGGGGCAGATTTGGAGGAAAGCCTTCACAGAGAGAATTAGTTGAATGGGATCAAATCTATGACCAGGTTGACTTTGATTGGTCTGCATCAGGAGATGCAAACAAGATGGATTTCGAGAATATTGCTACACACGAACTCGGACACAGTGTTGGAATGGATGACCTCTACAATGTAAAGTGCTCAGAGGCAACAATGTACGGTTATGCAGACGAAGGCGAAACAAACAAGAGAACCCTTGAAGCTGGAGACATTATAGGAGTCCAAGAACTTTACAGTTGACTCCTTTCTTTTTCTTTTTTTTATTTTTTATGTCGGGGTATTGCTTGTAAATATCCCTAATATAGTGTAAACTGATAAATCAGTTTATGGGGTATCAAAGATACCCCGACGCTGTAAGCGTAAACCGATTATTTTCGGTTTTGCAGGAGGGAGGACCCGAAAAACCTTTTACAAAAAGGTTTGCGAAAACTCAAGGATGCCTCCTGCTTTTTTGATTAACCTTTTTTCAAAAGGTTATTGCAGGAGGGAGGATTCGAACCCCCGAAGGCACTAAGCCAACAGCCCCTGAAGCTGTCACGTTTGGCCACTTCGCTACTCCTGCACGCCCTTTTGAAAAAACGGCGGCGAAAACCGCCTTCGGCTTTTTACCAAAAGGCTGGCGAAAAAAAGCCTTTCGGCGACGGCCCCACGGGGAATTGAACCCCGATTAAAGGCTCCGCAAGCCTTTGTGCTAATCCATTACACTATGAGGCCGGAAAAGAATAAAGAATTATCAGAAAGATTATTTTTAATTAGTTTGTTTTTGCTGGAGAACCTTCTACCATTCCTTTTGTTACTGTTATGATGATTAATCCGTAAATTATTCCCAGAACCATGAATACAGTGTTTCCCAATAGCAGGAATACAGAGAATAATGCAAAGCCTAAAATCAACCATAGAAATTGCATCATTAAGCCGTATAATGGCATTTTGTCTTTCATTGATTCAAGCATTTCTTCCATTTGTTGCTCTGTTATTGCGCCTTCCTGCGCGTCATTTGCTTTTCTTATTGCTTCTCTTCTGTATTCAGAGGAATTAATCCTTTGTTTTGATTCTTCTAGTCCTAATGCAAATGCTATTGCGTTTGGGTCAGGAGAGGTCTTTAGTGCCTGAAAGGATTCCGTTGAAATGATTTCATCCAGTATTTGATTGTAGTTTTGTATTATCATGTTTGCACTCAATTCAGCCAAGTCATCTCTTGTGTCTTCTCCAATTGAAAAACTAATCATTTCGCCCTCTAAACTCTCTTCATATGCTTCCTTGTTCTCTAAAACAGTTAATGCTGAAAGCATAAACAACCCGATTGCAGTGATTAATACTGTTCTTCTCACGGATTCACTTAACAGCCTCATAGAGACATACTTCTTTAATTCCTCTAACCTTGTATAACTCATTTCGATTAAAAGGAAAAATGAAATAATGTAAAAGATTCCCGCCAACCAGTAACCCATTAAATTGCTGAATACTAGCATTGAAACAATTAATCCAATCAACACTCCAACAGGAATAACAATAAATGACTTCTTTTTTTCTTTTTCAATTTCACAAAAAACAGTTGCAAGGGCTATTGTTAAGGGAAACAATACAACAAATAAGATGAATGGAATTGCTGTCAGAGAATTAATTGTGGCCTTAATGTTTTCGAATTTAAGTATTTCTTCCAGTAAAATTCCGCTTGCATTAAGGAAAAAACCCCAGAGAATTATACTTATTGCAATTAATGCAATAAATACAAAGTCTTTCCTTGAAAAAACCAGGTCCATTGAAATCCATTACTTTATAGGACTTCATTGAATTTAAATCTATTGTTCTGCGCTTATATTGATGTTTTGTATATTGAATATCTTTACTATTGAGTCATTCTTGTAGTCATACACTACAAGAAGATCCGAATACTCAAAAACATAGTCTCCTGCTTTAGAATCAGAATAAATGTTTGGATATTTTTCCTTTAATTCCGGAAGGTTTTCTTCATTTAAAGGAGTGATTATAGCCATTCTTCCATTGTAGTTCTCTATTTCCGGGTGAAGCAACAGCTTGTCTATTACTTCTTGGAATGGGTTTGTTTGGATTTCTTCTCCAGAAGGGGTTTCTTTCTCTGTTTCTTTTTCCACTGTATTTGTTTCCTTTGTTTCTTCGTTTCCTGCTGTTTCTCCATTTCCTTTTAAATTTAATTCAGTTATTTTTCCTATAATCATCTGGTTTTGGATCAGTACTGCAATCAATCCTACTGCCAGCAATACAATGATTATTTTGAAGTAGGTTTCTCTTTTAGTCATCTTACTCAATGAAGTATTAATTGAAAACAATTAAAAATCTAATTAGACTAATACAACTATTTCCTCGTTGTGCACTACAAAGGAATTTTCTGCCTGTGTTACAATCATTTCCTTTTGTTCTCTCAGCAATGGATACCTCTTCAAACATTCTCTTTGGATTAATTCCCTTAAGGCAATCTTTGTATTGATTGGAGAAAAGCTCTTCAATAACCATCTCTGTGCAAATGGAAGGGTATTGTATTCTTCTTCCACTTTGCTTAAAATCTTTCTTGCTTCCAGGTTCCTTACTGGTTTTACTTCATTTAATTCAAATATCTCTGTTTGTGGCGCTTCTTTTACAAAACCGCTTCCATTGGTTGCAAATGGCTCTACTGCATATGCCTTTCCTTCTTCTATTGTTCTCGCGTCTCTTTTAGATATATTTGGAATGGAAGGAGAGGCATGGGTTTGGTATTCTGCTAAACCATGGCCGCTTAAATTCTGCACTGGATTAAAGCCATAAGAACGAATTGTTTTTTCTATCTCTGTCCCGATTTCGCCTAATTTTCTTCCCACTTTAAGCATGCTTAATGCATTCTCTAATGCCTTTTCTGTTGCTTCCGCCATTTTCCCCCATTCATTGGAGAAATCAATTGTAATGGATGCATCAGCAATAAATCCATCCACATGAACCCCTATATCCACTTTCAGCACATCCTTTTCTCCTATTACTGTTTCATCATCACTTGCAGGAGTATAATGCGCTGCATTATTATTCAGAGAAAGGTTTGCGGGGAAAGCGGGTTTTGCATCCAACTCAATTATTTCCTTCTCGATTTTTTCCGCTATATCCAGTAACTTCATTCCTTCTTTGATTGAAGTCTTTGCATTTGACTGAATTCTTTTAAGCACTTTTCCTGCCTTAACATATGACTTGAATTCCTTTTCCTTCATTTCAATCACTTAAAACCTTTGCATAGAAAAACCTATTTAAATGCATTCAGTGTTGCCTGCTTTCCTCCATGAATCAAATCTTCCTTTCCATAACCTAATTCCTGGATGATTTTTATTACTGCCGGTACAAGCTGGTGCTCGATATAGTAATCCGCATCATAGTTTCCTTCCTTTACGAATTCCTCTAATTCTGCTTTATCTGAAATGCTTTTGCCGCTCTTGGTTACAATGTATCCGATAATTGAACCTATTCCTAAATTCTTTCCTTTTTTTATTGCTTTTCTTGCTGCAGATACATGTGGACCGATGGATTCATACTGGCTTAAGGGTTTTTTTATCTGCGTATAAATAACCAGTTCTTTTTTTGGCGTTTTTCCTTCCCTTAACCTCTTTATCTTTTCTTTTACTTCCTCTATTGCCTTCTCTGGTTTTCCTTCTTTCAGTACTAATTCAATTACCCTTTTCTGTGTCTCCTTTGCCACTACAGCCCAGTCTCTTCTTACATACTCAAATCCGACTATCTTCAGGTTTCCTTCCCCGTCAATCAATGCATACCTCTTTTTTGCTGCAGCTCCTCCAATTTTTTTTGTTACAAATATGCCTCTCTTATAGATTCCCTCTAATTCCAGTTCCATTTCTCCAGGCAGTTCAGCATTAACCTTCTTTATGAATTCATTTACATTCTTTGCAGTTTTTTCTTTCGGGATAACTATAAAGCATGAATCAGTATCAGAATAGATTGCTTTAAAGCCATCTTCTTCTGATTTTCTGATGGTTTCCCTTATGTAGTGCCTGCTCCAAGCAGTAACTGCCTTGGCGCTTTCAATTGAATACCATCTGCTTCTTGGATAGCCTAAGTACCCGTAAAAGGAATTAAGTATTATTTTCAATGCATGCTGCCTTGCATCAAGCAATTTATATTTTTCACTCTTTCTCTCCAGCTTCTTTGATTCTTTCTTTATTTCTTTCCTTCTTTCAAGCAGTTCCTTTTGCACTGACGGAAGAAACCCTGACTTCTTTGAGCAAAAATAATCCTTTGTTGGAGCAATATTTTTTTTGCTCTTGCTGCAGCACTCGCAATTCAATGTCTCTGGGCTTACATTATGCGAGATCATTATGGATGGATGAAGGCTCCTGAAATCAAGCACTGCAATCTCTTCATGCAGTCCAGGCGTAGGCTCCTTAACATAACCTCCCTTGAAGGTCTTCATCATTCTATTCTTTACCTCTGTTTCATTTGGTTTATTTGGCACAAGCGTGTCTTCTTCAAATCCCTTGTCTATAAGCAGGGATTCAACTAATCCGCTTGCTCCAATCCTGTTCACTTCAAACAGTGTCTGTTTAACCAGCTTGCTTAATTCAATAAATAGAGGCAAATAATCCATTGCAATCTTCAGGGTAAAGACTGAATCCTCTCGATTGTATTCAACCAACTTCTCCAATCCTTTTCCGCTCTCCCATATCTTGGTTATTTCTTCTGCCTTAATTTTTTCCTTTTTTTCTCCGTACAATGCCTCTACCACTGACTCCAAATCATATTTCACTAAATCAATTATCCCGAATCTTGACAGAATCCTGATTAATTGATAGGCATCAAAGTGCTGTATTCCCTTGATTCTTGTTGCATTGCTCAATCCTTTCCTTCTTATCTGTGGCTCGCTTCCGTCTATCCCGATATCAAACCTTGTTTTCATTATCCTGCTTCTTTCTTTCAGGTAAGGCAAATCAAATGTGTCTCCATTGTAAGTGACAAGTATTTCTATTCCCTCTTCCTTTATGTTCTCCTTTAATTCCTCAATCATTTCCTTCTCATTTCCTACTATCTTTACTCCTTTTCTTCCCTTTAATTCCTTTTTCGTTGTAACCACAAGCGATTCTTTTGGAGAGGCGATTGAAATCATCAGGATTGCATCTTTTCTTGGATCAGAAAACCTTTCAAGGGAAAACGTCTCCAAGTCAATTGCTTCTGTTTTGAATTCCTCTCCTGCTTCCTTCTTTCCCTTCTGGATTTTTTCCACTACCTTCTTTTTTCCTTCTTTTCTGTAAGAAATCTCAACGTAATTCATTGGCTCTAATGCCTTGTCAATCAGGTATCTCTTTACAAAAATAATATCGTATTCTCTTCTCTCTTTTACTCCTTCCACTTCCTTTACCTGCTCTCTCACTTCACTTAATTCATTCGTGCTGTTAAAGCTTAACTTCAATACATTTTCTGCATTCTTTTTCTTTACTTCCTCTGCATTCAATATCCTTATTTTTTCTTCCTTTCCCTCAAACTCTCTTTCCATTAATTCTTTCTTCGCTTTTCTTACATCTTCAACTATGACGTAAAAGTAAGGCTTGAAGCTCCTTTCCTCGAATATCTCTATGCCTTTTTCTCCCTTAACATACAGCCTTATAATGCTCTCATTTTCTTTTCCGGTAACAGAATCAGCATCAAGCAGTATTCCTTTTGCTTTATTCAATTAAAATCAATCCTTTTTTTCCAAATATTTATATTAAATAAAAACAATTATTAATCACTTTGTTGTCTATTAGTTCAGGTGAAAGCAAATGCCCCATGAAAGACATTCAAAACAGACTACTACAAAGGGAATGGCTTACTCTATTCAGGACATGATTAGAGATATTCGTGCATTGAATTCCTCTGTCTTGTTGCTCTCCCAGAAAATGAATTACGTTGTAAGGAATGAAAAAATCCTTGGAAGAAACCTCATAATCCTGAACAAGAAATTAAAGGTCCTGGAATCAAGGGCTTATACTGGAGGGGTTTCAGTTGCTGAGGGAACAGAGTTTCCCTCTGTCCAGGAATTAAAGGATTCACTCTATGCCCTTGAGGAAAAAATAAACCAGAACAGTGCAATGATTAATGACATAAACACTTCTTTGGAGAAAATGAAGGAATCCTTTGCTAAAGCTGAAGAACTTAAAGAATTAAAGTATGTCATTGATGCAATCAATCCCCTTGAATTCGTTACCCTTGAACAGGCAAAGGAATTAATGCAGGACAAAAAAACAGTAAAGCCAAAAAGGAAGAAAAAATAACCCTATTTTTCCGTGCACTGGCTCAATCCAGGCCGCATCATTATCCTGTATTGTTTTGAGCGGGACATTCTCACGCCTACATCTGCTCTTGAGAGAATGAATATCTCTGTTTCACTCAGGGTTATTACCTCTCTAAGCAGGTCCCCTGGACGGTCACTGCTCAGAGCAAAGCAGACTCCTACTTCCTTGAATTTCTTTAATAACTCCATTATTTCTTTTTCCATTAAGCTTGGATTTTCTGCCGAAAGAATAATTTTTATTTCAGGCAGTAAAATCAGTGCATTCACTCCTTTGGTTTTCCTCATTGCATCATAGTGCAGAAAGATTCCTTTCAATAGGTTATGGATTAAGAGTGTTGCTGCTCTTCTTTCTATTCCCTCTAAATGAATGATTCCTGCCCTGCCAATCGCTTTCGCCCAGTTCTTTGAGATTTCATTTATTTCGTTTTTTCCTCCAAACAGTTTTGGGTGCCTTAAATCTATTAATCTCAGGATTCTTATTGTTCTGTTTTTAACTCCTGCCTTTGATTCATCCAGTAACTGGGATTTACGTGCTCTTTTCGCTAACTCTTCAATTGAATCCACTTTTCCTTCCTTAATTAAACTGGTAATGAATTTTGCTTCTTCTTCTCCTCTCACTCCAAATAATTCCATTGTTCCGCTAACACTAATCAGATTCAAGTCAACCTTTAAGTCCATTGCTTTAAAGTCTCTTATAGGAAAACCTATTGGCTCAAAGTTCACCTTGTACTTCTGCAGTGAAGCCAAATCATTTGAAGGCGTATTCAGTCCATTAAATGATTCATCCCAGTCAAACAATACTACAGCTACATTGCTTATTAGTCCGCCTTCAGCAATTATATGTATTGCGTGTTTTCTGTCCAATGTAGTTGAACCAAAGATGGTTGTCCTGCAAAGCAATTCCAGTGGCTCTTTTACCACTACATTGCCTCTTGTAACCCCCAGAATAACTTCTCCCTTTCCTATCCTCTTTCTTTCGCTTAAATCTATTGGCTCATAACCTGTTTCCTCTCTTGCTGTTGGAGTAATCAGTGGAGCCATTAATGGCTGGGAAAAGAATGCTGCCCTGAATTTTTCTCCTGCTTCATGCAATTCAGTCAGGCTCAAATCATATGCCCTGCTTACATCCTTTATTGTTCTTGCGCTTTCCTTCAATTTCTTCAGTAATTTCTCTGTTTCATTGCAAAACTCTTCTTCCTTGTACTTTGCATAGCTCGGGGTACTGCTAACCAAGAAATACTTGAGGCTGCTCTTTGGTTCGTGTTTTATTAAAACCATTGCCTCTCTTGGAAAGGTATCCACAAAGTCTTCCAGCTCTCCTTCAACTGCAAATACCTTGAATAACTCTATGACTGCTCCCTCTATTTTTTCCTTCTTTCTTTCAAGCACTGTTACAATCAGAACGCTTTCAGGATTTGAATGAATCTCTACCTCAAATCCCTGATAGTTTCCCTGAAATAACTTGTTCCAGGGACCTTCCCTTAACTTGAAATCCATTTTCACTCTACCTTTAAACAAATTAATTAATTGTCTAATATAATATGCTAAATCTTATTAATAACTTTTGTCTCAAAAAATGAATTGAATTAAACGAATACATTTATTAATTTAAAGCGCGTAATTTATTCGAAAGCACTTGATTGTTGAATGATTTTTTATGGTGAACGAAGAAGTGGTTCTTAAAACCATTAAGAAAATGAAGGCCTCAGGAATAGAAGATTCCATAATAAAGTCTGCTTTGATTGATCTGGGTTTAAAGGAAGAAGAAATAAATGAATTGATTGCAAAAGCAGAATCAAATCCAGAAGAAGAGGAAGAACCAGAAGAAGAAACCCCTGAGCCAGAGGAAGCTTCCGCAGAAACAAACCAGACAGATGAACTGAAAGAAACTTCCACTCACTTAAAGCTTGACGAACACAGCGCAAAACTGGATGAATTCCATTCCAAGATGGATTCAGTTAAGGCTGCAATAGGCAGACTCAAGGACCAAAGCCTTTATGCAGAAAAAATAATAAAGAAAATGAATGAATTGGAAAAGGAACTCACTGAAATGAAAAAAGAATTATCTGAAATAAAGGCATCAACTAATGCCACTCATTCAATAATGAAGAAAGTATTGGAAACCAATAGAAGCCTTATAAACAAGAAATCCTAATCCACAAACTTTTTCCTGAATAATTTCTGTATTCCTTCAAGCAGTCCCTTTGAGCCTTTGTGTATTCTTTGCGTTTTATGGTCTATCGTCCATCTGTTTTCTGGGCTTTCCTTTAATTCAGGGAACTTCTTTGCTGCTTCCTCTGTTAATTCTGCCAGGTACTCTCCTTCTGGAGGCTTTGGCTCTGCTTCCTCCATGTCATTCATCATGTCCCTTGTTCCTTCTCTTGCTATGCCATATCCAGCCCTTGCTGTTCCCCTTAAAACAGAACCCAGGACAATGAATATTAAAAGCAGTACTGCTATAATGCTTACCCAAACCAGTTGCATTTCATATCCAATAAATGCAATTATTATGAGCAGGAGTACTGAAACAAGCTTATTCAATTACATTCCTCCTCCCATGCCTCCGCCCATTAATCCTCCAAGCATGTCAGGGGAATAGTATTCTGGTTCAGCTTGTTTCTCCTTAAAGCCAATAATCAGTGCCAATATAACCATCCCAATGATAATATATAACGCATATTCAGCTATGCTATCTCTTAATATATATAGTACACCCAACGCAATTATCAGCCCTACTGTTGCCTTTATTGAACGCATATAGAGAATCATTATTACTACTATTGCTATGACTAGCCAATTCTGCTGCCATTGCACTGCCATCATCAGGAATATTACTGCCAGGAGAAAGGTAAATGTATCCATTCATTATCACGGCTTGAAAATATATACTCTGTCAAATAACTCCTTTCCAAAGGTGGCAAAAAGGAATAAAGCCACAAACAACCAAACCAATTCAGGGAACTGATAGAATGTAAGGTATACTATTATTGCTGCAAAAATTATGGCTAGTTTCGCTGAACCTAAATTGCCTTTTGCCCATGAATAAATCCATACAAGTGCAAATAAGGAGATTGCTGTCCAGATTGATGCCTCGAATGCCCCTAAAATAAATCCCATATTTATTTCCTCAAAAACATTGCTGCTCCCCAGATTATTACTGATGAAACCATTAGTGTTGCAGCCACATACAGTATGTATGCTCCAGCAGTAAATTCCGGGTACTTGAATACCAGTATATAGATTAGTATTCCCGAAATTATTATAGTTAGTATCCCTGAACCAAGATATGACCTAACCATTGAGTAAAGCAGGAAGATAAGGATTATTTGAAGGATTATTCTTGCCTGAGGGAATAACCACATTGTAATGGTTGGAAGTATTGCCAGAATCAAGAACAATCCAAGAATAATGAATATTAAGTGAATTCCTTTTTCATTCATTTCATCTTCTCCTCATTCCTCTTAATGCAGTATGCGCCATTCCCTGTCCGTGCATTCCCCCTTTCCCCCGCATTGCTTCTTCTGGTGTTGGCTCATGGCCCCCGCTGACAAAAAAGAAATCCACAAGAATATGGCTCAAGCCCAAAAACAATAACATATACATTAAGTATATTCCTCCGAACAGTTTCCATAAATCAAATAAAACAAAATAAGAAATCCCTGCCATCAAAATTATCCCCAATGCCCCTGTCCCAATATTCATTTTAATAAAACTGATTATTGTTAACAATACAAATATCTTCAAGACAAAATTCATGTCACTAAAGAATTCCCATTTCATTATCTCATCAGTTATAGAGAACAATACAAGTAACAGCGTGTAATTCATCCTGTTTATAAAATAAGCTTTCCTTCTTTAAATAGTTTTTGCATTATTCGCATTATTTCATTTCATCAATTATTTTTTCAATCCTTGTATAAACTTCTATATTAAGCCGCATTCCTGATTCAATTAAATCAATAACTATCTTCTTTGTTTCTGACTTAGTCAAAACATTTTTTTCCCTGCATTTAATAATAAAGGTCGTCAGCCACCAGCATTCTACTCCAAAGCTTCTTGCAACCTTAATCAGTAAATAATCGTTGGTAAGCAGTATTTCTTTTCTTTCTCTCGCGGATTCAATTAGTGATGCATCTGCTTTGCTGATTAAATTGTTTCTGCTTAGCTCTCTTACCCTTCCCGCATTTTTTGGCTTTTCTATTTTTATCCATTTATCACAGCCTCTCTTTATTTCGATCTTTCCAGCAACTTCCCCTGATTTAACTACTGTCTCTTCAAAAACATCTTCAGTTATCTTTATTTCTTTGAAGTATTCTTTTAGTAGGTTCAATTTTCCTATTCTACTCAAATGAATCAGTACAGAGGAATCAACAAAAACCATTAAGTGCGCCTTCCTATCTTTTGAGGTCTCTTTCGAGTTCTTTTAAGGAATAACCTGTGTCGATTCCAGCCTTAGAGGACAAATCAAGCATTTCAATGTAAGAAATTCCAGCAAACTCAGAAGCCTTTCTCAGAGAAATCTTGTGTTCTCTGAGTTTTTCCAATGCTTTCTGGGTTTTCCATTCCTTAATGGCTTTTCCTAACAATCTTCTAATTACTTCCGCTCTTTCAGCCCTCTCTTCTTTTTCTATTTCAATTAAATCTTTTACATCTTTTTCATCCATTCTCGTGGTAATAACCCTCATAAAATCACCTTGTATACAAACGTTGCTTTCGTATACAATATCGTAGTGAATGTTATTTAAAGCTATCTATTGCCCTTAGAAATAGTTTTTGCATTACTCAGCCGGTAATGCAGCTCCATTGAGCCTGCCCTGAATTGATTCCTTCCTCTATATCGCTTACACTCTTTCCAGAGGAGTCATCTTCATACAATGCCTTTTCATTCCAGAATATATCCACTGTCCTTCCATTGTCTGCAATACACATCTTTCCTTCCCTCACTAAATCAAATATCTTGTTCAATGAATTCATTTCATTGAAGTATTCTGTTCCACTCGACCCCTTCACTCCATTCAGTGTAACACTGCTTCCTCCAGATACAACTGAAGGGGAATAGAAAGTCATTTTGCTTGTAGGAGAAACAGTATGCAATGCATATAATTCCTCTGTCGGAGTATAGAACATACTCTTATACCATACATTTCCTTGATAATTCACATTATCCCATTCCAGCTTGTAATCCTTTATATTCACTCCCTCTCTCAAGTCCAGAGAAGAAGCCTTTGTATCAGTCACTGAATACTTATTCCACAGGAATGTTCCGTCAAAGTCCTTGCACTCTAACTTGTCTGCTCCATCCCAGTAGCTTAAAGTGCTTCCTGCTTCCCCAATCCTTCCCTCTTCCATTAACCTATAAAATGCCTTTATTGGATTTCCTTCCGGATTCTCTACTTTCAGCATTACCGGAGTTCCAATTGAAGGAGAGAACACCATTTTCTTTTGCCCTGTTCCTGCCCCACTTATCTTCAATACATCTCCTCTTGAAGCTAACTCTGAATTCAAATTCCTGAAGTCCTGCTCGAATTCTACATCCATTTCCATGAATGGATTTGATTCAGCAGAAGAATAAGTCTTCACTACTTCACTGATTTCTTCTCCCTGCAGTAAATTCATTGCATAATTGGAATAAGCCACTCCATAACCTTGCCTGTTATAAGTGCTTCCTTCCAATCCAACTCTTCCATCAAACGGCAGATAGTAAAAGGCAGACATTTGCTCGTCCCTTGAAGCAAGCCTGTTCAGCCTTATAATTATTACTCCTAATGGATCTCCGCCTGAATCAAAGAACTTCCAGTCCTCGCTAAACCATACATCTATATCCACTCTGTAAAGCCCTGGTGCCGGAAGCCTTGTTGAATCCGAGTCCTCCACTGAGAATGCAAACCTGTTTGGATCAGAGAAATACTTTCCTAATCCATCAGTTGTATTCCTGTAGTATTCCGGTGCATCAAAGAAATTAGTCTTAGTCATTGCGTCATGGAAGTCTTTCTGGAAGTCAGTAGTATATGAATCCTGCATTAAGAATGCATTGAAGTGAGTCAAATTATATAAGTCATCCAAATCTCTTACTTCATTAGTTGTTTCAAAGCTGTCCTGATTCACCAAATCTCCGTATGGACCATCCTTATCCAGCCAATATTCTGGTATAAATACTCCTCCGACTTCCGCAGTTCCTGCCGGAATATGGCATCCTTCAAATACAGTTGGCTCTGTTTCAATTACAACAAAGTTTACAGTAACTTCTTCTGGGTTAACTATTCCAGTTGAAGTAATAGTGATTTCTGCTTCATATGCAGTATCGTTTGGCTCTAAGTCATAGAAGTCACATGTTTCAGCATCAATCCCTGCCCCTTCACTTTCTCCTCCAGCTGCAGGAATTCCTGCTGCAAAGTCTTTCTTGCATGTTTCACTATATCCTTCATCTTCATTTGTAATTGTTACATCAATCTCTGCACTCTTTTCCTCATTAGTTCTATTCTGAACTCTAACTATTACATGCGTATTCTTGCTTCCATCCTCAAGTATTCCTGTACTGATTATCACATCATCGATTCCAATCTCTCCACTATCCACTCCTTCCTCTAATCCTTCAGTTGCAGTCGTATTGGAATAATACCTGCCTTCACTCAGCGTTTCCTCTAATTCATTTTCCGGGCATTCAAAGACATAACCATTTTCATTCAAAAACTCATCCAAGACCTGTATTCTCTGCATTAACTCTGTGCTGAATTGAGTTGCATCACAGAATACGTGTTCTGGGTTGTCCTGGTCGCAGGCATTTACTGGAACGTCCTCCCACAACCATCCCTTTCCTTGTGCTAAATTAATCTTTGGCAGTGCTCCTTCTCCTGTTCTTCCATCCTTGAATCCTGCTCCAGTACAGTCAAATATATTTAAATCCACATCAGGCAATGCAAGTTCTTTTGGAATTGAGAATTCAACTCTAATGTCTCCAACAGGCAGTGTTGTTCCTCCTGAACTCAGTTCCTCTATTCTTTTATTTGCGTAAATATTGAAGGTAGTGTAAACAGGCAGTCCTGCATTAAGTTGTGTCTTCATCTTATTTTCAGTAATCTCGAATTTAATTGGAACCCTTCCTGTTCCATCCCATTCCTCCAGCTTGCACATTGCCTGTCCTTTAATGTCTATTCCAAAGTCACACCAATACTTTCCAGTACATTTTCCATTGAAATGAACTGAATTCTCATAAATATCTGGTACAAGGTATTCGCAGTCATCTCTTCCATACTCTTCTCCTTTTACTGTTTCTGGAACAATTTCATATCCTCTTGGGCAGGTAATATCCCAATCCAGATTATGCCTTTCGTGTCCCTGCCCCCATATATGCATCCATGACTGCTCTGCATAATAGTATCTGTCTCCACTCAAATCATATGCATTTAATAACAAATTCTGCCTGTTGCTAACGATGTCTAACTCTACGCGTGTTTCTTCAAATGGGTTTCGCTGTAAATCTTCATAGCCATCTAGCTTATGGCATCTATCATACCAAGGAATAAAGATATGAGAAACATACGGGCCATCGGTTGAAGGAAATAACCCGCCAAAGAATATAGTTTTTATTTTATCAACAGTATTTTCTTCTATACTTTGTTTTTCTTTGAAAACCACATAATCAATTAAGTCTAAGAACCAAATTTTTTCGATTGCTTTTTTAAATAAAAGTATGATTCCTTCTAATTTGTTTTCTTTTTCTCCGAAATATTGGAGGTATTCTTGTTCGCGGAGTTTATTACAATCACTTAGGTGTTTTGTCAATAAATCACATGAACTGTATCCGTCTGGGCCTACTTCTCCTTTATTGTGTAATACGTCTTGTTCTGCTAAATATCTTCCTCCTTCTTTATCGATTGCGAGTCCGCCACATTCTCCTCCTTTTCCTCCGTATCTTGCTCCGCCTACTTCCATCCACCAGATTGGGTCAACGTATGCCCCGTATCCGTCTGGGCCTACTTCTCCTTTATTGTGTAATACGTCTTGTTCTGCTAAATATCTTCCTCCTTCTTTATCGATTGC
>JBDRIL010000032.1:0-20955 GCA_043815885.1 archaeon | reverse complement strand
ATTTATTTCTTCTTCAATCTTCTCTTGGGATATCTTATCTGAATCAAAACGTATCTTTGCTCTTTCTTCTGCATAGCTTGCGTCTGCTGATTCAATTCCATCTAATCCAGACAAATGGCTTTTGATTAATTCTGCACAGCTTTTGCAGTGCATTCCTTTTATTTCTAGATTCAATTCTGTTTTCATTTGGAATCACCATACATACTGCTACTGAAACCATTAATATTGATTCTTGAAACCGTGAGAATACATGATTTAGCTTAAAAATAGTTGCATACAAAGGAGATTCTAATGGAGCTAAAGATTGATTTCTCAAACAAGAGAACTATTGCTGGGGTCATTGTACTCATATGCCTTATTGCGCTTGTTTTTTATTCACCGGTAATACTCTCTGAAAGCAATCCAGAGATATGTATTGTTGACGGCGTCTGCCAGCATGAACAGAGGGTTGAATTAATGAATCAACTGGTGCCAGTCTTTATCTTGAGCGGGATAGTTATTGGCGCAATAGTTTTCTTTTTCATGACAACAAAGCTTGAGGACAAGAAAAAGGATCTGGAAAAAGTAACACAGGCTTTAATTCAGTTCCTGAACAAGGACGAAAAAGCAGTAATCCAGAAAATCCTTGAAAATAACGGAAAAGTATTTCAATCTGAAATCTCAAGAATTGAAGGCATTGGCAAACTAAAAAGCCACCGCATTCTTCAAAGGCTTTCCGACAGAGGAGTTATAGAGATAGAAAAACACGGAAAAACAAACATAGTGAAGCTGACAAAAAACATCAAAGAAGTTCTTGTAAATAAGGAATGAAGAATTAACTCAACTCTGAGCCTTTTAATAGAAAGAATTTAAAGATATTCAGTGAATGATTATTTTTGGGAATCATTTTTTATGGAACCTAAGAATTTTCTTTTTATTTCTCTTGATAACCTTATTGGGGACATTGCATGGCAGCTTGTCAAGGAAGGGCATAGCGTAAAGTATTGTGTTGAAACCCCAGAGGAAAGAGAAGTTGGAGACGGATTTTTTCCAAAGGTTGATGACTGGAAGCAGGAGGTTTCTTGGGCGGACGTAATTGTTTTTGATGACGTTTTAGGGCAAGGCAAGAAAGCAGAAAAACTGCGCAAAGAAGGAAAGGCAGTAATTGGAGGCACGCCATACACTGACAGGCTGGAGGATGACAGGGCTTTTGGGCAGGAGGAATTGAAAAGCCACGGCGTTCCAATAATTCCATACCGTGATTTCACTTCCTTTGATGAAGCAATAATTTTCGTGAAAGAAAACCCAGGAAAATATGTATTAAAGCCAAGCGGGCAGGCGCAAAACATTAAGGGACTGCTTTTCATTGGAGAAGAAGATGACGGCAGGGACGTCATACAGGTCTTAAATGACTACAACAAAGCCTGGGCAAAAAAAATTCCTTTATTCCAGCTGCAAAAAAGAATTGTCGGGGTGGAGGTAGCAGTTGGGGCTTTCTTTGATGGAAAGGAATTCATTTACCCGATAAACGTGAATTTCGAGCACAAGAAATTGTTTCCAGGAAATTTAGGGCCTTCAACAGGAGAAATGGGTTGCTATGATGAAAAGACCGAGGTTTTAACTGAGGAAGGCTGGAAATTTTTCAAAGATTTAACTTATGAAGACAAGATATGCACCTTGAATCCTTTGAATTCACTGATTGAATTTCATTGTCCTGAATCAATTGTTTGCTTTGATCACCACAAAGAAATGATTTCAATTCAAAATCAGACACTGGATATAATGGTGACACTGGACCACAATATGTATGTTTCAACGCAATGGAATGCAAGAAACAAAAAAAACGAGTTCGGTTTTGTAAAAGCCCGTGATCTGCAGAGTCAGTCAGTAATAAAGAGAACAGGCGTCTGGATTGGCAGAGAAGAACAATACTTTATTCTGCCAACAGTAGAAATTGGTCACTACGAAGGAAACCAGGTAATGCTGCACAAATCTCCTGAACTAAAAATTCCAATGGATGACTGGATAGCCTTTATGGGGATATGGTTAGCAGACGGTTATGTTTCCAATTATAAAACAGGCGTAACACAAAAGATACCAGGTAAAACAAAATTAATAGAAGAATTATTAAAGAAACTTCCTTTCAAATTTTCTGCAGGAAAAAACGAATTTTATATTTACAGCAAGCAACTTTCTTCTTATTTGAAAGAATTTGGAAAAGCAAACGAAAAATATGTCACAAAATTTGTAAAGGAATTAAACCCAAGACAGATAGGCATATTCCTTGACTGGTTTGCATTAGGAGACGCAACAATAATGAAGAATGGCTTCAGAATTTTTTATACTTCTTCAGAAAAACTTGCGGGTGACATACAGGAATTACTGCTGAAAATAGGCAGGGTTGGAATTATAAAAATGAGGAAAAGAAAGGAAAAGGTATGGATAAAAGATCATTTTGCTAACTCTCTAAAGCCACAATATGAAGTAATTGAAAGAGTAAAGAAGCTGGATTCATGGATAGACAGAAGAGATACAAAAATAGTTAAATACAGTGGAAAGGTTTATTGTGCTACTGTAAAGAATCACGTAATGTATGTTAGGCGGAATTTCAAGCCATTCTGGTGTGGAAACACATCCATGTTCTGGAGCGGGCCTAACAGGATTTTTAATAATACATTGAAAAAAATGGAGTCAAAGTTAGCTGAAGAAGGATATATAGGGTACATTGATATTAATTGCATAGTAAACAATAACGGAATTTATCCATTGGAATGGACTTCCCGCTTTGGTTATCCCACTATAAGCATTCAGCAGGAGTCAATGATAAATCCTATTGGAGATTTTTTCTATGAATTGGCTCACGGAAACAAGCCAAGACTAAATGTTAAAAGCGGTTTTCAGGTAGGCATAAGAGTAGTTGTTCCGCCCTTCCCTTATAAGGACAAGGAAATCTTTGAAGTCAAATCAAAGGATTCAGTTATTTTCTTCAAAAAGCCAATTGACGGCGTTCACATAGAAGACGTGAAAAAAATTAATGGCGAGTGGCTTATAACAGGCACTTCTGGAGTCGTGCTTATTATTTGCGGAACAGGCCAAACCATGAGGCAAGCACAGCACCAGGCATACAGCAGAATAAAAAACATCATAATCCCAAACATGTATTACAGGACAGATATTGGAGACAGATGGGTTGAAGACAGCGATAAACTGCATAACTGGGGCTATTTAAGAGAGCTCTAGTCATTGAGTTGTCTTCAGGCAGTGATTTTTCGTTAACTCAGAGAATATTTTCTCGCACACACTTGAATCTTTTTTTGCCTGTGCAACTGAAAGAATGCAGTTGTCTTTTACGGTAATATTTTCATATATATCACAGATTGACTCATCAAAAGAAGAAACAGCCACATTAGTGTAACAGCCGCCTCTGGCGTTTTCTAATGTGATTTCATTGCATATCTCTATATTTTTTTGCTTTATCGCAATCCCATTCAAGCAATTAACATTTATCGCTGAATCACTTATTTCATTGCAGACGCCTGAATCATTTCTCCTTAAAGCAATCTCTTTAACGCAGTTATCCGAATCAAAACCAAAATCCAGTTTCCTGCATTCTTCCAGGCTGTTCAACTCGATTGCTTTTTTCAGTTTTACCTGCCTCTTGCAGTACTCAATTGTATCTGTTAAATTTTTTCCCATTAAGCCTGATTCTACTCTGTTGCAGGCAGTTTCTTCCATTAATTCCAAAGCCAAGTCATAGATGCAGGTGTCCCTTTCTACAGCAAGACTCTTTTTAGTGCATTCAATATATCTATCGTAATCTGTTTGTTCTGCTTCCCTCCATTCATCTTTTTTTATCTCAGTCCAGTCCTCTTCTCCCACTTCTCCCGCAATTTCTTTGTCCTGTCCTTCTATTTCTTCCATTTCTTCAATGCATCCACTTATCCAGATAACCAAAACAACCAATAATAGAGCATAAATTAATTTGTGATTCATTTGTTCTTCTCCTTAAAATCCTTTTTCCGTATTAATTGTCCAGTACATTAATATATTTCTTTTGCTTTTAATCTATTAATGGGTTGAAAGAATGCAGAGAGTACTGAATTTTGGATTAAAACAGAAAGAAGAAGTAAAGGAAATAATGAATAAATTTCCCTTAAATAAAACAAATACTTCTTTTGAGGAAATGAGGGCAAGAATCAATGCAAGCACTGTAACGCTCTATTCTTCCGGAAGAGTCGTTATCCAGGGAAAGGACTGCGAAACGGTAAAGAAATTAATTCTGGAGAAAATGAATTTAAACGAAGAAGAAGCAATCGGAATAGATGAGACAGGAAGAGGAGAAGGAGAGGGCGCATTTGTGGTTGGAGCAGTCCTAGGAAACAATGATTATCTGAGAGAACTGAGGGACAGCAAGAAGGTAAAGAACATTAAGGAGAAGTTCTTACTGCTCACAGAAAACAGTTCTGCCCAGGTAATTGTTTCATTCAATGCTTCCTTTGTTGACAGGCTGAGAAACAAGGGAATGAATTTAAATGAAATAGAATCCAAAACAATAAACAGGATAAAGGAATTATTTGATTCACTGGATGAAAAAAAGGAAGTAATAGTGGATGGAAGCAGTTTGAAAGGAGCCAATCCAAAAATAAAATTCATAGTTAAAGGTGATGACTTAGAACCAGTAATTGGCGCAGCAAGCGTTCTGGCAAAATGGTTCAGAGAAGAATCAGGCGACAAAGAAACAAGAAAGAGCTGGAAGAAATAGCATTTAATCTATGTCTTCTCCGACTTCATCTAATCCTTCAGTTAAATCAGTTAATTCCCCAGCAATATCTTCAACAGTATCAGTAGAATTTTCTTCTTCTTTTGGAGCGGATGTATCTTTAACTTCTTCTTTATCCAGAGTGCTTTCTTCTTTTTTCTTATCATCTTTCACAGCATCTCCGTCTGTTATATCCCCTGGCTCAGGGGCTGGAGGCAAAGTAGTACACCCAAAAAAAACAACCAAAACCAATAAAGCAAAAACTATTTTTTTCATTTAAATAACCCCTGCATCCAATTCATTATTCCTTCAATCAGGTTCCCGAAAGGAATCCCGCCCAATCCAAATCCTCCTGTTGGCTCATGTCCTGGTTCCCAGTTATCAGGACCGCTTCCTGGATCGTCTCCTACTGGTTCATATGCCTTACATATAATATCGACTATGCATACAGTATCCATTACCTGTTCTTCTACTGGTTCTCCGTATTGGCCTTGAGTAATGCATTCTGATTCCCTTGAATCCACTTGTTCTCCACTCAAACACCTTTCATATCCAATTCCTGGCCCGTATTCCTGCATGCATTTTTCCTCACATTCAATGCATTTTGGATTGCTTCCTCCGGGCCCACACTGATCTGCTTCATCTCCAACGCAAACCATTATACATCCTTGAAATGGATCAATCTGTCCTCCCGGTCCAAATGGACCGTCTCCTTCTTTTTTCAGTCCACACTCTAATTCACATTTCTCTCTATTCAATCCCATACATTCAAACGTTCCGCCATCACAGTCTCTGACAACACAGTCTTCCATACATTCTTCCTCTGGACCTTCAGGAACATGCATACTGAAAACCTCATTTATTTTATCGCAATCTCCAGTGCAAGAAAATTCAGGCAGTCTTTCCGGTCCTTTAAATTCCTTGTATCCTTCCGGAGGAACGGAATAAGTAGCAGTAAGCCCCTCTTTTGAATTAAGGGTCATATTGCACACTTCCTCTGAATATTTTAATGTTACTAATACAATCATTCCTTCTGGGTCAGGAGGAACAAATGATTTCTCGGTTTCCTTGTATTTTTCACAGCCTCTTACTGTTTCCAGTGCATCCTTTTCTGCTTCAACCCATTTCTGAAATTCTTCCTCACTCCCAAAAGGCGAGCCATAAAATTTATCGAATTGTTCAGCTACCGCCATTTCAATTTCCTCCAGGGTTGGAACCTTTCCACTAGTAATTACTTTTGTGACATCCAAAACCTCTCTCCTTAAAGACTGTATTTCAATAATGATTTCCTCTCTTTCTTCTGTTGTTAACCATCCTGAAGATAAATCAGATTTTATTTCATTTATCTTTGCTTTCACTTCTCCCAGTTTTTCAATACCATAACCGATTGCCTCTGCTTCCTCTGTCTTTCCTTCTCCTTCATACATTTCCTTTATTGGCCCAAGCTTTCCTTCTACTTCCCCAACTGTTTTTTGGAATTGATCCAGTTTGTATGCAGCCTTAGATAATTCTTCTGCACTCATTTCTCCTAGTTCTCCCTTTATTGAAATTGGTTCAAGGCCTTTGCCAATACATTGCGGTTCTCCTTTAATTAGAGTGAATTCCCCTCCATCCTTCTGGCACTTAATTGCCTCAGCCTTTAATGGATCGTCTCCATACATTTCATTTATTTTTTCATCATATTTTTTCTTGAATTCCTCGTTAACACACATTACTGCATTACATCCTTTTTCATCCTTGAATTCCTCTATCTTTTTATTACAGCTTGATTTAACTGCATCCAGTTCTTCTTGGGTTGGGCACTGTGTTCCAATAAAACCGGATTCTCCTTCCTTAATACATGTAGGCTTTCCTTCAATCAACTCAAACTTTCCATCACATTCATTTAATTCTTCCTTTACATCAAATTCCTCAAATTCTTCTTTATCAAAATCACATTCCAATTGAGACATTCCTGTTCCTGTTTCCACTTTATGGCATCCCTCAGGAATCACTTCCTCTCCAAACACTTCTTCCACAGGAGGTTCTGGTGGGGCTTCCTCAACAGGAGCTTCTTCCATTGGCGGTTCTGGGGGAGTTTCTTCAACAGGCACTTCAGGAGGAGTTTCTTCCTGCGAAAAAGAAATAGGACTAAACAATACCAATAAAGCCAATAACAGAATTAATTTCTTCATGACTAAATTATAGTTTTAAGTTGTATTTTAAGTTTTTGGTTTCTTTTTCTTTAATTCAATTTTTTTCACTTTTCTTCCAATTAAGGCACCGTTTCCTTGGGCATCTTCCAGTATTACCCTGAAACTTATTTCTGCATTCACTGCTTTGCATATTTTTTTTCTCAGCTCTTCAATTCTCTTCATTTCTTTTTCCGGGGTATCCTTTAATCTCATTAGAGAGGAAAGGGCTTCCTTTGTTCTAAGCAGAAAACCTTCAATATTTGTAATGTATCCTTCAGAGTAAGAGCCGCTGTAAAGACTTATCCCCAATTCAGGTACTTCAACAGAGGAAGTGCTTGACTTCACTATTTTTGTCTTTAAGTCTTTGACTGAATTCACTTCCACTTCATACTTCATTGGTTTACCAGAACCAGCATTCATTACGTCATTCAAATTGAATCCGCATTCCCTGCAGTTCAGGTTTGTTAAAAGGATTTTTCCAAAATTAGGGATCTTTCTTATTAATTCAGTCATTACTGCCTTCTTTCCGCAGCTAGGACAGTCTATTGCCATAGAGAATTTTTTCTTCATCAGAATCAATTAGAGAAGGAAAAACTAATTAAATTCATATCAAAAGACATTGGTTATGAAACTTCTTAATGTCTTTTGATAGCTATCAAAGGACAAAAATATAGACAAAAAAGTTGTCCTTTGATATTATTTAGCTTTATGGAAGACGATATCATGAATCCTTTTCTCTAATTCTTTTGTTTCCTTGTTCAGTTTGATTAACTCTTTCCTGCTCTTTCTTGGCTTCTTCATTAATGGAAGTGTCTTCCTTAAATCATCCAGTAAATCCTTTACTGCTGCAATCTCTATCTTTGTGTTGTGCCTGAAATGATCCAATCTGTCAACCCTATCATTCAATTCAATGCTTCCTTTTTTTACTCCCTTCATTTTAAGCATTTCATTCGTTTTTGTAACCTCAAGGGCAAGCACCTTCACTTTTTTCTCTAATTCATTCATTCTGCTATGGGCCATCTCTGTTTTCTTGTTTGCTGCCTTAAGCCTTGCATTAACTTCAATCTCTCCTACTCCTTCGCTGCTTTCAGGAATCCCTTCTCCAATCCTTTCCTTCAATCTCCCCAAATCAGAGCCTGCATGAGTGGAATCTCTTGAACCAGTAAAAAAAAGCAATGAATTCCCTATCACTAACGCAACCACAAAAACCAAGAGAAATAAAGTAATCATTATCTTTCACTTCCAAGTAATAAAAAATAACTACACGAATAAATTTATTAAGCTAATTATTCCAGCCCAAAAAACTTAAATGCATTTTCAGAGGTTTTATTCTCAATTTCTTCCATACTGACTTCTTTTAATTCTGCAAGCTTCTCTCCTACTTCCTTTATCCAGGAAGGCTCTGCCTTTTCTCCGTTAAATTCCACTGGTGAATCGGTTTCAAGCATTAAGTTCTCCAGGGGAATTTCCTTTACCTTTTCAGCATATTCCTTGCTTGATAGAATGCTTGGTCCAATGGAAAAAAAGTAATTCCTTTTAATCCCTTCCTCGAATTCCTTTACTGAACCATTAAACCAATGCAGCAGTACTCTCTCAGCATTCCCTTCTTCCAGTAACTCAAGAACCCTCTTTCCTGCATACCTTGAATGCACTACCAAAGGCAGTTTTTTCCTCTCACCCAATTCAATTAATTCCAGGAATATTTTTTCCTGGAGCATTCTTTCCTCTTTTCTTTCTGCGTGCTTGAAATCCAATCCAATCTCCCCTATCCCGACTCCTTTCCCTGGATTTTCCTTAATGAATTCAAAACAATCAGCAACTTCCTTTTCTTTCATCCTAAGGAGATTGGATGGATGGATTCCGAAACAGGGAAAAACAATTCCAGGAAATTTCCTTGAGAGAGACAGGTTCTCTTTATTTGACTCAAAATCAGTTGAAGCAGAAATAATTCTTTCCACTCCGTTCTTTTTTGCCCTCTCAATTGCTTTCTCTGTTTCACTGCATTCATTCAAATGGCAATGGCAATCTATAAGCATAAAAAGTCAAAAGGATTACTAACCAGTTAATCTTTTAAATTAAACCTGGCTCAGATTATTTCTGGATTCAAAATGGGAGAAATATTTATTCCTGGGGAAAGCACTGATTCTGAAGAGGGCAGTGACGCAAAGGATGAAGTAAAGAAAGAAGCTTTGCCTAAAACAAAGGATGAGATGTTAAAAGAGGATATCTTAGAGAAAGGAAAAGTCCTTGAAGAAAAAAAAACAAAGAAAGAAACAAAACCTAAAACAAAGGACGAAAAATTAAAGGAAGAAATAATAGAGAAAGGAACTGTCCTTGAAAAAGAAAAAAAGAAAAAGGAAGAAGAAAAAGTCAAACCAAAAGAACCCAAGAAAAAAAAGAGGTTTCCTTTCTATTTAATAATTTTATTCATTTTTTTGGGTGCAGCCGCAGGAGCAGTAATCCATAAAGTATTTATGGAAGAAATTCCGCCTTACGAACCAATCCCTGAAACCAAACCAGTAAAGTTACTGCTTCTTTATTCTTCTGAATGTGGTTTCTGTGAAAAAGAAAACTCAATTAAGGCTTCTTTTCAGGAAAAAAAAGTATTGTTTGAAGAGGAATTAATTGATACCGCAAAAGAAAAAAACAAGCATTACATAGAAGAATTTGGCGTAGAAGTAATTCCAACTGCATTGGTTGAAAGGGAAACAGTAATTGAATACCCTGAAATATTCAATGAACTGAAGAAGAATTTTCCTGTTGTAAAGGATTTTTTCGTTGTACCTGAACTTTATCTGGACGGAGTTCCACGCAATACAATGATATTAAAGGAAGTAGAGGAATGTGATGGCGGAGAAAAACCAATAGTGCATGCATTTTTGGATTATATTTCTCCTGCAAGCAATGCAGCAGTAGAGGGAATAGATGAATTAAACACGGAATTTGGTTATGACATCAACTTCACTTACAGGAATTTTCCAGTAAATGGAGTGAGGGCAGAGAATGCAGCTGCTGGCGCTGAATGTGCAAGAATGGAAGGAGAGAGGCTCTTCAATGACTGGGTTCATTGGTTATTTAAGAGTTCTTTCCCGGGGGAAGGAAACCCATTAGATGTCTCGGATAAATCAGTAATGCTTTACGGTGCAATGGGTGTAATGCCTAATAATTATGATTCCTTCAAGAAATGCCTGGAAGAAGACTGGGATAAAATGAAGGAAAAGGTAAAAGATGATTATTTGATTGGAGCAGGGTATGGAATGATGCCTCATGCAGGGCCTTACTTTGTAGTAGACTGCAGTTATGTTTTAGTCGGGACAGATTCCTTAAAAGAAGTAATCTGTTTGCTTCACTCCGAATTGGAGGAATGCAAGGAAGAGGGTTGATTCAATGTGAGGATCGGCACTGAAAGCAGATTAGTTTTTCTTCTAATGCTTATAGTGCTTATATTATTACTTTTATATTTCTTTTTTGGTTCCAGTGTAGAAAATATTAATTCCAAGAATATTGCTGTATTCTTTCTTGACGGCACTGGTTCTTACTATCTTTCGGTTTACCCTGAATTAGTTCCAGAAGCATTAAACGGAGAAGTATTGCTGAAGGCTTCAACTCCAAACTTAGAGCAATTCAAGGAAAAAGGCATTATTGGAGGAATTACAGTTAACTTTCCTTCCACAACCGAAAGCCATGCAATGACTTATCTTGCAGGAGAATGCATTTCTCCAACCCAAACAAAGTCCTGTGTGGATGCTGTGGGGATTGTTTCCTTCTGTGATTTAGGGAAAAGATATGGATATACATGCATAATGGTCTCACAGGGAGGAGACTTCCAGGAAGGATTGGGCGAGTTTGATGTTGTCTTCCATGACCAGTCATTCAATGAATACGAAATAATAGTGAACAATAAAAGCGCATTAACTAATTCGCTTGAATCCTTTTTTTTAAGCTGGAAGGAAAACCTGAATTATTATATTCCTTCCTCTGATGAAGACAAGGTGGAAAAATATTCCCTGTATTCTGCCTATTTAATTGAATTGGATGCAGACTTAATTGATTACCTGGAAAAGAATTTCCCTGAAGAGAAATATATTCTATTCTCCAATATAAAGGGAAACGATTCCTGCGGGCACAACACTAATGCAACAGGTTATGCTGAATGCATTGAGGCACTTGATTCAAGTATGGGGCAATTAATTGAAGTGATTGAAGAACAGGAAGAACTCATCAGCGTTATTTCTTCCGACCACGGAATGGCTTTTGACTGCCTTTTATGCAAAGGCCATCACCAGTCTCCCCCCCATAATTCAATGGAAGAATCATTGGTTGTTCCGTTTATTTTGCATGGAGGAGGAATAGGAAAACTCGTTCAGGAAATGAATTCCTTTGATTTCTTTCCCACTGTCTTTGGTTATGCCGGAATCAATAATTCCTGTGACAAAATGCGTTACTGCGAAGGAAAAGATTTAAGTAGTTGAACCACATTTATATTATTCAAGGTGAAAAAATGCCAATATTTAGAAGAATCAAAGACGGAGCCCATAAATTAAATATTTGGTGGATGGCGGGAAAAGCTAATAGGCAAGCAGATAGGTTACTCAAATCCGAGAAACGCTTGAGAAAAAAAGAAAAAAATAGAGATGCCCAAGGACCAATTGCTCCGATAAATTAAAACTCTTTTTCGTTCTTTTTCAATTAACCTTATTAATTCTTTTTCTTATCTTTTTATAGGGGATTTGGTGGCTGAAGTAAAGGTCGATAGGGACAGGACTGTAATAGTCCTAAATGAAACCGAAAGAAATAAACTGGATTTAAGTGAAAGCAAGGAATATGAAATAGTAAAGGCAAAAGACGACTTATTTCTTTTAATCGGAAAGGAAAAAGAAGTTCCAGCAATCCCTTCTTCGGATAAAAAAATATTCTCTTTATTGAGTGGGAGAAAAAACCTTTCCCAGAGAGTTGAAGGAGAATTCGAGAAACTTCTCTCCAAAGAAGAACTATTCCGCTTCAATGAATTACTGAAAGAAGGAATAATAATTAAATTCAGGCTCTCGGAAAAATACAAGAAACCAATTTATAAATTGAAGGAAGAACCGGAAGATAAAAAAAAAGCTGAACCTTTAGACAATCCTACACTGGAAAAAAATCACTTTACTGTCATTGATAATGACTTTGAAGCAAGAAAGTTCTGCGATAGATTCAGCAGAGAAATAAAAGAGAACCAGATTAAGGGCATGAAAGCCTTTGACGGAAAATTCTATGTACTTTCTTCATCCTTATACGAAAAACTCAAGCCAACAATAATAAATGAATTAAAGAAAAACAAGCAATTAAACCTCAAGCAGCTCTCTATCAATTGTTCTCTTGACCCAAACCTTGTCAGAGCCATATGTGAATTTCTCCGCGAAGAAGGAGAAATAATTGAGAAAAGAAAAAGCCTCTATGAATTGATTGGGTGAAAGAATGAAAATACTTTTACCATTGCTTTCAAGGCAGGAATTTGATGAAGTCTTTCTGGAAGAGGCATTGAAGGGAGTAAAGGAAGTAGTGCTTTTGCTTGTAATTGACACCAATGCAATGAGTGGAGAGGTAGGGTTTGCTGCATCAGAAATAATGCAAGGCAATCAGTTAATGGAAAAAGTGAAAGAAGTAATTGGAAAGAAGAGAAAGAAATGCACTGAGGTAACTGAATGGGGAGATACAGCAAGAAAGATAGTGAATGAAGCAAAAATACATAAAGTAAACCAGATCGTGTTAATGAAACAGGAAAACCATTACTGGAGCCAATTAGAGGAAATCCTCAGAAATGAATTCAAGGATGTCGCGGTATTCGAGGGAAAAAAAGAAGACCTGACTCTTGAAAAAAGTAGTGATGCAAAAAAAGAAGAAAAAGCAGAAGATAAAACCTAATTCTTAATGAACTTCAGTTTCTTTATTTTTTTCTTTGCTGAATTCATTTTTTTGTTGAAGCCTTTCATGTATTCCTTTATTAGTTTTGCTGCCATTTCCTTGTCTTCGCCGCAAAGCAGTTTACCGCTTTTGCATGCCTGATATATTTCATTCAGTTTCTTGTCATCGTCAATCAAATGCTGTTTATACATTTCAAATATCATGCATTTTTCTGGTTCTCCTCCAATCCTTTTCTGTTCCTCGATTGAAGGTCTTCCTCCTGTAAGAGCTCCTTTGATCTTTTTTGTCGCGGTTTCCGGTTCTTCTGGAATAGAAATAAATGATTTGGGAGAGCTTTTTGACATCTTTAGGCTTCCATCTAACGCGGGAGTGAATTTATGATAGATTCCGGAAGGAAGCCTGAAATTAAATTCCTTTTTTGTCCTTCTCGCAATATCCCTGCTCAGTCTTATGTGAGGGCTCTGGTCAACGCCAACAGGAACAATTCCATTCATTTTCTTTTCCATTTGAGGAAAGAGAATGTCTCCTGCCTGAGCCAATGCAGAAAGAATTCTGGAAGGATGAGTATCCCCGTAAATTGCCCTGAATTCATTCAAAGTAATTCTTCGAGAAAAAATATAAGCCAAATCACTTACTTTCTTGTTCTCTGACTGAAAATAGAAAAAGGTTTTTTTGGGATCCAAGCCAAAGGCAATATATGCAGGAATATGGAATTCAAGAGCCCTTCTTCTTCCTTCTTCTAAGGAAATTCCTCTTGTTGCTGCTGACTCCAAATCAGCAACCAATACAAATGTCTTTGCCTTGTTATCCTGAAAGTATTTCACCATTTCCACTACGCTTTTAGTCCCAAAATGAACTCTTTCAGAGGAAGGCATTATTCCTGTTAACTCATAGTAATCCTTTTTCTTATTAATGCATTCAGCTATCTCTTTCAGTCCCTGCCCAGCAAAAACAATCTTCCTTCTCATTAACCTGTTTGGTTTAGGGAATTGCGCAAGCATTTCTTCATTGAATTCCTCTAACCCAAACTCCTTAATGAGTCTGGAGTAATCCTCTACAAGCATTGAACCCCATGGATCTATCGGAGGCATAAAAAACACCTTTAAAGCTATTTAAATCAATTCTTTATTAAACATTATTACTTTTTTGCATAATATACAGTGGTATTGTAATACTGCCAGATGCAGTGCATTTCTTTAAAACCAATTTCTTCAAGCCAACTGAATTGCTCTTCTATTGTTGAAGGTTTGTCTTCCTCAAATGCATGCCTTATCCATGCCTCAGATTCTCTTCCGCTTAAATTTCTTTCCAATAAATCCCTGTAAAATTCATTGAATTTTTTCTGGACTCTTTCATTGGAAGACTTAAAAAAATCACCATTGATAAAGAAACAATTCTCGTTCAAGGAATCAAATATTTTATTGAATAAATTTCTCTTCTCTTCATCCCTGTTATTGTGGATTGCCACCGCAGAGTAAATGAAGTCATATTTTTCCGGGAACTTCATTGCATTGAAGTCGCCTTCGATTAATTTCACTCTGTCATTGAATCTCTTTAGTTTTTCTTCAGCTCTTGAAATCATTTTCCTGGAAAAATCGACTCCAGTAAGGAAAGCATTAGGATAATATTTAAGGATTTTGAAGGCTCCAGTGCCTGTTCCAACACCCAAATCCAGTGCATGAAATTTTTCTTCTTTTGCGAAAGGAATAAAGTCAACAATCACTTCATGCAATTCATCATTCTTTGGAACAACGAATTCATCACAGGTGTCATAATCAATGAAATCAGAATTAAAATGATTCTTTACTTTTAAAGCCTGCTTTTTTCCATTCCCTTCCAGAGCCATGATATCAATTTCTTTTGTGAACTCTTTTTAATTAATTTGCTTTAATTGTTTTTAAGGTGAAGGATTAATGAAGAATTTGCTTGTAAGCGATAAAGCCATAGTCAGAGAGAAAAAAGTGAAAGACCAATTGATTCCAAAGGGATTTGGTGAAAAGACAGAAAGCGATTATGTACTGGATTTAATTGAAGCTTATTTTTTAATGGAAAAAAAGAAACTAAATTTAGAGGACAGGGAAGGAAAAAAAATAAAGGAAGAAGAATTATTGAAGTACGCAATGAAGAGGGACAGGAAATTCTATCCCAAATTTTTAGTGTATAGTGATTTAAGGGAGAGAGGCTTCGTAGTAAAGACCGGCTTCAAGTTTGGATTTGATTTAAGGGTGTATCCCAGAGGAAAACGCCCTGGACAGGCTCACACATACTGGGCGGTAGCAGTTGTATCCCAGAACGACAGAATGAATTTCATTGAATTCAGCAGAATGGTGAGGCTCAGCGGAAACATTAAAACCATTCTATTGATTGCAGTAGTGGATTCAGAGAACGACATAAATTATTACGAGGTAAAGAGGCTCACTCCATGAAGGAAACAAAAAAGAAGAAAAAAAAGAAGCCAAGGCTTCCATTAACAGGAATAAGGAAGCTGCCGGAAAAATGGCCAAAAGACGTATTTCATTGATTGGAGTCTAAAAAAATGCCAAGAAAAAAGAAGAGCACAATAATTCAGGCTGATATATTTGGAAAACACAAGGTATTCCAGGTTCCACACGCTAAACCAAAGAGAGGGGAAAAGACTTTCTGGCCGATTACAGCAGAAAGGCTATGCAAAGCAGGAGTCATTACAAAGACAGCCACAGTTTCAAAAGGAATGAGAGGCGATGTATCAGTATATGTTGGGAAGAGACTAAAGAACTTATTTAATTTGGGATTGAATACAGACGCATTAATTGATTTCCTGGTTAAGGAAAATTTACGTGACAGGGGTTATTGGAATCCAGAAATAAAAACCAGCCAGCTTGCAAGAGGACTAAAGACAAAAATAATGCGTGAAAAAAGAACTCTAACCCCAGAAGAACAAAAGAAGGTGAGAGAGAACTTAAGGGTAATAATAAATTGGAGAAACAGAAAGAGAAGAGGCGAACGCACTGGCGGAGAGGCACGTGTTTTTAGATTACAAGAAAAACATCTTGCAACTATCGGAAGAAGCGTTCAATCAAAAGAACAACAACTATTATTGCTTTTAAGGGAGAGGGGGAGGGTTATCAAGAATGACTCTTTAATGAGAAGATTAACTAAATTATTTGAAAGGATTAAAGATGGAGGAAAAGTAGAATTAAGCGCGGAAGAAAAAGCCGCTATTGAGGTATTAAAGGGAAGAATAAAAGAATCAAAGCGCTTCCCTGTGCCGGATGATAGAAATATGCACCGGACTGAGAGGGAAAGATACCGCACAATTTTAAGTGAATTAGAAAAAAAGAGGAAATAACGAATTGGTTTATAAATTTTTTCAGGAAAAGGATATTGAATGGAGCTAGTTTTTTATTCTTTGGGAGCAGGAATTCTTGCCCTGCTTGTGGCTTTATTCTTAAGCAGGGGCATTGACTCCAAGCCAAAAGGCAATGCAAGAATGCAGGAAATCTCTGAAGCCATAAGGATTGGAGCAATGGCTTTCCTTAAAAGAGAATACAAGAGCATTGCAGTATTTGTAGTAATAGTCGTAGTTGTATTGCTTGCATTAAGCTTTTTCTTTCCTCAGGCAATGAGTGCATGGACTGCTTTTTCTTTTGTAGTGGGGGCATTCTGTTCTGCTTTGGCTGGATTCTTTGGAATGCGAACAGCCACAAAAAGCAATGTCCGCACAGCAGAGGCTGCAAGGAATTCTCTTAGTGAAGCATTAAAGATTGCTTTTTCTTCCGGAGCAGTAATGGGTTTAAGTGTAGTTGGATTAGGCTTAATTGGAATATGCGCACTGTACTTGCTTTACTCTAGTGTAATTGGAATTACTGACCAGAGTTTAATTATTTCAATTTTATTCGGTTTTTCTTTTGGTGCAAGTTCTATTGCATTATTTGCAAGGGTAGGAGGAGGAATTTACACCAAGGCAGCAGATGTTGGTGCTGATTTAGTTGGAAAAGTGGAGGCAGGAATTCCAGAAGACGATCCCCGCAATCCGGCAGTAATCGCTGATAATGTAGGGGATAATGTTGGGGACGTTGCAGGAATGGGTGCTGATCTCTTTGAGAGTTATGTTGGAGCAATAATTTCCTCAATGGCTTTGGGATTCATTGCATTCCAAATTCCTGGATTGACTCTTCCATTGCTTTTGGCTGCAGTGGGAATAATTTCCTCAATTATAGGGGTTTTATTTGTTAAATTTGCTGGAGGAAACAAGATTCACTCTGTTTTAAGGAACGGAACCCTGGTTGCTGCAGGAATAATGATTATTGCATCTTACTTTTTATTCCAGTATTTTCCCGGAGTGGAAATGGGTGTATTCAATGCAATGGTAATTGGATTAATTGTAGGAATAGTTATTGGTTACTTAACTGAATACTATACAGCCCATGAATACTCTCCCACAAGAAAGTTATCTGAATCAAGCAATACAGGAGCAGCAACAAATATAATTGCAGGACTGGCTTTAGGTTATAAAAGTACAGCGCTTCCGGTAATTGTTCTTGTTGCAGGAATATATTTTGCTTTTCACTTTGCCGGATTGTATGGAATTGGAATTGCTGCACTGGGAATGCTTTCAACTTTAGGAGTGACCCTTGCAGTTGACGCTTACGGTCCAGTAGCAGATAACGCTGGGGGAATTACTGAAATGGCCGGGTTAGGCAAAGAAGTGAGGGAAAGAACTGATTCACTTGATGCAGCGGGAAACACTACTGCAGCAATAGGAAAAGGTTTCGCTATAGGTTCAGCAGCATTAACTGCTTTAGCTTTGTTCTCTGTTTTTACTGTCACTGCAGGAATTGAAACCCTTTCACTCCTTGATCCAAGAGTAATTGTTGGATTGCTTATTGGAGGAATGCTTCCATTCCTTTTCAGTTCATTTGCAATGAGTGCAGTGGGAGATGCAGCAGGAGAAATGATTGAAGAAGTGAGAAGGCAATGGAAAACCATTAAAGGATTAAAGGAAGGAAAGGCAAAACCAGACTACACTAAATGCGTTGATATTGCCACAAGTGCAGCAATAAAGAGAATGATTGTTCCAGGATTGCTTGCAGTATTAGCTCCAATAGTGGTTGGATTGCTTATTGGGGTTGAGGCAGTTGGAGGCCTTCTTGCAGGAGCATTAACTTCTGGAGTAATGATGGCAATAATGATGGCTAACGCCGGAGGAGCATGGGACAACGCAAAGAAATACATTGAAAAAGGAAATTTCGGAGGAAAAGGAAGCTTTGCTCACAAGGCAGCAGTTGTTGGCGATACTGTGGGTGACCCCTGGAAGGATACCTCCGGGCCTGCGATCAATATTTTATTAAAACTCATGTCAATAGTTGCATTAATTTTCGCTTCAATATTTGTATTACTCTGATTTTTCAATAATTCCATTTTAATTTCTTTTCTCAATTTATTCAATCCGCCTTCTATTTCATTCCACTTTCTATTCTGATTAATTAAAATAAAATTCATTCTTCTGATTTTTTCACTGTGTTTACTCAATGGAAGCAATTTTTTAATTATTGATATTACTTCTTTTTTTCTGTACAGAGTTAAATCATAAATGTCTTTTTTATATGTTCCATAAAGTGTTCTTCTACCTTTTTTAGCATAAAAATACATTCTTGGATTGTAATTTTTATCTTCCAATTTTTTCTTGAATTGTCCAAGGATTTTACTGTCTCCTGTTTTCATTCTAAAACAAAATCTAACACTATTTTTATGGCTTTTAATTACATCCCAGCTTCCTTCACAATCCATGTAAGCAGAAAGAAAATTAAAGAAAGCATTGTCATCATTCATTATTTCTTCAGGAATTTCTTCCGGTTTTTCAATTAAGAAATTAAATGAATTATGAAGATCAATATAGATAAACCACTCTGTATCTCTTTTTTTGTTTTTACTTAAATAAACTCCCAGTTCCCCGTAATTTTCAAAAGATTTTTTTAATAATGCCACTTGAGCAAGGTGAGTCGTGGTTGTTTGAATTCTCACGCAATCATGTGTTTTCTTTGCATAGAAGTCTCCTGCTCTCAAACCAAGAAAATAAGCTTTTTCCTCTAATGGCCCGGAAAAAGGTTTCTTCATCTTTATAGTTCTTGCTTCTGAAAGAGTCTTTGACGGAACTCCTGTCTTCTTCATCTTCTTGAGGATTGTCCTTCCATGCTTTATGCCATATCTTTTTGCGATTTCAGTTGTCTTTAAATTTTCTTTCCAATAAAGTCTCTCCAAAACTTCTTTCGGTATATCAATTTTTCGTTGGTTTGGCCTTTTTTCAATCCTGAATTTTTTAAGCCAATAAATAATGTTTTCTCCAGTGCAACCAAACTCTTTTCCAATTTCAACTAAAGTCAATTTCTTATTCCAATACAAATCGTAAAGCTGTTCTTTAGGAATATTCAATCTTTTCTTCATATAAAAAAGAGCTTTCAACTGCCCTTAAATATTTTCGGGAGAGTTGATTGCCGGTGAACTTTGTTGTACTGCATTGATTTTTCAATAAGCAATTACTTCGTTAACCTGAATTCTCATTAAAAGGTTGAATTCATCTATTTGTTTCCTGTAGACTTCTTCTATTTCTTCACTCATTTTCTTTACCCCACCAATATTTGTTTTTAGTTGCTTTTATTTGGTTTCGGGAGACCTCATTTCCCCTGAAATCAGTAGTTCTTCATTTCTCCCTCCCAGATTTCAAGGAAATTATCAACCAATTTATCCAGAAAACTCTTTCTGTAAGTGGTAAGCAATTCAATTACTTTATTCGGGTTAATAACCGAGAAATAACTCTCTCTTCCTCTCTTTGTTTTATTCACTATTCCTGCTTCAATGCATTTATCCAAGTGAAAGGAAACAACTGAAGGAGACAGTCCAGTGAAGGAAACAATTGCAGAGTGATTGTAGTTATCCTTCTCCAGTAAAAACAATATTATTTTCCTGATGTTTTCCTGGCGAAGCAGGGGCATTATTCTTTCCTCTTCCTCTATCCTGTGAATCTTTAATGCAAAGTATCTCTTGTAAGCGCCTTCCTTTTCTACCTTCAATAAATTATTCTTTTGGAGGTAATCAAGATGGTATTGGAGTGAACCAATTGCAAGAGTAGTCCTTCTCTGTAATTCCCTGAAATGCAGTCCCGGAGAGTCCACTATCTCGTTATAAATCCTGTTTCGTGTATCTAACTCTAATGCATTCTTTCCCTTTTCCATTTTTCCCCTCCAAAGGAATTACTTCTTCAAAAACAAAGCAGCGAATAACAGCAGGAGTATAACGAATTCGAATGCATTTCCTATTGTGTCAGTAAAGAAACTCTTTTTTGCAAGGAATACATCCAGTAGCTTTACATACCATTTAAGGGCAAAGAATGCAAATGCAGTAAACACTAAGAGCATTCTTTTTGTCTGCATTCTCCTGTACGCAAGAAACGCTATTACAACCAAAGCCAATGCAAGAACAAAGTCAACTATCCTTGTAAAGAAATTAATGTTCATTATATCCGGCGATTTATCCATTTCAAAAAAATAGTATCCCTCTGTATCACTGTACTTTACACTCTTCACTAAACTCAGTCCAACCCCTAAAGCAATTCCCAGCACGAGAATTAAGATTATTACTCCCATTACATTAGTCCTATAACTCACTCCACACCACCTTCAAATTAAATGAATTAGTAATACTTTAGAAACAAAGGGATTTTAAAAGAAAAAGGAGGGAAAGAACAAGCCTTTCAGGCTTGCTCCCCACAAAAGTTTTTCCTTGGAGGTGAAAAAAACTTTTTTTAGGAAAAGGGATTTTTTCCATATACTACTGCTGAATTTGCTTTATAAAGGCTTTTTGGTACAATCCAAGAACAATAGTACAGAATTAGAATGATTAAAAGTGCTATTGTGAAAATGCTTTTCTCCTTCTTTTTCTCTTTGCATCCTTCATCTTTGTCACTAGCCGCTGTTTCTCGGCTGAAAGAAGGCTTGTAGTTACTTTGTGAAGTTTCCCCGGAGGAGAGCTTTCAATAAGTGATTTACGTTTTGCCAAACTGTTTCTGCCTCTGGGCATTATTTTTCACCTATCCAAATAATAAAAAGAGAAACAGATATTTAATTCTATTCATTTGATTTAAAAAGAAAAAAAGAATTAAAG
>JBDRIL010000031.1:0-40009 GCA_043815885.1 archaeon | reverse complement strand
CAGGAGGCGGCCAGCCTGCATCAATGCAGAACATAAAGGGAGTAAGGGAATTATGCGATAAATACGGGATAAAGCTTTTCTTTGATGCAGCAAGGTTTTCAGAAAATGCATTCTTCATAAAGCAAAGAGAGAAAGGATATGAAAAGAAAAGCATTCAGGAAATAGTGAAGGAAATGTTTTCCTTTGTTGACGGATGTACAATGAGTGCAAAGAAAGCAGCAATAGTGAACATGGGAGGATTTCTTGCATTCAGGGAAAAAGAATTATTCGATAAATGCGTTCCTTTCGCCATATTGTTTGAAGGCTATCCAACCTATGGAGGAATGAGCGGAAGGGAAATGGAGGCAATTGCAGTAGGCTTGAGAGAAGGAATTGAAGAGGATTACCTCAGAGCAAGAATTGCCCAAGTAAGATATTTAGGAGAATCTTTAGCCAAAGCAGGGATCCCTATAATGAAACCAGTAGGAGGCCATGCAGTATTCATTGATGGAAAAAAGTTTCTTCATCAAATTCCCCAAGAACAATTTCCCTCTTTTTCACTTTCAGCAGAATTATACCTCGAAGCAGGAATAAGAGGAGTCGAAATCGGAACAGTAATGGCAGGAAGAGACCCAAAAACAGGAGAAAACGTAATTCCAAAACTTGATTTAATGCGTTTAACCATTCCCAGAAGGGTTTACCTGAAAGAACATATGGATTACATTATAGAGGCAATGAAGAAAATAAAGGAAAGAAAGGATTCAATCAAAGGACTGAAATTCAGTTTTGAATCTCCAGTATTAAGGCATTTCTGGAGCAGGTTTGAACCAGTAAAATAAAATTATTTTGAGTAAAAAACTTTTAGAAAACCCTATTTGAATCCAAGGATTCAAAGGAGCCCATTTGAGTTCCACTCAAATTGGGAGTTTTATCAAAAAAACATTGCATACCTTCGGCATACAATAAAAAAAGTGTGGGCGCGCCTTAAAGTGGAATTCAATTCCTGAAAAAGAATTGCCCTTACTCTTTCTTCCTTCCGTGAATCCCAAAAGCATTAAGCAATAGAGTTACCGTTGCTTTCTTCCGAACCTGGCGGATTGGCTTTAAAGCCTAATCTTCGGGACGAAAGTTCATAGATTGAATAAGGATTCTCTTCCAAGAAATGAACTCGCCTTCAAAGGCTTCGGTTCCTGCATAAAGCGGATTTCAGGCAACAGAGTACCGCTGACACTCCAACCTAGCCCACAGTAATAATAGTGAAGGGAAAGTAATTAAATAATAAATGAATCAACTATTTTTTGATGAATTTAATAAATAAAACCAATTTACTCGCATTGATTATAATATGCAATCTCATTGGATTTCTTTATGGGTTATTCTTTTTTTACGGAGAACAGCTCCTCCAAACAGAGCCACTCTACTGGATATTTGTAATTGACTGCCCTCTCTATGCACTATTAATGGCGCTAACCCTTATCCTGATTAAATTAAATAAGTCCTTTAACCTCCTTTACTTTATTTCAGCTGCAGGAGCACTAAAATACGGCTTCTGGACTGTATTTGTCCTGCTTAATTACTCTTCCTATTACTTTTCTCCAGCCACGTCATTTATTTACTTCGTCCTCTTATTCGGCCACATTGGATTATTCCTGGAAGTCTTTTTGCTTAACGGAAGAATAAAATTAAGGAATTATTTTCTGCCATTAGCACTTTTATGGTTCCTGCTGAATGATGCAGCAGATTATTTTTTCCAATCACTAGGGATAACCAATTCAGTAATTCGCCCCCCAATTCCTTCCACTGCAATTGAATTCATGGCTTTATTCACAATTACTGCTTCAATTTTCTTCACTTTGCTTGCATTCCTGATTTACAGCAAATTCAAGAAACCGATAATTAATTTATTTTAAAAGAATAGAAAAACGCCGCTTTTAGAAAAAGCAGTGGCGAAAAAATAAAAAAAAGAAAAGAATCAGATTTAACAGGAAGGGTCTCCGCCGGTAGAGGGAGTTGAGGTTGGGCCTGAAAGAGTCTTCTCACATCCATCCAATTCATTCACTGAACAAATGTTCTGCTTTATTTGTTCAGCGTAAATGCCCCCAAAGGTTATTGTGTTGTTCAATAAGAATGTAGGGGAAGCATTTACCTCTATTTCATTACTTAAGATAATGTTTTCCTTCAATAAATTCTCTCCCTCTTCTGTCGTACTACAGGCTTCTATTTTGCTCACATCAATTCCTGCATTAGTAGCACATCCCTTCCACACTGTTCCGGCATTACCATAGTCTTCATTTACACACTCCAGGTAATCAAGTAATTTGTCTTCATTATACTTCATTACGCATACCTGTCTAGTGTCTTCTGCAACTTCAGGTTCTCCATGAAGTGAAACAAATCCTTCAGGAGTGTCAGTTGCAATGAAATGAATGCTGTAGGTTAAATCAGGAATTGCTTCTGTTATCTCTATTAATGCAGCCTCAGCCATTGTTCCGTAAGGGCACTGGCTCATTACAAACAAGTCCACGTGGTTGGCCACTTCTTCTCTTTCAGTGAATTTAATTCCTGAAACCTTTAACTCAAAGTACTTGTTTTTCTTTACAAGATATCTCTCAATTGTAGCGTAATTCTCGTGCTTTTCGACTGTTTCATCAAAGAAGAAGAATGGAACTGATTCAACACCAAAATTTTTTATATGAATCTGTCCTTCTTCACTGGAAAAATCAATTTCCTCCACCTTTAGTTTAGGAAAGATTGCCTTAACCTGAGCGATTATGCTGCTTGCATCGCATAACTCACACTCCAAATCATTTACTACAAACAGATTCACTTCCACTTCAGGAGGCAATTCCCCGCAGACCTTTGATTCAGGGGCACTTTCACATATTGCCCTGGTAAAGGCATTTGCCGTACGGTTTCCTGAATAGCGTTCTCCATTGAAGTAAAAAGTAGGAGATCCTGTTACCCCTAATACGTCTCCTTTCCTGATGTGTTCTTTTAAGATGTTTTCAGCTTCCACTGATTCAGAACAATTCTTTATTTTCTGCACATCAATTCCATTGCTTGAAGCACACCCTTCCCAAATATCAGTAACATTACTATAATCAGGGTTTACGCAGGCAAGGTAATTGAAAAAGGTTTCCTGAGAATAATTTTCTGCAATACAGATCTGCCTTAAATCCTCATTCAATTCAGGCGCTCCGTGCAATGAATTGAAGCCGGTTTCTGTTTCACTGGCAATAAAGTAAAGAGTGAAATCAACATCCTTTCCGAATTCCTTTAATACAGGAATTAATGCGTCCTCTGCCATTACTCCATAAGGGCACTGGCTCATTACAAACAATTCAACAGGAACAGCGTCAGGATTGACTTTCTCCTTAACTACAGGAGTATTTGTTGGCAATACAACAAAAGGAGTTGAATTAAATTGGTTAAATCCAATGTATCCAACACTCATTCCCACAACAAGCACAATTATTAAAGAAAAAAACCTGTGGTTTCCGCTAAAAAAACTCTTTTTTGACTTCACTTTATTCTCTTCATTTTTACCCAAATACCTCACCCCTGATTTATATATAATACCCAAATGAAATCTTTAAATACCTAACTATTCACTTATTAACTTTGCTAAATTAACTATTCTCCTTGCATTTCTCTTCCAGGCAGTTGCAATCAATCCCACAGACCTTAAAATCCTCTACCCTGCATTCGTCTGTATTGAATCCGCAATCGCATATCTCTTCTCCGGTGTAGGGAGAGTACATTGCGTCTCCTATTGGACAGTTTTCAGGATTTTCCGGGTCACAGGTTCCATAAACCGCCAAATTGTAGACTCCCATTACTGAAAAAGCAAGACTCACAAATAAAATGATAGTGAAAACCCAGCTTATTACCTCAAAATGCCTGTACACTATTCTGCTTAAGGATGGGAACTTATTCATCAGCTTTCCAGTAATCTTTAACTTCATTTTTCTGTCAAAACCGGTATCGCACTTTCTCAAAGTGACTCTTCTGAAAACACAATTGAAGGCTTCTTTCGCTCCACTCCTGTATTTAGCTGAAAAAATTGAAAGTACTGCCAGTACAATTAATGCAATAATACAGATCATTTTCTCACTCCTTTAAGTACAAGGGGTTATTTTTTCCCCAAAGTAGAGGGGGCCATAAAGCGCATAACATACTTCTTCCCTAAACCTGTCTTCTTCCATAAATCCGAGTTTTTTATCATTAAAATAAAGTGTTGGCGTACCTTTAATCCCTGAATCCTTTGCCTCTTTAAGGAATTCATTGTATTCCTCCAAACCATACTCTCCAATGCACACATATTCATCTCCATCATGTATCTTCACACACTTTTTCTCCAGCACAACCTTATTCCCGAATTCAGGCAAAACCTTTTCCATTACTGCTTCTGTCTTCTCACACCACGGGCAGGAGGGAGAATAAAAGTATTTTATTATCACTATTTCTTTTGGGTAACCCAAAAAGGAATTCAGATTAACTACTACAACCAGAACAAGTATGGCTATTAATACTCCAACCACTAATCCAAATAATTTATTGGACTTCTTCTTACCGCTTTCCTTGCTTACCTCGAGTTTCCCAAGTTTCCCCATAAAAACCATTCCAAGCCAAAGTTATTTAAAAAGAGATTTTTTCCAAGTAAAAAAACTTTTCCGAAAAGTTTTATCAAAATACAGTATACCTCCGGTATACAGTAAAAAAACTAAACTCCCTATTATCCTTCCATTCAATTAATTATTTAAAGCTAATCCAAACCAAAAAGATAAAAAATTACCCTAATAATTGTATCTATAATTAATTAAATCCCTTCCCCTAAAGAAAATGTTTAAATACTTTTTATTCACATAATTCATTGGATATATTGCGTCAAATAACGATTTTTTTGTTTTTTTGGTGCGGAAATCATTATGTCTGAAAATGAAACCCTTTCAAGGATAAAGGAAACTGAAAAGAAAGCAGCATTGCTTCTTGAGAACGCTCAAAAGAAAAAGAGAGACATAATTGAAGAGGCAAAGGATTCAGTTTATACCCTGATTAATGAAGAAGAAGCCAGTATTACTGCTTTTAGAGAAAAAGAGATAAAAAAGGCAGAAGAAGAACTGAAAAAGCAGAAAGAAGCCCTAATAAAGCAAACCAGCTCCAGAATGGAAGAACTGAAGAAAAAGGCCATGAAAAAAACTGAGGAAGAATCCAGATTCCTTCTTGATAAATTCACTAAAGGGGTTTTCTCATGATTAAGCCAAAGGAAATGACTAAAATAAGGATCAGCGGAGCGAAAAAGGAGTTAAGGAAAGTCATTTATGAATTGCATGAATTAAAGCTCATTCATCTTACGGATTACACAGGAAAGGATTTCTTTGAAATAGGCACTCCATTCGAGGAATCAACCCGTTACTCTGAAGAACTAATAAGGTTACGTTCAATGATTTCCTATTTCGGTTTAAGTGGAAAAAGGAAGAAGATGAAAAATATCCTTGAAGCAGAAAAAAAACTCCAGGGAGTACGGGAAAAATTCTCCCTTCTTTCAGAAAAACTTAATGAATTAAAGGAAAAGGAGAAAGAATTCCTCCAGAAAACGAAAACAATTGAGCCATTAGAGAAACTAATGATTCCCTATGACCTTCTTTCAGGATATGAATCACTTGCAGTATTCAAGGGATTTGTAAAGAGGGACATAGAAGAAGAAATAAAGAAAACCACGAAAGACTATAAATTAATTAAATCCGATTATGAAGGCAGAGAGGTAATAGCATTATTTGTTCCATTGAAATACAGGGAAAAAATAAGGGGCGTTCTTGCAGAAGAAGGCTACTCAGAATTAATTGAACCAGCAAGAGAAGAATTCAATGAAACTAAAACCGACTTAAAAAAAGCAGTGAAAGAAATAAAGGACATTGAAAAAAAGTTGCAGGAATTCAAGAAAGAAAACGCTGAATTCCTTTTGGATTTAGAGGAAACCCTCAGAAGAGAAAACGAAAAATTAGAGGCTCCATTAAGAATTGCGACTTCGCTTAATTCCTTTATTGTGAATGGATGGATTCCAACAGAAAAACTGAAGAAATTAAATGAAAGAATAATGAATTCAACTAAAGGGAAAACTTATGTTGAAACCCTGAAGGAAAAGGAAGGAGCCCCAACTGCTTTAGACAACCCAAAAATAATCCAGCCATTTGAATTCTTTTTGAATCTCTACTCTCTCCCAAAATATACTGAGATTGACCCCTCAGTAATAATGTTTATTACCTTCCCCCTCTTCTTTGGCTTTATGTTGGGGGATGTAGGGTACGGAATAGTTACTCTTCTTCTTTTCTGGTTCATTAAAAGAAAAATGAAGGGGCAGGTAAAAATGCTGTTGAGCACCTTAATGATTGCATCCATTGCAACAATTTTTTTTGGTTTTGTTTTTGGAGAGGCATTTGGAGTGGAATTCCTGCATCCCCCTTTACTGAACAGGGCGCATGACATTAACCTGATGCTCATGATCTCAATACTTGTAGGGGCAGTCCACGTGACTTTAGGTTTTATTGTGGCTTTCTATAATGCATTCACCAGGCATGGCTTCAAGGAAGCATTCATTGAAAAAGGAGGATGGCTGATACTGGAAGCAGGAGCAGTTCTCCTTATACTTCAGTACCTTGCTTATTTGCCTGAAATTGCGTTATATGCAGGAGGCGCACTCATTCTGGGAGGAATATTATTGCTCTTGAAAGGAGAAGGAGTAAAAGGAATAATTGAACTTCCTTCAGTTATAAGCAATATCCTTTCCTATGCACGGCTTTTTGCAATAGGGCTTTCCTCTGTAATGCTTGCAACGATAGTGAATAAGTTGGCCGGAGGATTAATGGAAGCAGGAGGAATCTTCATTGTAATGGCAATAATATTAGTTGTTTTAGGCCACGGAATAAATATTGCATTAGGAATATTGGGCCCTTTCCTGCAGTCCCTGAGACTTCATTACGTTGAGTTTTTCACAAAATTCTATGAAGGAGGCGGTGAGCCTTACTCGCCGTTTGGTTTATGATTATTTTAAAAAGGAGGAGATAAAAAATGGCGGATATAAATACAGGGTTAATAGCCTTGTCAGCAGCAATCGCAATAGTTGGAAGCGCTTATGCTACAGCAATAGCTGAAAGAGAAATCGGAACTGCTGCAGTAGGAGCGCTTGCAGAAAAGGAACAGGTCTTTGGAAAGGCATTGATCCTAACAGTAATCCCTGAAACAATCGTTATCTTTGGATTGGTTGTAGCGATAATGATCCTTGGATTGGCTAACTGAATAAAGGAGATTTGAATGGGATTAGAAAAGGTAATCAATGAAATAAATAATGAGGCAAACGAAAAAGTTTCAGCAGTAATCAATGAAGGGAAAAAGGAAGCAGCAGAAATCCTCAGAAAGGAAAAGGAAAAGCTAGCGGAAGAAAGGCAAACCAAGGAAGCAGAGACAGCAAAAGCAGTAAAGGATTTACTGAATCAAGGAACTGCTTCACTAAAGCTATGGCAGAAAAAAGAAGAACTGAATGCAAAAAAGGAAGTTCTTGAAGAAATATTCCAGAAGACAAGGGAAAAAATCAGGAAAAGCAAGGAAAAAGAGAAACTGCTGAAGAAACTTATAGAGAAGGCAGAAAAAGAGCTTGACGCAAAATACGTTTACTCAAACAGGGAAGACAAAGCAATGATTGAAAGAATTGCTCCAAACCTGAAATTCAAGTCTTCAATCGATTGTTTGGGGGGAGTGGTTCTGGAGAATGAATCATCCACAGTCAGAGTGAATTATACCTTTGAGGTATTCCTGAAAAAATCAATAGAAGAAAATCTAAGTGAACTCAATAAAAGGGTGTTCACTGAATGACTGAAAAAAAGAGCGGCTATGCCTATACAAACACAAGAGTGAGGGTAATGAAGAGCAGGCTGTTCAAAGCAGAGGACTTCCAGAGAATGCTGAGAATGAGCATTCAGGAAATTGCAAGGTTTTTAGGGGAAACAGAATACAAGAGAGAGATAGATGAAATGGGAACACGGTTTTCCGGCGTGAATTTAATAGAGTATGGAGTAAACAGAAACATGGCTCATTCATTCAAGAGAATCATTGACTTTGCAATAATGGAATCAAGGGATGATATAAAGCTGTGGCTAAAGAAATGGGATGTATGGAATATTAAAATGCTTTTAAGAGGCAACAAGGCAAAGGCTTCAAACGAAGAAATCTTTCCAGGGATCATTCCTGCAGGAGAATTCGATGAACAGTTCTGGAGGGAAGCAATACAGAAAACCAATACAGTGGAAGAAGCAATCGAATACCTGAATAAAACAGAATACTATCCAATACTTCAAACATATACAGGAGAACTGAGTGAGATAGAAGACAGGCTTGATGAATACTATTACAAGCAATTGCTTGAAGGAACAAAGGACGAGATAAAGGAATTCGTTCAGGAAAAAATTATTGGATTGAATGAATTAAATAAAGCCAGAGCAAAAAAAGCAGAAATAAAATTCAAGGCACTGGATGTAGGGATAATTGAAGGAAAAAAGAGATTCAGGAAAAGCATAGAAAAGGAGATTGATTTAAATGAAGAAAGAGTCTCCCTGAGAAAAAAATGGGTGGAGAAAGGAAGAAAAATGGTTCATGAATTCAAGCTTACAGTGATTCCAGTGATAGGTTACTTTGTTGCAAAGGAAAACGAGACAGACAACATCAGGATAATTGTCAGAGGCAAGCACTCAGAGCTGCCACTTGAATTAATTGAAAAACAGTTGGTGATTTAAATGGAGATAGCCGTAGTTGGAACCGATGACTTTGTAACAGGATTCCAGCTCTCTGGAGTCAGAACAGTGTTTGTTATAGAAAAAGACGTGGATGAAAAAATAATGGAAGCAATAAATTCCCCTGAAGTGGGAGTGATTGTAATGGAGGAGGAAGAATTAGCTAAAGCTTCTTTCAGAACAAAAAAATTATTGGAGAAGCTTGTGAAGCCGGTTTTGATTACACTTTCCTCCAAAGGAAAGGAAACAGATTTAAGGCAATTAATTAAAAGAACGGTTGGTGTTGATTTATGGAAAAGCTAAAAGCAGAAATATACAGGATTTCAGGCCCAGTTGTAACAGCAAAAGGCCTGAAAGCAAAGATGTATGATTTAGTGAAGGTAGGAAAAGAAGAATTAATGGGAGAAGTAATCCAGATTGAAGGAGATAAAACAATTATTCAGGTCTACGAAGACACTACTGGAATAAAGCCAGGAGAAAAAGTAGAGAATACAGGAATGCCTCTCTCAATTGATTTAGGTCCAGGATTAATTTCAACTATTTACGACGGAATACAGAGGCCTCTTCCAAGATTAAGGGAAGAGTTAGGAGACTTCATCCAGAGAGGTTTAAGCCTTCCTGGATTGGACCAGAAAAAGAAATGGAAATTCACTTCGCTCGTGAAAAAAGGAGACAAGCTAATAGAAGGAAGTGTTATTGGAGAAGTCCAGGAAACACAAAACATTAAACACAAAATTTTATTGCCTCCAGGGGTAAGTGGAACAATAAAGGAAGTTAATTCTGGAAGCTTTACAGTAACAGAAACAATTGGAGAATTAAGCAACGGAACTAAACTGAAGCTCAGCCACAAATGGCCAGTAAGAAAACCCCGCCCAGTAAAAGAAAAACTGATGTCTGAAATTCCAATGGTTACAGGACAGAGAATTCTTGATTCATTATTCCCTATTGCCAAAGGCGGGGCAGGAAGCATTCCAGGGCCATTCGGAAGCGGAAAAACAGTAATCCAGCAGCAGCTCGCAAAATGGAGCGATACAGAAATCGTTGTATACATTGGTTGCGGGGAAAGAGGAAACGAAATGACTGAAGTATTAACTGAATTCCCTGAACTGCTTGACGTTAAAACTGGCCGTCCATTAATGGAGAGAACTGTATTGATTGCAAATACCTCTAATATGCCTGTTGCTGCAAGAGAAGCATCAGTGTATACTGGAATGACTATCGCTGAATACTTCAGGGATCAAGGATATGATGTAAGCCTAATGGCTGATTCAACCTCAAGATGGGCTGAAGCAATGAGGGAAATCTCTTCCCGTTTAGAGGAAATGCCAGGAGAAGAAGGATATCCTGCTTACCTTGCAGCAAGGCTGTCAGAATTCTATGAAAGAACAGGAAGAACAAAATGCTTAGGCTCTCCTGAAAGAATAGGAAGCGTTACAGCAATTGGAGCAGTAAGCCCTCCAGGAGGAGACTTCTCTGAACCAGTAACACAGAATACTTTAAAGATAACCAAAACCTTTTGGGCGCTGGATGCAAAACTCGCCCAGAGAAGGCACTTTCCATCGATTAATTGGCTGGAAAGCTATTCCCTTTATGCAGAACCAATGGGAGAATGGTATGCTGAAAACATTGCAAAGGACTGGCCAGAGGTAAGAAAGGAAATAATGAGAATCCTCCAGGAAGAAGCTTCCTTGCAGGAAATAGTCCAATTGATTGGCTCTGATGCCTTGCCTGAAAAAGAAAGAGTTACTTTAGAAGTAGCAAGAGTAATAAGGGAAGGATTCCTGCAGCAGAATGCTTACCATAAGGTTGACTCATACTGCAGCCTGAAAAAGCAATACGGAATACTTAAAGGAATATTAAATTATGCTAAGTTAGCCAATGCTGCAGTGGAAATGGGTGTAGCAGTGGAATCAATAACCAATGTCGACAGTAAAACAAAATTAACCAAGGCACGCTTTATTGAAGAAAAAAACTTTAATTCAGAAATGGAAAAAATAACTAAACAGATGGAGAATGAATTCAAGGAAATCACAAAATGATTTTTATTGTATACCGGAGGCATACAATGTTTTTTGATAAAACTTTTGAGAAAAGTTTTTTTTATAGAGGTGTTTTAAGTTGAAGGAATACAGGACAATAGAAAAAATTGCAGGACCACTGATTTTTGTGGAAAAAACCCATCCAATAGGATACGGGGAATTAGTGAACATAAAGCTAGGGGATGGAAGCATTAAAAGGGGTCAGGTACTGGACTCTTCCGAAGACGTAGTGGTAGTGCAGGTATTTGAAGGAACTTCTGCCATGGACAGGGAATCAGTTGTAAGTTTTACTGGGGAAACCATTAAACTCAACTGCAGCAAGGACATGCTTGGGAGAGTGCTTTCAGGTTTAGGCGATCCAATAGACGGAGGCCCTGAAATAATTCCGGATGAAAAGAGAGATATCATCGGGGCAGCAATAAATCCTGATGCAAGGTCTCCTCCAAGAGACTTTATTCAGACAGGAATTTCAACACTTGACGGAATGAATACATTGGTGAAAGGACAAAAACTTCCAATCTTTTCCGGGTCTGGTCTTCCACACAATGAAATCGCTTTGCAGATTGCAAGACAGGTAAAGATTGAGGGAAACTTTGCAGTAATATTTGCTGCAATGGGAATAACAAATGAAGAAGCACAGTTATTCAGAAAAGACTTTGAAAAAACAGGAGCATTGGAAAGAACAGTAATGTTCCTGAATCTGGCTAATAACCCGGCAATTGAAAGATTGATTACTCCAAGAATGGCTTTAACTGCAGCAGAATACCTTGCATATAAACACGAAATGCATGTACTGGTTATACTTACAGACATGACAAACTATGCAGAAGCATTAAGAGAAATAGGAGCAGCAAGGGAAGAGGTTCCAGGAAGAAGAGGCTATCCTGGATACATGTACACTGATTTCGCTTCAATCTATGAAAGAGCCGGAATCATAAAAGGAAAGAAAGGATCAATAACCCAGCTTCCAATTCTAACCATGCCAGGAGACGACATCACTCACCCAATTCCTGACTTAACTGGATATATCACTGAAGGACAGATAGTTTTAGGAAGAGAGCTTCATATGAAGGGAATTTATCCCCCGATTGATGTTCTTCCATGCCTTTCAAGATTAATGAAGTCAGGGATAGGTGAAAAAAACACCAGAGAAGACCATTCAGCTGTATCTAACCAGCTCTATGCGGCTTATGCTGAAGGGCGTTCTCTCAGAGGATTAGTTGCAATAGTTGGAGAAGAAGCCTTAAGCGAGAGAGACAGAAAGTATCTGCAGTTTGCAGAAAAATTCGAGAAAAGCTTTGTAAAGCAGGGAAAGTACGAAGAGAGAAGCATCAAAGAAACACTTGATTTAGGATGGGAATTGCTCTCCATTCTTCCAGTCTCAGAACTCACAAGGATTGATGACAGCTTGATTGAAAAATATGGTTCAAAGGAAAAAAGGGATGAGCTGGAAAAAGGAATACAGAAAACAAAAAAAGAAGCCCCGAAAGAAAACACCGCTTTTGAAAAAAGTAGTGGCGCAAAAGAAGAAAAGAAGGAAGAGAAAAAGGAATCTCTTCCAAAAAACAACTCAAATCCTAAAAAAAGTAAACCAAAGAAAAATCCCAAATCAAAACCAAAAAAGAAAGCCAGAAATAAAAGGTGAATTGATTGGCGAGAATTAATCCAACCCGATCCGAACTAATTAAATTAAATAAGAGAATAAAGCTTGCTTCTGCTGGGCATGCCTTGCTTAAAAGAAAAAGGGACGGATTGATTCAGGAATTCTTTAAGGTACTGGAAGAAGCAAAGAAAACCAAATCAGAGTTAGGAGACAACTACAAAAAAGCAAAGCTTTCCATTGATTTAGCCAGAGCAGTTGACGGAACAATTCCAGTAAAATCAGCTTCCCTTGCATTGAAGCATAAAGCAGACATTCAAGTAAAAACAAGGAATGTAATGGGGGTAGTTGTTCCAGAGGTTCGTTCAGACCACGAGGTAAAAGCATTCCAGGAAAGAGGCTACGGAATAATCGGTACTTCCTCTTACATTGATGATGCAGCAGAAGGCTACGAAGTTTTACTTAAGAACATCATTACTGCAGCAGAAATAGAGAACACCCTGAGAAAACTCTTGGTTGAAATAGATAAAACCAAGAGAAGAGTGAATGCACTGGAATTTAGGGTAATCCCTGGAATGCAGGAAAGCGCTGCCTTCATTAGAATGCGCTTAGAGGAAATGGAAAGAGAAGACATCTTCAGGCTAAAGCGCATAAAGAAATAACTGTTTTTTGGAAAACTATTTAAAGAAACATTTCCTACTATTTCTGAAGAAAAAATGTCTCTAGAGGAAAATCTTCTCAAAGTAAAGAATGAAATTAATTCTTCTGCATTAAAAACGGGAAGGAATCCAGAAGAAATAAAGTTGATTGCTGTAACCAAAACCCGTTCAGTGGAAGAAATAAATGAAGCAATAAATCTAGGAGTTGAAGCAATAGGGGAAAACATTGTGCAGGAAGCAGGAAAAAAATTTACTTCGCTTCTTCCGGTAGAAAAACACTTTGTTGGGCATCTTCAATCCAATAAAGCAGCTAAAGCCGCAGAATTATTTGACTTCATTCAATCAATTGATTCATTGAAAGTAGGAAATAAATTGAATGATGCCTGCAGTGAATTAAATAAAAAACTCCCAACATTGATTCAGGTAAATATTGGAGAAGAGAAATCCAAATTCGGGGTAAAAAAAGAAGAGGCAGAGGAATTAATCATAAAAATAACTGAATTAAACAACTTAAAAATAAAAGGATTAATGATGATTGCCCCTTTATTTGAAGAAGCAGAAAATTCAAGGCCCTTCTTCCAGAAAGCAAAAAAATTATTTGAAGAACTGAAATCAAAAAACATTCCTGGAACTGAAATGAATTTTCTTTCAATGGGGATGACTGATGATTTCACTATTGCAGTAGAAGAGGGGGCAAGTATGGTTAGAATTGGAAGAGCAATTTTTGGAGAGAGAAAATGAAGGAAAAAATTCTTCCTGCATTAAAAAAATTAATTAACTTCAAGGCAACAATATTTCTTGCATTAATTATTTACCTCTCTTTTATTTATCTCTCTGAAGGAAAGCCGTTCATTCCATCAGAAACAATAATCGCCCTTTCATTTTCCTTTTATTCCCTGGGGAATTTTTTATTTTACATGTTAATCCATTCAAGCATCTTTCATTTAACAGTAAACCTTGTTTCATTGATTGCCTTTGCCTTGATAGTTGAAAATAAATTGAAGTGGAAGGACTGCATTGCATTATTTTTCTTTGCAGGAATCCTTACTGCGATTTCATATGGTTTAATTCACACAGACACAATACTTATTGGCGCAAGTGCAGGAGTGAGTGGATTGATTGTTGGGGCCTTCCTTCTTGACCCAAAAAAGACATTCATTGCAGCAATACTTATTGTGGTCTTGCTGTCGTTTGTATTCATTCCCTCTGCCCAAACCACTCTCATTTCTTACTCAGAAAAAATAGAACAAAAATCCACTAAAATAGCCGAAGACATAAACAAGGCAATAGAGAAAGGAGACACAAATAAAGCAGTTGACTTAAACAGGCAATTCACTGAAGTAAAGAAAGAAATAAAGGAATTCAAGAAAGCAGAGGAATTAAGGCTGGAGGTAGAGGTCGATCCCTGGATTCACGGTTATGGAGCAGTATTCGGGATAATTTATTTATTCGCATTCAGAAGAAAAAAACTGCAAAAAGAAATGAAATCCTATCTCCCAAGCGGAAAGAAATAATTCATTTCTCCTTCCAATTATCCTTTTATGCGTCCTCTATTCCATTCTGTGTTACAGTGAAAACGCATTCTCCGTCAGGAAGTGAAGGGGAATCCACTAATTTTGCAACTCTTTTTTCTCCTTTTGCTTTCCTTAAATACAGTCTGGTTTTAGAGTTATGTGCGACTATCTCCCCTCCAATAGGGGCTGTAGGATCGCCAAACAGTATGTCCGGGCGGCTCATTACCTGATTGGTTACAAAGACAGCAATATTATTCATTTCACCCAAGCGCATTAAGGTGTGCATGTGCTTGTTTAGTTTTTGCTGTCTTCCCGCAAGCTGGCCTCTTCCAATGAATTCTGCTCTGAACTGAGCTGTAAGTGAGTCAACAATAATCAACTTAATGTTTTTCTCTTTAATCAAATCCCCGGCCTTTTCAGCCAAAATCATTTGATGATCAGAATTAAATGCCCTTGCAACAAAAACGTTTTTCATGACTTTTTCCGGATCAAGCTTATAGCGTTTTGCAACAGAGATAACTCTTTCTGGCCTGAAGGAATTCTCTGAATCAATCCATAATACGTTTCCTCCGAGACCGCCTTTTTCTTTTGGCAATTGAGTTGTTACAGCCAACTGAAAACACAGTTGCGTTTTCCCACTTGCAAATTTCCCGTACACTTCTGAAATGCTCTGGGTTTCAAAGCCGCCATCAATAAGTGCATCCAGTTCCTTGCTTCCACTAGTAATCTTCCCAACCAACTTCCTTCTTTCAGCCAGCTTGCTTGCTGTCTCGTAACCCATTTCAAGTGAATCCCTTGCAGCACGAATTGCCTTTGAAGCAGTAATCTCTCCCAAACCAGCTGCCTCTATTAATTCCATTGGAGAAGCAACAGCAATACTCTCCACTGTCTTATAGCCAGCTCCAATTAATTTTTCTGCAGAACCATCCCCTATCCCGGGCAAATCAGAAATAGTCTTAATCTTTTCCTTTACCTTTTCTTCACTCATTCTTTATTCCTCCTTTAGTGCTACTCCTTTTCGAGTTATTGTTCTGAGCTGAACTCACCCATTGAAGTGCACTATTCACTAAAAGAATGCTTGAACGGTTTTTAATATTTTTCGGGAGAGTAGATTTCCCCTGAATTAATAGAATCAATTGGCTTCAACCAATAAATCTTCCCCAATTTTCTTAACTGAATTAATCCTGAATTTGATTGAATTCCTTTTAATTATTTTTTTAGAAAAAACAGGAATTCCCTTCCCTATTTCAATTGGAGCAATAAAGAAAAGGAATCTGTCCACTATTCCTGCATTCAATGCATGGGAATTCAATTCACTTCCCCCCTCAATCATTACTGAAGCAATCTCCCTTCTCCCTAATTCCCTCATTAATTCCCTTAAATCAATCACTCCCTTCTTTTCCCCCAGAAAAAGCAATGAAACATTCTTTTTCCTTTCAATTAATTTAATCTTTTTCCCTGCTTTCTTCGCAGTAACAATAATTGTTTTTCCTTTTTCCTTTAACATTCCTGCATTCAACGGAAACTCCAGCTTTGGATCAATTATTACTCTCTCAGGATTCCTTCCTCCCTTAATCCTGCATGTAAGTCTTGGATTGTCTTTCTTCACTGTCCCAATTCCAACCATTACAGCATCAACCTCATTCCTCAATTCATGAACCAGTTTCCTGCTTTCCTTTCCAGAAATCCATTTACTTTTTCCCTTAAAATCAGCAATAAATTCATCCACACTCATTGCGCTCTTCAATAAAACAAAAGGAATCTTTTTAGTAATAAACTTGAAATAGAATTCATTCAATTTCCTTGCTTCAGACAAATTCAAATTCTTTGTTTTAATTCCTTTTCTCTTTAATTCTTTTACTCCCTTTCCTTTCACCAATGGATTAGGATCAAGAGAACCAATCACTACTTTTTTTACTCCTGATTCAATTATTGCTTTAGTACAAGGAGGGGTTTTTCCAAAAAAACAGCACGGTTCAAGCGAAACATACATTGTTCCTCCTTTAACCTTCTTTCCTGCTTTCCTTAAAGCATTAACTTCTGCGTGCTCTGCTCCAAACCTTTCATGAAAACCTTTTCCAATGATTCTTCCATTCCTTTCAATAACACACCCAACCAAGGGGTTAGGGGAAGTTCTGCCTTTTCCTTTCTTTGCTTCCTCTACTGCCTGAAGCATTAGCTTTACTTCTTTCTTCATTCAAAGAATAATTGGATGGAAAAACACTTATAATCCTTTTTTCTCTTATTTAATAGATGATTCAAGCAGTTTTTTCGTTCAAGGAATTCAACAAACCCCTTATAAAGAAATTAACCAAATTAATAACGGAAAAAACAAAGGCAATCGAATTCCATTCCTTTTCTTTAGGGATTTCCTTTCAAAAAGGATTAACTGAAAAAGGAAAGGAAGAATTAAGGAATTCCTTCCGTTTTCCACTAATTGATTCCCTAAAAAAAGAATTAAAGAAAAAATTTGAATTGAATGAACCCGAATTAGAGTTATTGATTGATTTTAATGCAGGAAAGATTTTCTTCAAATCCAAGCCAATCTACTTACACGGATACTACAATAAGTACAGTAGGAAGTTGCCTCAAACAATTCACTACTGCTATGAATGCAGGGGAATTGGCTGCAAGAAATGCAAGAACACTGGAAAGATTTCCAAGGAATCAATTCAGGAGTTGGTTGCAGAGAAATGCGTGAAGGCATTTAAGGCAGAAGACAATAAATTCCATGGAGCAGGAAGAGAAGACGTTGATGTAAGAATGCTTGGGAAAGGCAGACAGTTTGTAATAGAATTAATTCAGCCAAAGAAAAGAGTATTTAATTTAAAAAAATTGGAAGAAACGATTAACAAAAAAAACAATAAAAAATTAAAGATAAAAAAACTCTCCTTTACCGGAAAAGAAAAAATAAAGGAAATTAAATCCCTGAAAACAGAAAAAATCTATTCTGCTACCGTAAAAACCAATAAAAAAATCAACAAAAAAAGTTTACTGAAGTTAAAAAGCAAAATTCTCGCGATAAAACAATTAACTCCCTTAAGGATTCTTGAAAGAAAAAAAGAAAAAGAAAGAAAGAAAAAAATTGAAATCCTGGAAATTTCCTCTATTAAAGAAAAATCCTTTAAAATCGAGCTTAAAGCCGAATCAGGAACCTATGTAAAGGAATTCCTTTCAGGAGATGAAAACAGAACCAAACCAAACCTTCCCTCCCTGCTTAAAAATCCCTGTAACTGCATTTCCCTTGACGTAAAAAAAATAATGTAAGGGCCTAACCCCCGCTGAATGGAGGCCTTGCATCAGTCAGAAGCAAACAGTAAGACATAAACCTTGCATAAAATCTGTAATAGCTTGCAGTGAAGTCCCATAATGATTGGTGTTTCTTTCCAACGAACAAAATATACCACCACTGCACTATTACTGCAATTCCAGCAAAGAAACCCCATATTGAAGCAATAATCCCCAGTACAAAGCAATAAACTATCCTGATGAATAACTCTGCCCTTGAACCAGGCGCCTCATACTTAGCATCAATCTTCACAGGAAACTCAACCATCTTCCCACCCCCCAAAATTTAGTATATTAAAAAGAGAATAAAGAAATAAAAACCTATTTTTCCTCTATAAAAGTAATCTCGGAAATATTGTTCAGGATTAATTCCTTTTCATTACTCATTGGATTCATTCTCACATTCCCGTCCCCTGTAATTACTTTTCCTTGTATTCCTTCCTTTAATCCATCTAATACTTCTTCTGCGCTCTTTTCTTCAAGCATTTTTCCTGCTTCCATTGCATTAACTCCAAGAATTTTTTCAGCCATTAAACCAAAAGCAATTCCTTTAATGATTCCGCTTCCGTCATCCAGTTCAAAACTCAAAACCATTCTCTTTTCTGGTTCCTTTACCTCCCCGCACTTGCCGCACAGAAATCCTTCTCCTTCTCTCTGGATCTTTCCCCCGCACTGAGGACAGACATTAAAAAGCAGACTGGATTTATTCAATGCAATAACTGTAGCTTTTACCTCAACATCCCTGTCTCCTTCATTTAATTTCTCTATTGAAGAATGCTTTACCTCTTTCTTCAATAATTCATTTAAGGCAGGAATTTTGGCTGAAGGGTTTTTGAATACTCTTGCCTTCCACCCCAAATGCAGTTCAATGTTTCCCTTTAATCCCTCTTTAGTGTAAGCTCCCTCTGCCCTAACAATTTCTCCCGGAGAAAGCTTTCCCACTTCCTCAGTTAATTCATTCCAAGCAGTTGCCCTGACTATTGCTGTACCGTCCCCCAAAGAAAAATTAATCAGTTTTCCTTCCCTCTCCCCAGTAGAAAAAGCCCTTTCAGGAAAGATTCTTAAGACACGGGCAGTAACATCCACTTCATCCATTCCAGCCTTTAATTCATCCAGTTTCTTGCTGTAATCTTTTTCAGCAGGAACTTCCTTCCCTACTTCCTTCTCCTTTCTCAGAATTATTTCCCCATTGTAACCCAGATTCAATTGAAGCACTTTATTGAATGCACTGACATAACAATTCTTCAGTAAAAGAATTGAATTCCTTTTGATGCCTTCTTCCTCCAGCTTTTTTACCTCATTGTGCCACACAGTAAGCCTTAATGCACCTGAATCATCCCCCACAAGCAGATTGCAAAGCATTCCTTTCTTTCCCTCTTTCTCAAACTTCCTTGGAGAATAGACTCTATAAACCCTTACAAGCAGTTCAATGTTATTCATTCCCTCATCCAGCTGGGAAATCTTCAATCTTTCACTCATTCCCTCAGCTACATTCAATTTAACCCCTAATTCCTTTGCAACAATAAACGCGGCCCCAGAATCAGTCAGTAAACCAGAAAACTTTTCCTTCTTTTTCTCAATCAGTTCTTCCACTTCTTTCTTGCTCTTTCCGCTCTTCTCGCAAACCACTTTAATGATTTTTTCCTTGCTCTCAAGAAGTTCAGCCATAAAAGAAAAAAACAAGGAAATCTATTTAAGGGAATTGAATGAAAAATGAATTATGTTTAAAGAACTCCAACCAAATCTATTCATTCTCTGGGGGGAGGAATATTCCTGCAATTCCTTTCTAATTAAGGGAAAAACAAATGCACTCATAGACACTGGCTTAAGCCAAGCAATTCCTTCCCTCCAACAATCCCTAAATGAATTGAATTTATCTCCAGAAGAAATTCACTTAATCCTCCACACCCACGGCCATTCAGACCACTTCCAGGCAGACCATTTATTCAAGAAAGCAGGAATCAGAATGAGCAAAGCAGACGGAGAAAAAGTAAATCAAAAAAATGCTTTATTCACTGCCTCAAACCTCACAGGAGAAAGCAACTATCCAACAATAACTTCCTTCCTGAAAGAGAACGAATCAATTAAATTAAATGAATTCAATCTAAAGGTTATCTTTACTCCAGGCCACACTGAAGGAAGCATCTGCTTCTATGAAGAAAGCAAAAAACTCCTTTTTTCTGGAGACACAATCTTCAGAGAATCCATTGGAAGAAGCGACCTTCCCTCAGGAAATCCAGAAGAATTATTCAATTCAATAAAAAAATTAAGTGAATTAAATACCTCCTTCCTTCTCCCGGGGCACGGAGAAACAGTAAAAGGAGAAAAAGCAGTAAAGGATAACTTTGAATCAGCCTTATTGTTTTTAAAGTAAATGCTTTGCTTTTGCTTTTTATTTTTTTCCCCACCCAATAAGTAATGATTTTCGATGTTTGACGAAGGGCATTTTGGTAAGACTTACAGCAAGATTTTGAAGCTGATTGAAGAAAAGAAAGGTTTAGTCTTTCTAGTTATCGATCCTCCAAACCAGACTCCAGAAACAGCAGCAAAGATAACCAAGATAGGCGAAGAAGTTGGAATTGATGCAGTTGCAGTTGGAGGGAGTGTTGGAGCCCAAGGAGAAATCCTTGATAAAACAATTCTTACAATAAAAAAGGAATGCACTATTCCAGTAATACTTTTCCCAGGAAATATTGTTACTCTGTCAAAGTATGCTGATGCAGCTTATTTTATGTCAATGCTTAATTCAATGGATCCATACTATATTTCTGGCGCCCAGACAGCTGCCGCTCTTCCAGTAAAAAAACTGGGTTTAGAGGTAATCCCTACCTCCTATATAATAATTGAACCAGGAAGAGCAGTAGGATATGTTGGAAGGGCAAAACCAGTTCCAAGAAACATGCCTTACCTTGCAGCAATTACTGCTTTGGCAGGAGAATACATGGGGGCACATGCAGTAATACTTGAATCCGGCGGCGGAGCAGAAAGCCCTGCACCAAAAGAAATGCTGAAAGCTGTAAGGGAAACAATTTCCATTCCATTAATTGCTGCCGGCGGCGTGAGAAACGAAGAATATGCCTATAAAACAATAAAGGCAGGAGCAGACATCATTCACATTGGCGCGGCATTAGAAAGAACCAAAGGTGACACAGCAAAAGCAAAACAGATATTCACCAAAGTAGTTTCAGCAGTAAAGAAAGCAGGAAAAGAAAAGCAATAACTTATTTCTTTAATCCTAATTCCCTGATTGTTTCCCTTATTGCTGCAGTAGTTGGAACAAATGCATTCCATCCAAGAGAATTAAATTTGTTTGTATTGTAATCCCTGATTCTTACAAGCCTGTCAATATAAGCAGAGTTAAGCAAAGGAGTTTTCCCTTTCACTAATTTACTCATTATCTTTGCCTTTAAAGGAGAAACACTCTTAATCTCTTTTTTTATTCCCAGTTCCTTTTGAATTAATTCATATACCTCTCCCAAACTCTTTCCCTCTTCCTCTGCAACAATAAAGGTTTCATTCTCTGTCTGGCTTCTCTTTAATAAAAACAGTATTGCTCCAACCAAATCCTTGTAATAAACTAACTGGAATTTATTCTTTCCATTTCCAATTAAAGGAAAGCCTTTTTCCACTAAATTAATTATTTCCTTCCAGTACTTGTTTGGGCCAATAACCAATGCACTCCTCAGAATAGTTACTGGAATCATTTCCTGAAATTCATTCACCTTTCTCTCTGCTTCAGCCTTGCTTTTCTCATAATCAGTTTTAGGATTGAAAGCAGCTTCTTCATTTACCTTTTCCTTTATGTCCCCCATTACCCCAACAGTACTCAAAAAAATAAATCTCCTTACCCCTGCCTTGGCTGATTCCTCCAGTAAATTCTCTGTTCCTTTTACATTCACTCTAAAAAGGTTCTCCTTTCCTGCAGTTTCATCCACTAATGCAGCCAAATGAATCACTACATCAATTCCATTCACTGCTTTTCTTACTTCCTCTTCATTCAATAAATCCTGTCCTAACTCTAAATCAAACTCCTTCACAAAGTAGTTCTTCTTAGTTAATTCCTTTACTAGTTCCTTTCCGATAAAACCCCTGCTTCCAGTTACCATTATTTTCATTCAAAAAGCCTCTATTGTAAGGAATAAATAAACCAAAAACTTATTATTAATTCTTCCATTACTTATTTATTCTATGCCCTCAAACATGATTGAAGTAGACGGCAGAGCAGGAGGCCAGGTTTTAAGGACTTCAATTGCTCTCTCAGCAGTAACCCAAACACCAGTAACTGTATTCAATATCAGAGCCAATAGACCAAATCCCGGATTGCAGCCACAACACCTTACAGGAATCCAGACTCTGGCAAAACTATGTAATGCCAATTTAAAGAATGCTAAACTGGAAAGCAAGAAAATCATTTTTTATCCAAAAAAGATGTGCGGAGGAAATTATTCAGTTAATATCGGTACTGCAGGAAGCATTAGTTTACTGCTTCAAACAGTAATGATTCCATCACTCTTTTCCGCCAATCCAGTTAACCTAAAACTCTTTGGAGGAACAGACGTTAAATGGTCTCCTCCTTATGATTACCTGAATAGAGTATTGCATCCAGCTATTTCAAAAATGGGAGTTAAATTCTCTTTGGATTTAAAGAAAAGAGGCTACTATCCAAAAGGAAATGGTTTTGTTACATTTTCCTCCAATAAATCCAAGCTTCCATTAAAACCACTCTACTTAGTGGAACAGTCTCCACTGCAATTCATTAAATTAATCAGTCATTCAGTTAACCTTCCAAAAGAAGTTATCCTGAACCAGCTATCCTCTGCAAGAAAAATTCTCCTGGAAAAAATCCAAGTAGACTTTGAGGAATTAATTGAATTCAAGGACACAGGAGAAACAAATGGTTCAGGAATAACTGTAATCGGGGTATTCTCTGATGGAACCAGAATCGGGGCAAGTGCATTAGGAGAAAAAGGAAAGCCAGCAGAAAAAATAGGAAGAGAAGCAGCAGAAAACTTCTTGAAAGAATTGAATTCAGGAAAACCAATCGATAAATTCCTTGCAGACCAATTAATTCCTTTTATGGCAATAGCTGAAGGCCATTCCACAATTGAATGCTCTGAAATCACCCAACACATTATTACAAATATTTCAGTAGTGGAAAAATTCCTGGAAGTAAAATTCGATTTAAAAGGAAAAATTGGAGAGAGTGGAGAGATTCACGTTAAAGGATTGGGCTTAACCTAAATCCTCATCAATTTCATCTAAGGTTCCTTCTATCCCCTTTATGTCTTTACTGATATCAGTTAAAGCTTCATTCGCCTCTTCCCTTGAAGTAATCTTGTCTTCCGGGGCTTCAGGCTGACTAATGCATCCAACCAAAAGAAAAAGAATTAAAACAATAAAACCCAAAACAAATACTTTATTCAATCCCATTACCTCCACACTCTAAATCCAGTAACAAATCCAGTGAATGGATTAGCTTGAGCAATTTTTTCCTTTGTATTGATAGGGCAGGCCATATACCTTTGTCCTGTTATCTGGTCAACTATTTCTCTGCACTGACCCCCAATTTCCTGCGGGATTTTTGGTTCCATTGGTTTTTGAGGGGCTTGCATTGGCATTGGTTCATAAGGCTCATAGCCTCTTTCCGTTCCTGAACCATCTGGCGCATAAGTTCTTTCCTCTTCCATTTCCCTTGTTGACATCATTTTCTCCTTCTCCATCATGAAATCAAGCAATTCTCCTTTGCAAATCTTCTCGAATCTTTCTGGTCCAAGTTCTGAAAAAGCATAATTTTCTTCAAAGCAGTCCATTGAAATTCTTTCTCCCTCCATAGCTACTTTAATAGTGTAATGGCACTTTCCCCCCTCTAATCCAATGATTTCAGCGAAGAATTCCTGCCCCATGTCATTATGTGTTACGGTTGCTTTGGAACACATCCTTAAAGCCCTCTCAAAGCAGCCCCCGTCAGTTCCGCAGTCGCCTCCTCCTCTCTCTTGAGCCTCTTCTGTTTTTTTCTTCGACCCAAGCATTAAATAAACAATGTCTTTGATTACTTCCTTAAGTTGCCTTATGTCCTGCTTTATATCAATTAAAGAGCCTTCATCTTGGTTATCCGAAATCTCTATTACGCTTTCCCTGATTTCGTCTATTTTTGCTTCTGCTGAAGCAAACATTGAACTGGCTTGCTTCATTCTCTCTGCATCTTCGGTGCTTCCCTCGCTTTCATAGTATTCTGCAATAGCCAAAACCCTTTTTTCAAGTTTATCGAATTCTATTTTTAATTCTTCCAGCTTAATGGCGAGATCAAGCAATTCAGTTGGATTAGGTATTTCATCAATTCTCCCAAACTCAAATTCTTCTCTCCCCCTCATAACACAATCTGAAAACATGACACACCCTTGGTCATCCTTTTTTACAACTAGTTCCCCTCCAGCTTCACCACACCTAGTGGAAGCTATTTTCGGAACATCAATACACTCAAATCTGCCTTCTTCATTCGGAGAAGCACACTTTGGCGTTGGGCAGCCCTCACTATCATAAGATTCAACCAACCTCCCTCCCTTTTCATTGCATTCAGCTTCCATCCTCCTGACTTCATCCAATGGAGGCTTGGAACAGTCAAACATTACTCCACTTATCCCCATTTCCCCGCACTTAATATAATTGCATCCATCAAATCCTCTCTCAATAACAGGATTCAAACCGCTCTCTTCACATTTTCTGGAGAACTTCTCCATTTCCTCTGGAGCAGGGCATCCTCCTGTGCCAAAGAAACCGGGTTCAATTGATTGCCCATAACCTCCAAACTCACAAATAGTTATAGTACATCCTCTAGGGTCCTTTGAAGTTTTTGATGTGCCTCCCTGTTCTTCACATCTCTGCTTTATTTCTGGGGGCTCAGGCCTGCACTCAAATCCTTCCCCCGGACCGCACTCAACTCTTTCCATTCCTGTTTCAGGGTCAAATATTTTATTACATTCCTGTACGTCCATTGGTCCTGGACCAATTTGGTAGCCAGAAGCCATGCATTCAGCATAAGTACATCCATCTGGTGCCATCTTGATGTTTGGCTGCAATCCATATTGCTTGCACATATCTAATACTTTTTTAATTGATTCCTCGTTAGGGCATTCGCCTTTCATTGGATAATTCATTACTGCCCCGCAATCCTGAGGGCAGTTGTTCGGGTCTTCTCCAAATCCGCACATATTGTCTCCGCATTCCCCCTTCATGCAGTCATCATGGCAGTTTTCAGGGGTTTCCCCCTGCTCGCACACTCTATTCCCACAAACATGTTCTTTAATACAGTCCTGGGGGCAGTTTGTTTCATTTTCCTTAAAACCATAATCGCACCTTCCATCCCCACATTGGGCTATTGGCTTGCAATCAGAAGGACAGCTTTGGCTTGTTTCGGGATAATCGCATATTCCATTCCCGCATTTTGTTTGCTGGGCGCAGTCATTTGCACAGTTACTTGTATTCTCTCCCAAACCAAAATCACATATTCCATCCCCACAAACTGCCTTAACCGGTTGATGGCAGTCCTGAGGACAGGAAGAATAGTTTTCTCCTTCCTCGCACAATCCATTGCCGCATTTCTTTGCGCAGTCCTGAGCGCAATTGTACTGGTTTTCTCCATTATATAAGGCGCATTTCCCGTCACCGCAAACAGGAGGATTACAGTCCTGAGGACAGGACTGAGTGTTTTCCCCTCCACCGCTCTCACATAATCCATTCCCGCACTTTACTTCAACACAAGGATTCTCTTCATGTGCGCCATTACAGCAGTAGCCAGAATATTCATTTATTCCGCCGCAAACACAACCATTTGAAGGAATTGGACCATTGTAGCAGTAAGGAAGGGTAGTTCCCCCCCCACAGTCATTAGGACAATTAGCATTGTCCTCTCCCTGCTCACAAACATTATTCCCGCATTGCAATTGTGGTGCCATTATGCAATCGCTTGGGCAGTTTGAATTATTTTCCCCTCCATCACAAATTCCATTCCCGCATTGCGCTGGCTGGCTTGTAAAGCATTCTTCCTGGCAGCAATTATCTGAATCAGTTACAACAATCTTGTATTGGCAAACATATTCCTGAGGACAGATATGCCCCCCTTTTTCTGTGCAAGTTAAACCACAGTCAGCATTACAGCTTTCAGAAGTTTCCCCTTTTTCAGTCTCGCAAATTCCATTCCCACAAATTGCTTGGCAGATTCCGCAATCCTGCTGACAGGTTTCACAGATCTCATCTCCATTACAGCTCCCATCCCCACAAAAAGGCCCGCATCCTTCCTGCCTGAACATTCCACTACAGCAGTATCCATCCTCATAGGTTGCAGAACCGCACTGACACCTTCCACTTATTTGTCCTTCTGGGCATTGTGGGGCAGCACAATCATTACAATTCATGTAATCTTCCCCGCTCTCGCACACTCCATTCCCGCATTGCGCCTGAGGAGGTTCTTCAGCAGAAATAGAAATAGATAATAGTACTATTAAAACCAATAAAGGAAAGACAAGGATTTTTTTATCCATTCAGTTAAATAATAAGTTATCTAATATAAATAGTTTTCCCTATTTTTTCACTTTCTTCCAGTCTTCCATGAATTTCTTTATTCCAGCATCAGTCAAGGAATGTCTTACCATTTCCTTCATTACCCCAAAAGGGATTGTTGCAATCTCTGCCCCGCTCTTTGCTGCCTCAGTCACGTGCTCAGTGTTACGGACACTTGCAACAATTATTTCTGCCTTAATATTCTGTTTCCTGAAGCATTCAACTGTTTCCCTCACTACATCCATTCCATTTTCCCCAATATCATCCAGTCTCCCAACAAAAACACTCACATAATTGGCTCCTGCCTTTGCAGCCATTAAAGCCTGGTTAGCGGAAAACACCAAAGTACAATTAGTCTTCACTCCCTTTTTCCTTAATTCCTTCATTGCCTTTAATCCTTCCTCTGTAATCGGAACCTTTACCACAATATTCTTATGAATCTTTGAAAGCTCTACAGCCTCCTTCACAATATCTCCAGCTTTTTCCTTTGTTTCCTCTACACTTATGGGCCCATTAACAATACTGCAAATTTCTTTCACCATTTCCTCAAAACTCTTTCCGCTCTCTTTAGCCATTAAACTAGGATTAGTGGTGACTCCATCCAGCACTCCCCAACTGCCAGCCTCTTTTATTTCCTCAATATTCGCAGTATCAATAAAGAACTTCATTTCTAATTCCTCCTGAACAATTATCCCCTCATTTAATTTAAAACTTTTATGTTTTTAAGCATACAAAAATAAAACCGCATTAGGAAAAACCAGTGCAATTACTGTTCCAATAAAAATGAAAGGGCCGTACCTTGGAAGGTTTCTGTAAACAGGCACTTCCTTTACATTTAATTCCATTAATTTCTTTTTTTCCTTTTCTCCGATCACTCCCTTTAAACCCAGACTCAATTCCTTCTTTATTTTTTCATCCAGAAATTCACTTGCAATAACCTCATCCTCCTCCAATGCATCAATGGAAATTTTTTTCAGGAAAAAATTCTTCTTAATTCCCTTCTCAAATGCAACAAAGAGCAATGCAAAAACAATAGGGATAGCCAAAAAGTTTACTCTGAAGGAAGGCGCTACAGGATAAAGATTAAAGAAGGCAAAGTAAATAATGAAAACAATCCCCAAAAACCCTGCCTTCCTTATTCCACTCAAATTCTCCTTCCAATTAATTCCAATAGAAGAATACTTTGCAGTATAAGTAACCCCAAGGAAGGTTACAGCAATTATTGCTGAAAGGAATAACACCTGCAGTACAAAAACATTTAATGGAAATAGTTCTCCCTGAAAAGGCAGAAGGAAAGCCATTCCAGTAAACAATTTTATGTCTCCTCCGCCAAGCTTCCCAGTTATGTATAAGACGTAACCTATTAGGAATACAATTACTCCAACTCCATACAGATTAATTGCATTTTCCAGAGTGAATCCTCCAAAAACCAATTCAATTAAATTAAATAAAACTCCAAGAAAAATCATTGGATAAGTGATTTTATCATAGATTAACCCTGTCCTGTGATCAGTATATGCTCCAATACCTGTCCCAATGAATAAAACCAATTGCCTTACAAGCATTAATTGAACCAACATTTTCCTTTCACTCAAAAAACTTCTTGCTTACAATTCCGGTTAAAGCCATCACTACGGCCATTTCAGTAAACTTCTCTCTTTCAATCACTCCCTTGCTTAAAACCCCTATTGCTCCTTCTTTCTTTCCCAATTCCTTATGTGTTCCAAAACTCTTCCTGAATGCACTAGTAATATCTTCTTTTTCCTTTAAAACCAATTCAATTACTTTTTTTGGGTATTCAAATAAAGGAGCCGCACCAAAATAATACTTCCTTCCATCAAATATTACTGCAAGGGTTAACTCCATGTACCCGCTCTCTGCAGAAGGAAATTCAATGATTCCTGATTCAATTCCTACAGCAAAATCACTCCTGCTTTCCTCAAACACTTTCTTTGCCCTGTTCCTTGCTCCTTTCACTATTTCCTCTAAATTCAATGGCTGTTCCCTTACTTTACTTTCTACTCTAAATTCCTTTACCTCTATTTCCTTGAAATAATTAGCAAAAGCATTCCTTACAGCTTTAACCTTTACTGGATTCCTTGAACCAATTGAGACAATCAATAAAACTTTCACCTTATCTTCATTTTCTTCTTTTTTCCGAATTGCTTCATTAATTTCTGCATTGTTCCTTTCTTCTGCAGTGCATCAGGGGAAGAATACTTCTTGAATGATTTCCACATTCTCTGCATCTGCTTGAAATGCTTGATTAATTCCCTTGCATCCTTTTCATTCTTTCCGCTTCCCTTCGCTATTCTTTCAATCCTTGCCTTATTCAATAAATCAGGATTGATCTTCTCTTTTTTTGTCATTGAATCCATTAATACTTTAAATGATTCCAGTTTTTCCTCTCCCACATCCAACTGCTCCTTTGGGATCTGCATGCTTAAACCCATCATTTCCATTACCTTATTCAATGGGCCCATTTTTCTTGCTGCCTTCAATTGCTTATAAAATACATCCAGATTGAATTCCTGCTGCATTAATTCCTCTAAATCAATTTCTTCCTCTTCAACTGCCTCTCTTGCTTTCTCCAGCAAACTTTCCAGATCACCATAACCCATTATCCTGCTCAAATACCTTGTAGCATTAAATTCCTCTAAATTATCAAACTTCTCTCCTGTTCCAATAAAATACACTGGCGATTTGGTTACAGCACAGGCTGCAAGAGCGCCTCCTCCTTTTGCAGAGCCATCCATTTTAGTAATCAGTACTCCATTCACTCCAACTGCTTCATGGAATGCTTTTGCCTGTTTCCCGGCAACTTGACCAATATCTGCCCCCAATACAAGAAGGATTAAATCAGGTTCGAATGCAGAATTCACTTCCTTTATTTCCTTTACCAATTCCTTATCCAAAGCGCTTCTTCCGGCTGAATCCACTATGACTGTATCAAATCCCTTAAATTTATCTATCCCTTCCTTTACTATTTTTTCAGCCTTCTTTTCCTTTTCATTCCCGTAAAAAGGGACATTCACTTTCTCTGCAATCTGCTTTAACTGTTCAAATGCTGCCGGACGAAATGTATCAGCACAAATCACTCCAACCTTCTTTCCTCTCTTTGAATAATACTTTCCCAGTTTTGCAATACTCGTTGTTTTTCCTGCTCCAAACAATCCAACCATTAAAATCCGTTTAGGATTCTCTGGAATTTTTACCTCTCCACCCAATAATTCCGCCAGATAATCATGCGTTAACTTAATTATGTGCTCTCTTTTATTGATTCCTTTTGGGGGTTCCTTGAATGCAGCTTCCTCTATTCTCTTGCTTAACTTTAACACTACCTCTACTTCCACATCAGAAGCAATTAATGCCCTCTGGATTTCCTTCACTGCGTCCTTTATTGTTTCCTTATCCAGTGAACTCGTCCTTAGCTTTTCAATTGCCTTCCTTAACGTTTCTCCCAAAGCCATATTCTATTCGCCTTCTTATTATCTTTAAAAGAAAAAGAATTAAATATAAAAGCAATTAATCTACAACCCTGTCAATTATAAACCTTGGGGTAAATTCCACTAAATCCCCATAACCCTGTCCTGTCCCAACAAATAAAATAGGTTTCTTTAATTTATAGAGCAATGAAATTCCTGTACCGCCTTTTGCATCACAATCAATCTTTGTTAGAATAAATGCATCTATTCCAATCCATTCATTGAATTGCGTTGCCTGTTCCAGTAATGCATTCCCTGACATTGCCTCCCCAACAAAAATCTTTAAATCAGGGTTAATCACTCTGTTTATTTTCTTTAATTCATTCATTAAATTTACGTTTGTTTCCTGCCTTCCGGCAGAATCAATTAAAACTATTTCAGCTCCGGAAGCCTTGGCTGAATTAACTGCATCAAAAGCCACAGCAGTTGGATCAGCTCCATACTTATGCTTTATTACCCTTACACCCAATTTCTCTGCGTGCTTCTCTATTTGCTCAATTGAGGCCGCCCTGAATGTATCTGAAGCACTCAAAACCACTCTCTTTCCCTTCTTCTGAAACAATTGAGTCAGTTTTGCAATAGTAGTGGTCTTTCCATGTCCATTCGGACCCAAAAAAAGTATTACAAAAGGCTTTTTTCCCTCAATCAATCCAAATAAATCAATTTTTTCTACACTCATTACTCTTTCCAGTACTACTGCAATCTCTTTCTTTAATTCAGTTGTAATGTCCCCTCGTGCATTAATCTTTTTTCCAATCAATTCCTTCTTTATTTCCTTTATTATTTCTGTTGCTGTATCCTGTTCCACATCACTCTCAAGCAAGGCTAATTCAAATTCCTCAAAAAAACCCTTTACATCTTTTTCCCCTAAACTGACTTCCTTTCTCAGCGCTTTCTTTATCCTTGTTTTAATGGAAAGCCTTGCCTCTGGTTTTCTTTCCTTGAGTTCCTTTTCAATTCTTTCCCCAATCCCTTCTTCAAGTCGCACTTCTTTTACTTTCTCTTCAGCAATCTCTTCTTTAGGAAGTATTTCTTTTTCAGGAACCTCTTCTTCAGCAATCTTTTCTTTTTCAGAAACTTCTTCTCTCCTAATTTCTTCTTTTGGCGAAATTTTTTCTGGGGTTATTTCCTCAGAAACTTCTTCTTTTTTCGGGATTTCTTCCTTTACTTCTTCAGCAATCTCTTCTTTTGCTTCCACTCTCTCCTTAATCCTATCAGTAAACGAATTAATCCGCTTTTTCAAGAAATCGAACATTTACTTCACTTTTGCTGTTGCCTTAAGGCTTCCTGTCGCATGGAAGCAATAATAGTTGACAGCTTATTCATGTTTTCTGCAATCTTCTGCTGTTCTATTTGCATTTCCTTCAGGCTTTTTTCAGCCTTTTCTCTCTGATTCTTCAATTGTTCAAGTGTTTCTTCTGGAGTTGAATCCAATATTATGTTTCCTGCCATGCTTCTCTTGAATTTCTTCACATCTTCCACTAATGCATTTACGTAGATTCCTGAACCCAGATTCACCAGTATCTTTCCCTCGTTTCCCTTCTTGGTTAACTCTTTTATGGAATCCATTGCAAGTATTGCTTCAGTCAAAATTCTTTGAACTGTATTAATTCTCTGCTGTATTAAATCGATTTTTGTTCTTTCAGTCTGAATAGTCTGAATCAATTGCTCTCCAGTGAGAGTAATGGTTTTCTTTCCTTCTTCAGCCATATTCATTTCTCCTTTACTTCCTTTAATTCATTAATTAATATGTTCCGTCTTTTTAACTTATTCTTTGAACCAAAAAGCGAAAAAACCAGTTCCCTTGCATTCCTTTCATTAAAAGCACTAACCTTCTTGCTGAAGCTTCTCTCAAAATCCTTCTTCACTAGTTTTCCCTTTGCCTCAAAGACTTTTTTCTTCAATTCTTTTTCCTTTTTCATTACTCTCCACCCAATCCATCATCAATCCTGATTATTTCATACCCTGATGTTTGTTCCCCGATAAACACTGCCTTGCTGTTTGCAATAACTCCATTCGAAACAAATGGGTCACCGTAATTCACTGTTGAAGCACTTCCTTTCACCTTTAAAACCTTGTTTATTGCATTCATTTCCTTCTTTGTTACTCCTGGATTCACAATAAATCCCTTATTCGTGCAGGCAATACAGCTTCCGACAATCTCTGTATTGGCAATCCCTGCATCAATAAATGGAATCTTGAAAAAATTCTTTATTTCTCTTGCTGTTTCCTTTGGAATAAGCCTGCTCAGGATTCCACCATAATCATTCAATGCAATCAAATTTCCCAGTGCATTCAATCCAGGCACAACCTTTACATTTACTCCTTTTTGCTCAAGAGCCCTTAACTCATCGCTTTCAACTATCTCTCCCACCACAAATCCTTTCTTGTTTCCCGCAGTAAGCACTCCAATCAAATTACTGTTTCCAATCGTTGTCTCTATTACTTCTACTTCCAAAAAATCTTCAATCTTTTTTCTCTCTTTTTTATCCATTCTTGGAAACAATCCAATCCTTTCCGTTGTCAAGCCAAAGACTCCAATAAAAGGACTCCCCTTTATTTTCTTTCTCTTTATCTTCATCTGTTTCCGCCATCGTGTCTTTCGGTCTGTGCCTTTCTTGCATCTACTCCCTTTCCTTCCTTTGCCATTTCCTTCTTTTGCTTCTTCTTGTCCTTTTCTGCAGCAATGATTCCTTCTTTTGTTGCCTTTTCTTTTGCCTTCTTTTCTTCCTTTTTTCCTCTTCTTCTCCTTCCTTTTTTTCCTCTTTATCTTTTCCCTTTTTTGCCTTTTCCTCAGTTTCCTTTTTCTTTCTTGTTTCCGCTTCCTTCTTTTTCTTTGCTCTTTCCTTTCCTTCCTTGCCGCCCTTCAAAAAAACAATTGTCTTTTCCTCTTCTTCCATTAACTCTACTTCAATCTTTCTCGGAATCCCGTACATTCCTTTCTTCCAGACCTCTTTATTTACCTCTCCAGCAATCACTATCTTTTCTTCATCCAGCCTCTTATGCTTTGCAAGAAACCTTCTTATCTCCCTTATTGCTTTCTTTGCTCTTCTTTCCTTATTAGTCTTAAACAAGTGCTTTAATGGAATAGTGTAAGTATTGGTTGCCATTTTACTTCACTTCCTTTCCCTGTCCCTTCAGACTCTTCTTATACATTTTCCCTAAATCAATCTGCTTCCAGTTCCCTTCTGTTTCTTGTTCCAGATTCTTTCCCCCTTCTTCTGGATAATCCATACCGGGGCATTAGTTATTCCTCTACCGATCTTCTTCCTCTGAGAAATAAAAAATTCCTTTTTTTCTTCTTCCTTTACTCTAGCCATAAAAATCACTTTCTCTTTATTTTTATTTCCCTTTTCGTGCCAGCAGAAAGCCTTTCAAGCAACTGCTTCAATTGAGAATCATTCAATTTGCCTTCAATTTCTCCCCTCTTGGCCAGATAAATCAAGTTCTGTGCTGCAAGCAAATACAGTTCTTTTTTCACGAGCTTTACATTTGAAAGCCTTTCCATTGCCTTTTCATCCAATATCTGCTTCAGCAACAGATTAATCTGGCCTTCAACCTCTGCTGCCTTCTGTCTCCCTGTTTCCTGTTCTGAGTACTTCTTCTTTAATTCCTCCATTCTCTGCTTTTTTGCGTCCTCTAAATCCATTTCACATTCAACTCATTTCTTATTCTTCTTCAATAATTCCTTTGCCTTTTTATTCAGGTAAGCATGTCCTTTAGCAGTAATCTTTCTTCCCTTCTTTTCCTTTTCCACTAAACCCTCTTTCTCTAATGCCTGCAGACAACATCTAACAATTTTCCCCCCTGCCTTGAATTTTTTATGAGGTCTTACGCCCCTATTCTTTCTTCCCCCGTAATAACTCCTCAATGACTCAGTCCCTACTGGACCGTCAACAAAAACCCTGTACAAAATTGAAGCCATTCTCCTGAAATACCAGTCCTTCTGCAATGGCGCTCTTTCCTTATGCCTTCCGCTCTTTACAAAAGGAATAAAGGATGGCTCAACAATATTCTTATTCTGCTTTAAGTCCTTAGTCATCTCTTCAATTAATTCCGTTGCATTTACATCAAACACTGAAACCATAAAAAATTACCTCAAAAAACCCGTTTTTTTAAAAGAAAAAAAATCTGTTTCAAGAGAATCGTCACCTTGCGGTGCTCCCTTAAAAAAACAGGCTAATTCAATAAATATTAGACTAAAAAAAGCTTTTTAATGCTTTTGTTATTGCAAAAACTTCTTTTTCAATGCATTTTCCACTTCTTCCGGAACCAATTCCCCCATGCTTCCACCCAACTTCACTACTTCCTTTACAGTAGTGGAATTCAGGTAAAAATACTTTGTACTGGTCATAAAGAAAACTGTCTCAATTCCCCCTAACTTCTTATTCATTATTGCCTGCTGGAATTCCCCCTCAAAATCACTTATTGCCCTCAATCCCCTGACCAAAAACATCAATCCTTTTTTCTTCATATATTCTGCAAGTAATCCATTAAATTCCTCCACCTTTACTCCCTTCATTCCATTCAAAGAATTCCTGATTAATTCAATTCTCTCTTCCTGCGAAAACAATGGCTTTTTCTGCGGGTTTTCCCCTACAGCAACAATAACCTCATCAAACAACTTTAACGCTCTATTTATCACATCTATATGCCCATTAGTAATCGGATCAAATGTTCCGGCATAAACCCCAATCTTCATTTTATTCCCTTCAGTTTCTCCCACACCAATAATACTCTCTTCCTTAATTCCTTTAAACCATTATTATTCTCTATAACAAAATCAGCCTTGCTTTCCTTTTCCTTTAAAGGCATCTGCGCATTAATCCTATTCAATGCCTCTTCCTTGCTCAAACCTCTCTTTTCCAGCCTCTCCAACTGCTTTTCCCTGCTGCAGGAAACAACAATCACTTTATCCACTTCTCCATTCATTCCTGCTTCCAGCAACAAAGGAGCATTAATCACCACGACCTTCTTCCTGCTCTTTCTCACTTTCTTCCTTATTTCCTTTAATGCAGGAGGATGAACAATTCCATTTAACTTCATTAACTTCCTTCTGTCAGAAAAAACAATTTCCCCCAATTTTTTATGCTCAATCCTTCCATCCCTCAAAATCCCTTTTCCAAACTCCCCCACAATCCTTCCTTTCACCTTTCTTTTCTCTTCCACTTTCTTTGCAATCTCGTCTGCATCAATTATCTCTGCTTTCTTTTCCTTCAATATCCCTGCAACCTCATTTTTCCCTGAAGCCACTCCTCCAGTCAATCCAATAACCAATTTCTCTTTCTCTAAAAACAATTTCTTCTCTTTCCCGCATTCCCTGCACTTAAGCAGCAAAAAGTCCTTCTTCACTCTCACACTGCAATTCACTCCCTTCTCCAAAACACTGCAGCATTTCTTGCAGAAGCCTTCCTTCAATTCTCTTGGAACAGGAGTATTATTCCTGGAACTAATCTTTTTCATTAACTGAATGTATTCCCTGCTTCTTTCAGGCTTCTCCCTAAAATTCTCTTCCGCTAACTCCATCAGCCTGTACATTCTCTCTAAAGCAATTTTCCTGACAAAATCTTTCTGTCTTGGATTCATTTTAAGCCACTAACCTACTTAAATGAAAAACAATATAAATAAGTTTAACCTAAAAATAGTTACTTATGAAGAAAACCTTGATTGCCATAACAATTGCTTTGTTTGTTTTTGCTTTGGTGAGAGCAGACATTGGACCGTCGCCTTCATATTCCTTTGACCTTTCTAATCAAGATGACTTCCCTGAATATTCTTTCTATTATGCAGGAAACCTTTGGGAGGACACTCTAAATAAAGTTAGTGCAAGGGAGAACAGTGTCTATAAATTAGATACGACAATAAAAGTTTATGCAATAAAAAACTCCGATTTAAGCGGGCTTGAAGAAAAGCAATCACTGGAAAAGAGTGTGCTTGAAGTAAAAGGAATAACATATCTTGCATCAAACACAATTCAATTAGAACCAGACAAAAACATTAAAATTAATGTAAGCGAATTCAATGAATCAGAAGGCACAATGAAAGCGGAAAAAGCGGGTTATCATTTGGTTCCAGGCCCAGCAGATGTCGTGATATTCAATCCATTTATTGTAATAATCCTGGTAATCGCTTTTGTTGTAATAATTGCCTTCACTTTGTACTTTCTTGTAAAGAAAACCAAACAAACAAAAAAGCCAAAGATGTAAAATGACTTATGCCTTTATTCAAGCTTTAATTCTAACCTGCTTAATTGAAACAATTATTCTTGTTTCATTCTTTTTCAAGGAAACTCCCGTACAAAAATTGTTTTTTGCTTCAATCTTAATTAATTCAATAACCCTTCCAATAGTCTGGCTTGTCCTTCCATTGGGATTCAACCAGTTTTTTCAGAGTTTTCTCTTAACAGAAGCATTTGTTTTCCTTGCAGAATCATTAATGCTAAGAATAATTCTCAGGGAAATCCAAACAAAAAGAATAATCACAGTAGCCTTTGCAATGAATCTTCCTACAGCAATAATTGGCCTTCTACTATAAACTAGTCATTATTTTTAAAGCGAGCCCGAGCGAGCCAATAACTTACTTTTTCCCGTATCTGAATTTTTTATTATATTCTGTGTGGTCAACAAAATCCAGTACAAAAGCAATTATTTCTATTTTTGTTTCCCCTTCAGTGAGGGAATAAAGCATTCGCCAGTAATTTGGCAGTTCTACCCTGAATAAATTATTTATTCCGTATTTTTCCTTGTATTCTTTTGGAATTAACTTTTTCGATATTGGTTGCCCATAATGAATGTTTGCTTTAATTAAGCCCAGTTTGTTGTTTATTGCTTTAAGAATGGTTCTTTCAATTTTAGAGTTCTCGGCTTCCTTGTTTAAGTGCTTGTATACTTCTTCTGCTTCAGGCGAAAGAATGACTCTAACAGTCTTCATAACTCAAGTCCTCTAGAAACAGCTTTCCTTAGATTTGGATTAGTATTGTGAATCCAAGTAATGCCTTTCATACTAACCGCAATCTTATTGCTTTCCTCCAAATATTCAAGAATCACTTTCAAAGTGTAATGATTAACTTGAAAAGGCAACTTCCTTTTAAGTTCTGCAACAGTTACAATGCTTTCATCTATATCCTTCAAAGTATTCTCAACCATCAAAACAGTATTCAAAGTGGGAGAATGCTTAAGCTTCTGCACCTGTTTTTGCTTTAACATATTAATCACTAAAAGTTATTAACTAATAAATATTAGTTACCAAAAAGTATATAAATAGTTGTTTGAACCCGCTACAAACCCAAAACTGCCTTCTTTTAAAGCGAGCCCGAGGGGAATCGAACCCCCGACCCCTTGGTTAAGAGCCAAGTGCTTACGGCGAAAAGGAGTATCATAAAAATCTATAATTTCCTTTCCTCTACCGACTGAGCTACGGGCCCACTCAAGAAGAAAGTATTAGGAAAAGAATTTAACTGTTGCGGGGATGTTGAATGACTTTATTCTATTGGAATGATGCTTGTTGGAAAAACCTATTGTGGTTAGATACCTAGATATACTAGTTTGTTTTGTAATTCGTAATACAAATGCTTTATTCTCTTTAGTAATTGAAGTAGTTCCAATGTCTGCCACATTTAATATTTTTTTTACTTGTGTTAGCAAAGGTTTTGTATTCATCTTTAACTGCATAACCAAATAATTACCGTAAAATTTTTTTTGGGAAGGATATCTTTTAGTAAACCGACGATAAATTGACCCATCAGTATTCCAAATGCCTCTGACACAAGCTAAACTTAAGCATTGTTTTTTCATAATTTTATTTGGGATCTTTAAATAAGATGGTTTTTTCCCTGATGGCAAGCCCATGCTATGGAAAAATTCAAAAACAGGCTTGTTTATAACATGAAATCTTGTAGAGTTATCATCCTTCCTAATGAAAAGTCGGCCTTTCGTCCCAAAAAATTTTATGAAAACAGGTCTTACAAATTCTTTGTAATATAAAAAATCTTCGTTGCTGCCAGTAAATGCAATTTCCTGTCGTCTTCTTTGTTCACTTTTAACATAATATTCAGAGAGGCAACCGTCACCAAGAATTACGCCTGTAACTTCTGCTAGTTCTTTGTTTATTTTCATATTAATACATATTTTTTTCTGGTTTTAAATAATTTTGGGGCAGCTCATTTCCCCTGTTTTTATAATCAATTTTATTAATTGAATTAATTTATCCATTATGTTATTTCACTTCTTCTTAAAATGCTGCATTATATTATTCCTTATTCCTTCTGCCACTGTCTCATCCCAAATGCAGAAAAAAGAATAATTAAACGAATTAAATAAATGCGCTCGCCGGGATTCGAACCCGGGTAATGAGCTATCTCTCTAGTAAAAGATCACTAGAACATTGAGTGTTTTTTGCAAACTTTCACCAGTGGAAGGCTCATGTCCTAACCACTAGACCACGAACGCATCAGAACCTACGTGACAAATCAGTTTATGAAAAATAATGTTTTTAAACGCAATAACTGATTTGTCATTCCGATACCTCCCTCACAGGAGAATTCCAATCCTCCCTTAAAGAGACCGCTCGAAAGCAACTATTAATTAAGTGCTTAACTATTTTAAAAAATAAAGCTTTTTCAGTGTTTCCCTTCCTATTTAAATAGGAACAGAAAGAATTAAATTTAAGTGCATCCCTTAATTTTATACTGGTTTTTTTATGGGGAGAAATATCAAGCCTTCCATACGCAGTAGACTGAGGAGAGAAAAGTGGAGAAGCTTTAAGGGAACTGCCAAGGTTGTTGGGGGGGTGCTATTATTTCTTGGAGCTACTGCAGTAGCAACTCATTTTGTTCCAAAAATAGCTAATAAAATACAAGAAAAAAAGGCAGTTAAGCTTGAAAAAAACTTTCAAGCAAAACCTGATTTGACGGCCAGAAAATTCAGTAAAAAACTTCCTGAGGGAACAGGGGATTACTTAAACAAACTTTCAAAGAAAACAGGGATTTCAAATGCAAGAATATTTTGGACAATGTCCAATTATTCCATGGACACTGTTAGCGTGAAAAATAAAATAAATTCTCACAATAACTCTCTCAGGACAGAAAAAGACCCCAAAAGGTTGATGTGGTTTAAAAGTGAAGTAACCAGAATGGAAAGAATCCTTGGACTGCTTAGGGCAGCAAAAGAAGTCAATCCTGCCAAATGGAATGAAATCTATGTGCTTATCAGAGAAGGAACAACTGCCAATGAAGCCCTTGAAAAAATCCTGCAATCCCTTCCACCCAGCAGATGATTTTTGAATGCGGCTACCGGGAATCGAACCCGGTTCGCGACCTCATTGCATTTCATGAAAATCTTTTTAAAAGTTTTTTTGCCGACTTTTGATAAAACTTTTTTTAAAAGTTTTTTGGCAAGGTCGAATCATGCCAATAGACCATAGCCGCCTAAGAATATCTCTTGAATCAAAGAATTTAATTACTTTTTTGTTTTAAGGAAAACAACCAATAAAACCACTGCAACAAAACCCAGCAAAATCAAGGCAGGAATGAAGTCAATTTCCTCTCCAATTAAATCCATTAATGGCTTTTCTTTCTCTTCTTCTGAAACAACTTTCCTTTCCTCTTCAAATGCATTCTCTACAGCAATCTTTTCCTTCCTTGTTTCATCAATTGTCTTAACAAAGAAGTCATAGGTTACCTTGCTTCCCTCCTTCACTGAAGGAACACTAACACTCCAATTAAATTCCTTTTTCTCTCCAGGAGAAAACAATTCCAGTAATTCATTTTCTCCTTCCACTGAAAAATCTTCATGCATTTGAAGGGAAACAGGAAGAATCACGTATCTTTCAGTTAAATTTTCTGCTTTAATCCCTAATTCAAATGCTTCTCCGGAAGAAAGCTTTTCAGGAATAATTGCTTTAATTCCAGTGATTCCGCTGAATTCTTTTCTAGAATTTATTTCAATTTCTGGCTCTTGCCTTATTAATTCAACCTTAATTCTTTCAGGCATTATTACTTTTTCCACTGCCTCTGATGGATCCTTTACATAAGCCAAAACCAAATGCGTTCCATCCACATACAATGCCTCTCTGTAGGTTGAATCAATTCCAATCCATCCCTTTCCAGG